>CAXQOB010000214.1:0-76770 GCA_964225475.1 Candidatus Nitrosopumilus sp. | reverse complement strand
CAGTATCAGCGGTCTCGATACCGAGGAGCGGAAGAGATTCCTGAAGCGATGGAACACGTACGATTCCAAAAGGCGGTAAGCCGGTCGCGGGGTCAACATCCTCGAAGAGGGACCGAGGGTAATAACCCCCATCCATGTCAAGGAAAATTACCTGACCCACACCCACTGGCAGTTGCTCTGCTTGCGGGCGATAAGTCCGCAATCCAAGCAAATAATTCGACGAAGTGTCTAATGGTGTAACGGTCAAGAAGTATCGACCGTCAGTGGGAATAACCTGTGCGAGAGTTGCGTTGCCAACCGTCTGGATTGGAGAGTCAGACGGAGTGCCGGCGGACGTTGGTGTCTCGGCACCTACCCAGAACGTTCCATCAGGATTGTACAGATCGATCGTACCGGCTGTTCCAAAGGCGGAGATATCAAGAATGTCACCCGCTTCGAGATCAAACGCGAACGTGTCAATATCCGCTGAGAATCGCGTCGAAGTGAACGACGAAAACTGCATTGCCCCACGGAGATCGATCGTGTCGTTCTGCCCCGGTCCATTGCCAAGTGGGATCAGTTCGGCTTTGGCAATGACGTCGTTTTTACCTGACTCATTGATTTGTTCTCGCTCATTGAGCTGCAACGCTTGGACAGCACCCACGTTTCGCGGGCCGTTGTAGGAATTGAAGTCCACGTCGGGCAGATAGATATCGCCTGCCAGAAGTTGCCTTGCCTCCAAGCCTTCCATCGTCAAGCGACGTTTCTTTTTCGCTTTGGCAGCACGATCACGCTTGGAGTTGTTTGCTTTGATTTTGCTTCGTTCGATCATCGAGGGTCTCTGCCAACCTTTCTGGACCAGCAACTCGTTTTAAGTATTGGTCAAATTGGTTTGAATGGATGAACTTTGTTACCAATCGCTCGCGTGAAGCCAATTGAAATTGGCTAAATCGTTCACGAAAAGTTGTGTTGAGCACGCGAAATGACAAGCGTCAGGCTTGCAAACTATCCGCGCAACATCATTAACATCGGTCGTTTGAATCGCTTTCGTTTGCCAATTAGCCACCACCACCCGTGCGTAACCCGTCAGAAATCGGGCGAATAGGCAAGATGTAGCGAATGGGAAAGAGACGAGTGCGATTCTAATTCGACCGCATGGTGTGTCAACGAATCGTATTGGGTGGGACGCTTTCTTTGTTTCAAAGTTCCCCAACAATCCAAAAACACATCTAACGGCCACGGCATTGAACCCCTCTGTGGAGTGGATCAATGAACTCTTTTTGCCCTACCCAGGGTAAGACAAGCTTCTGAAACCAACGTTCAGCGTCGTGCCGTGCGTCGATTTCAATGTACTCATTGCGGCGGCGATCTTGTTGAAGATCGTTGCCATTTGTTTCTCTAAATTTTGTTGGCAGCTGAACTTGTTGTCATCTGCCGTTCAAAAATTCCTGCGCGGTGGCGGGGAACTTATCACACGACCAACGCTCGGGGTTCAGTTGGCTCTGCAACCGAACCTCGACGCTCCTTCCGGTCTTCTACCACATGTACTCGGCACCGATGGTAGCTCCTTGAACTACCAGCGAATCGCGAATAAAGCTTGGCTCGCGAATGATCCCTCCGCTGACAAAATCTCGGGCTGCGGCGACATCCACATTTCCAAACACCACATCATCCGCTGCAAGCAGGTGGTACGATGCTTTGACTGCCCATGATTCATTGAGTCGGTAAATCAATGTAGCTTCTAATTCCCCAAGAACGGTCCCTTTACGGCGGGTCTCTTCGAGGACGACCGTACCCGGTGTCGCAAATCCACTCAGTGAGTTACCGGTCATGATGGTTTGACGCTTGGCGTCGTTTTGAACCCAAGCACCCTTAACACCGATTCCTAGGTTGATCCCAGGTCGCATGTTCCACCAAAGATCAACACCTGCTTGCGGACCATACAAGTTGTTTTTGACTTTGTCGTTCGACGAGAAGAATCGAGGTTGGCTGGAGTTGATTGTGTTATTCAAAGCACCGAGAGTAGAGTAATTCAAGGTGTTGTCAAAACGAACATAGCGTAATCCGACCAACCATGAGGTTTGGAATCGCCCGTATTCACCGATCGAGCGACGACGGTAATTCCACTCACCACTATGAAACTTGCTTTCGCCTCGGATGGTTTGGCTGATCGACCGATCGGTGTCATCGAAACCGCCGTTTGGACTTGTACCGAAGATACTGATCATCGAGTAGAGCGTTTCGGAGCCAGCGGGATCACTATCAGCGGTCGCCGTCTGATCCCATTCATTTCCGCCCATGTAGGTAACTTCCATGTTACCACCGGGTCCGAACATGACTGCAGCGGAGAGTCGGAGGCCACCTTTGAGGCTGTCACCTGTGGCGGCGTCCGAAAAACTGAGGACCGGGTTACCTGAGATTCCATCGGTGGTGGCAACGCCTGTTGCACCGCCCTGACTGTGCGATAGAAACGTTGCCTCTGCTGAGGCATCGTACCATCGCATCGCGCTGAGGCCAGCACCACTGTAGGGACGGAGTGTGTCAAATAATTCGGGTAAGGTGATCAGGCGATTCATGCATACGCCGCAGGCACTGCCGCCGCAAAAAATACAGCCACTACCTGAGCCTATACCCAGAAGGTTTCCGAGCATGCCCCTGCGATTACCGCATTCCCCCTCGCAACCAGCGAGGTGTTCGGCTTCACATGGCTGTGAAGGATTGGCAAGGAGCGGAAGAAGGTTACCGGCAAAGCCTACCTGCATGATGTCATGCGGGCTGCCGTAACCAGGATGCCCCTGCGGAGAAGCATCATTTTGGTAGTAGGTGAACCCGGCATGTTGGGTGAATTGTCCCATGGCAGTCGAGGACGAACCCACGCAAAACATGGCAATTCCCATTGCCATCCAATTCAGACTTTGACTTTTCATCGATATTCGTCGCATCGCAATTCTCCGGAGTCCTTACTCTGGACTCAATGGCTTGTTTCACCCCTCAGTCGCCCAAGTTGAATGACGCTCAACAAGGGTTCGTCCTGTTTTGTGGCATCGATTCGTGCCTAGTGGTTACGGAGAGAGCAGCAGCGTCACGTCTGCGACAAAGACTCCCCCCGAGTTAGCAGAACCGCTCCACGCGGTGTTATCGGCACAAACCGTATCGGAGGTTTGGTTATTCCCGAAGATGCAATTAGGAAACTTCTTCCGTACGCACCTTTTGCGTGTTTTCAGGGCTTTTTGCCATCGCTAGCCCGAACGGGATCCATCCACTGAGGTCGCTCGACTCAAAAAAACGCCTCTATGGAGGGGTAGGCGTTCGCATGTGTGTTGTTTTGGAAAAAGTTGGCGATTGACCAACCAACAACCCCGGTTGTCTTGCCGCTTGGTTGCTCAGCCGCTTTTCTGTCCCAGTCGCGTTTCATTGAATGAGAGCGATTTCCCATTCAGATTCCGACTTCAGATTCAAAGTTACGACTAACCAATGAGGGACGTTTTGAAGGAGGGGAACAGGCGGTGGCTGTAGAAGCAATGAATCCTTTCCGAGGCTCAAAACAGTGAAAATGCCACTCAAGCTGGCCATCCAAATTCGGTTCGAGAAAATCAATCTTTGGATTGGCTGACTCGATGTCTTTGAAGGCAAAATGTGAGAGCGGTGTTCGCAATCCGGTACCGATTGCTTTAATGAAGGCCTCTTTGAGCGTCCAGATGCGCAAGAACCGTTCCCTCTTGATTTGTTCGTCGGTCGTTTGTTGGAGAAGTGTGATTTCCGGAGGAGAAAAGTACCGTTCAGCAAGCTCCGGAGAGGTTGATCGATCACTTCTTTCGACGTCCACTCCAACGTGATGATGCGATAAAGAGCCAATTGCACACAAAACGAGTCCATCGGTGTGTGAAAGATTAAAGGGTCGTTTAGAGGAAGCAGGATGCTTCACAAACGGTTTGCCTTGTGCTTCTGTGTCAAATTGCACTTCGCTTAATCGGCTTTTGTCTGGGCTCAGCAGCCATCTCATCATGGCTCTGCCGATCAGATGTTGATTGTGATTTGAGATCACCTTGAACTGCGTTAGACGATCCTTTTCTGATTCATTAAGCCACTTCCAGCAATGTTTTTCAATTGGTCCCTCCGCATCATTTGTATTGGCCGCATGCCAGAGTTGCAAGGAATTGCAGTTCGGAAGTGCAAAGTCATTCATACACGTTATGTAGTTTGGGTGGTTCCCGACGGGTAAATGAAAGCGATTGTCGTGCCATTCACTTTGCCTTGGTTCGCTTTCAAGCCAGTGGCTATCATTCAGACTAACTCGATTCGTCAGAGGTTTTGATGCGTATCCAATTGCGTGTTTCGGCTGCGAGGAAGAAGGATCCACAGATGACGATTGTGCCACGATTCTTTCTTGCATCATCCCATGCTTTTTCACACGCCTCCAGTGGCTGATTCATGACGTATACCTTGGTTCTGTTCTTCTCCGGCACGAGTTCAAGCAATTGACTCGCCGCAAAAAACCGCGGATTCGTTTGATATTCAGTAAGAATGAGCTCGCCGGGGAGTTCGTTGAGGATCGCCAACATTTTATCAGCTGATTTATCTTGGCTGGTTCCAAAAATCGTAATCAATGGCTGTTGTGTGTTTCGACCGAGCAAACTGTCTACCATCGCTCGGATTGAATCCTCATTGTGGGATGAATCGATGATGACTGATACGCCCTCGGAGGCCTTGAATCGCTCAAGGCGGCATGGCGACTGAGTGACGGAGAACGAGTGAGTTAGAGCGTCTGCGGAGAGTTGTTTGTCCACCCGCTCAGAACGGGGCAATGTATTCTGCTTTTTAAGTTGATCCTTGAGAAGAAAGAAGGAAGCTGCGGCAACTGCCGCGTTTTTTGCTTGGTGCTCTCCTTCCATGGCAAGAGGGAAGGAGGTGAGGGCTGGCAGTTCCGAGCAGTGCCCTAAGAAATCAACGTGAGAACCCCATGTTTCAAGTGAGGTTGATTGATAATTGAATTCGGAGCCGAGTTGAAAATATTCCGTGCCCTCTTGGTTGCATTTCCTCTCGATCACTTCTCTCGCCTCCATTTGTTCAACACCACTGACAACAGGTACTTTGGGCTTGATGATGCCAGCCTTTTCTGCAGCAATCGAAGTGAGGGTGTCACCGAGAACATGTTGGTGATCAAGACCAATGGATGTAATAACTGAGACAGAGGAGGCGAGCACGTTTGTGCTGTCGAGTCTGCCACCGAGGCCAACCTCCGCAACAATCATTTCACACTCATTGATCGCGAAATGTAACATCGCCATTGCGGTGGTCAGTTCAAAGAAAGTTGCTTTTCCGTGTTCTGCCTCCATTGTTTCGGAAGCATCTCGCACTCTGGTCACGAGGTGGGAGAAATGCTCATCAGAGCAGAGCTCGCCGTCAATTTGAAAGCGTTCCTCTAAATGATTTAGGTGTGGTGAGGTATAGAGTCCTGTTCGAAAACCAGATGCCGTGCAAGCCGCAGCAACCAGGGTTGCGGTTGATCCTTTTCCTTTGGTTCCCGCAATGTGAATCAATGGAGTGGCGGGTCTCTGCCCGACACGATAAAGGTAGCTGCCGAGGCCGAGGAGCTTGAATAACTCGGTCATTCTCTGCAAGCGAAAAGGAAATTGAGAGGCTCCTGAGACCCCGAGCTTTTCATAATTGATGCGGCTGTACAGGTAGTCCAAAGCCTGCCGGTAATCCTCTGAGCGGATGCCGGCATGTTCAGTGTTTAGGGATGGCCGGTTCACGCAACGACTCGACTGATGGTTGGCTCAAGCAATCAAAAGACCAATGTTTTAATTGGTGCGACTAAGATGATGACAAGATAGGCTCAGAAAGACAATTTCAGGTTAATGAATCCCACAACTTCCGACCGGCACGGCCACTAAAGGCAGATTTCGGGAATGTTAGCTCATTCTGCGAAGGAAGGTCGTATTATCCGGTTTTCAACGGAATTCACTCTGGGTGGATACTTACCGCCTCTCCCAGCAGTGACGAGTCTTCGTGATTTTCTGACACGACTTGGAAAGGTCGGAGGACAATAGTTAATCCGCTTCGCTTTTTAACTTCAATCCGTCGATACAGAAGCAGCACATTTGCGCTCCTTCGGCAACATTCTGCCTAAAACCGGTGGAATTGAACCGTTTTGCGTGAGCTATCGTAAACCAATAGCCAGATCGACCCATTCGTTGCAAATACTTTGCGGATCCTGCCTCCTTCCACGTTGGATGGGGACGTTTTACCTCAAAGACTTTGGAATTGGCTGGAATGGTTGTGGGAATTTGCCTTGTTTGACGGGCAACTGTGCGACCGTCACCCCTATTCGGTTCGGATGGTGCTTTCGAAGCGACGTATGTGACGTCGTCAGGATCGCATTACTTTTTGGGCCAGATAGGTCGCCTGAGTGACTCATTTTCCCATATCACCAGAATCAACTTTTGTTTTGAAGGAAACATTGCTCGTGGATACCGATTCAACCGCATCAGCGGAAATTGAGCCAACAGCAGCGGTTCAAGATGGTTCGAATGACGCATCCGACTCGGGTGTGATCATCGAAACCCGAAACCTCAGCAAAATCTACCGTGACTTCTGGGGTCGTAAGAAAGTCAACGCTTTACGGTCTCTCGATATCGAGGTGAAGCAAGGCGAAATCTTTGGATTGTTGGGGCCTAATGGTAGCGGTAAGTCCACCACCATTAAGTTGATTCTTGGCCTGCTCTTCCCAAGCAGTGGCCGTGTTTTGGTGTTCGATAAAGATGCCAGTGAGACGAGCAAAAACGAAAAAATAGGATACCTCCCCGAAGAAAGCTATCTGTACAAATTTCTCACAGCAGAAGAGACGCTCGACTTTTATGGCCGTCTGTTCGATATGTCGAGTGCAGAGAGAAAGAAGCGTGTTGAGGAACTTCTTCAACTCGTCGGACTTGCAGGTGCTAAGCATCGGCAGTTACGAGAGTACAGTAAAGGGATGACGCGCCGAGTCGGTTTGGCTCAGGCATTGATTAATGATCCGGATCTCATTTTGTTGGATGAGCCGACGACTGGTCTCGATCCAATCGGTACCAGAGAGATGAAGGATCTCATCCTTGCTTTGAAGGAACGTGGCAAGACCGTTCTTCTGTGCAGTCATCAACTCGCAGATGTTCAAGACGTGTGTGATCGTGTTGCGATCCTACACCAAGGTGAATTGAAGGAACTCGGTCGAGTGAGTGATCTTTTGAAGGTCCAGGACGTTACTGAGGTCCACGCTGAGGGATTGAGTGAGGACGCAAAGGCTGAAATTGCCGAGGTCATTACGCGTCACGGTGGAACGCTACGCTCCATCGATAATCCAACCACAACCATGGAAGATCTCTTCCTCAACATTGTTCGTGAGAGTGAAGCGCGGCCGGGTGCCAGACGTGTCTCTGCGACATCCGAGTCAGAGGAAACAGAAAGCAACGAGCCAGAACAACAAGAAGAGGCTGATCAATGATTTTGCAGCCAGATGATTTCTGGAGTTTTACCGAATGGCTAATGCGTCCTGATGCGTTCCTTCAGAGTGCGCTGCTACAGGGTATTGTTCTAATACTGTTGGCCATTGTGTTGGGACTTTTGGTCGGATATGTGTATTCCGCCAATCGATATGGGCCAAGTGAGGGGTTTTACGCGGTTGCCAGAGCCGTTCGAGATTTGTTGCGTTTCGATCTCCCGAAAACCTCAGCTCGCCGAGTTATCGCACTGGCGAGGCTTGCTTTTAAGGAGGCGATTCGCAGGCGTGTCCTTTTCATCGTTGGTTTGTTCATGGTGGTCCTGCTTTTGGCAGGTTGGTACCTGAACCCAGAGAGTGATGACCCCGCGCGTCTTTACATCAGCTTTGTTCTCACAGCGACAAACTACCTCATTCTTGCCTTGGCTCTTTTCATCAGTGCATTCTCCTTGCCCGCTGATATAAAAAGCCGAACCATCTACACGATCGTTACCAAACCCGTGCGACCCACAGAAATTGTTCTCGGTCGAATGCTGGGTTTTGTCGCTGTCGGAACCGCGATGCTGGTACCGATGGGACTAGCAAGCTACATGTTCGTGACTCGTGGACTCCGACACACGCACCTTGAAGTAGTCGAACTCGAACCGCTCGAAAACGGTGATCTGCGAGGAGAGACTGACTTTGTTCGCAATCACAAGCATACTTTCACAATCGGGGCGGACGAGGGTGGTGTTGGGCTGACCGATAAAGTTCGAGGTCATTATCACTTGGTCACACAAGATGGAGATAATTTCAAATTTGGTCCTCCTGTCGGAGCCCTTCAAGCCCGTGTTCCTTCCTACGGCCAAATTCAATTCTTCAATCGAAGCGGAGAGGCAAAAGAAGAAGGTATCGACATTGGAGCGGAACGCATTGCAGCTGGGGGATATGGAGTCTCTGGAATTGCACGTGTCATCGGACTTGAACGCGGTAGCAAGAAAATACAGCACGGCTATGTCGAGGGTGGAACACTCGGCGCAGCAGAGTTCACTTTCAGCGATGTGACCCCGGATCGTTATCCAGAGGGTATCAACGTGAATCTCTCCCTTCGAGCCTATCGGTCTTACAAGGGTGATATTGAGGCTGGAATTCGTGGTTCAGTGACCATGAAGCATCCGAGTAAGGAAATCGAGAGTAACCCAATTGAATTTCCCATTGATGAATACGAGATCGATGAGATTGGTTTGCCATTAACGATCGAAGGCACCGATGCAACGGTCACGCGACAGCTTGATGTTTTTCAAGATCTTGTGGATGAGCAAGGGCAGATAAAGTTAGTGATTCGTTGTATGGATCGTAATCAGTACCTTGGGGTTACCCAGAGCGGTGTTTTCTTGCAGCCCACAGAAAACTCTTTTGAGTGGAATCTAACCAAAGCCTACGCTTCGATCTGGCTTCAAATGACGATGGTTATCGCATTTGGTGTGATGTTCAGTACTTTTCTGAGCGGACCGGTTGCAATGATATCCACCGCGGCTTGCGTGCTGCTCGGGTTCTCAGCTGAGCAGATCTACGACACTCGTCACTTCATCGATTCAAATATTGAGCGTGGTGGCGGACCGGTTGAGTCAGTGATTCGTCTGCTGAAGCAGGATGCAATGACTACACAACTCGATGTCGACAGTACTGCTGCGAGTGTTATCAAGACCGTTGATGCTGGAATCATTTATTCACTTGATGCCATCGCAACCGCGTTGCCAAACCTTCCAAAGATGGTTGCGACTGCTGAATATGCTGCGAGTGGCTTTGATGTGTTCGGCGCACTTTTAGCAAGGCATGCGGTTGCAACGTTTGGTTACTGTTTCCTTGCATTTATCATTAGTTATTTCTTCCTGAAATCGCGTGAGATCGCGGCATGAATCGTACAACGTCTTTTCGGCGCAAGCTCGTTTACTTAACCGTAATGGTTGCCATGTTAATCCCACTTTATCTGCTGGGTCAGCCAGCAGGTGGTGATGGAGATCTGGGTGGCCGTCTCTCGGTCATGAGGAATGATTACAACATCGCTGAGAGCGATCTTGGTGAGATCAGTCCAGCAAGTGAAACAATGAAGCTTGCATCACTCGGTCTCAGGGGTGTGGCTGCCACGCTTCTCTGGAATAAGGCTCATGAGTACCGCGTGCTTCATGAATGGGATCGATTGAAAGCAACGTTAAACAACATTGCTTTACTTCAACCGCACTTCGATAAGGTATGGGAGCATCAGGCCCATAATCTTGCCTACAACGTTTCCACTGAATTCGACGACTATCGTCAACGATACGAGATGGTTCGCGAGGGCACTGAATTTTTGACCCGTGGTCTCCGCCAAAACACGAATGCGACACGCTTGGTTTGGTACACCGGGTGGTTCTACGGCGCAAAGATGGGAATGTCCGATGAAAAAGAACAATTCAGGCGGCTGTTCGCAGATGACGACGTGCTGCACGAGTCATTGCTTAATGAGAACATTGACGTCAACAGTCCGGATGCAAGAGGGCCGCTGAAGAAGCCTGATAATTGGCTTGTCGGTCGCCTGTGGCTAAATCACGGCTATGACATTGTCGACAGCGGCGTCAAAATCCGTCGTCAAACGCCACTTAATTACTACGAGACCGGCCCTAAGTGGAGACTCAAGCATGCTGAGTCGATCGAGGCTGAGGGTATTCTTGATCAGCGCGCTCAGAACGCTTGGCAATTAGCGTCTGAAGATTGGGCCTCATTCGGACAGAGAAGTATCCCGACGACCTCACCGTTTACCATCAAGCTGGGGGATTTGGAGCTTCTAAATGCGCAGCGTGAGGAGAAACTCGCCAAGTTTCGAGAGTTAAATCGCGAGGCTTACGACGCGGCTCGCGAAGAATTAGAGCAAGCCTTGCCACCGGAATTTAAGGCTTTCTACAAATTACCTCCGGAAGAATTGACCTACGAGCAGCGGGAAATCCTGCCGTCAATCCTCAGTGGTTTAGTTCCTAATCTGAAACCGATCGCACGCGACGCAGCTGATGACTCGATACGTTTGGCTTCTGTTAATTTGATCGATGAAATCAACGATCTGAACGATAGAATTTCCAAAACTCAAGGTTATCGAACGCAGATTAACTATCCGTATTGGGAATCGCTCGCCTTGGCAGAGCAGGAAGAGCGAACCGTTGAAGCAAGACGGTTGATCTACGACGCGGAGCAAGCCAATGCAGCAGCAGAACTCGATGAGTCGATTCGGTTATATGAGGAAGCTTTTGCGATCTGGGAGCAAATCTTTGATGATTATCCGCTTCTGACGAGCGACGATACCGCAGAAGATCTGTTTGATTCCATTCGACGCTACATGGTGGTTACCGACTCGGAAGAAATTCCTGAGGATTTCCCATTGATCGAATTTGCGATGTTGATGGGAGAGTTCGGTCGAATTCAAGCTCAGGACTATCAGAGAGCTCGGGAGGAGGGAATCGAGGCGCTGCGAAACGGGCCGAACGTCCAAGGGGGTGAAGCGTTGCCTCTCGACGTACCAACGGATCCTAGTCTCTCTGAAAGTGAGCAGGCCGAACCGCCCCTCAGCCAGCCAGATGCGAATTAGCGTTCGTCCGTCATTTAAATGAAAAGAGGCAGGCTTGATAGCCTGCCTCTTTTGCTGCGCATGTCGGTTATCGCATCGGTTTGACTGTGGTTATTCGATGCCAAGCAGTTCAACTTCGAAGATCAAAACTTCATTGGGCCCAATGCCTCCGGATGGGCTTCCCTGCACTCCATAGGCCAGATCAGATGGGATGTAGATGATCCATTTCGCACCGACCTTCATCTTTGCAATTGCAATTTGCCATCCTTGGATGACTCGGTTTAGAGGAAATGTTGCTGGCTGTCCTCGATCAACAGAGCTGTCAAATTTGGTTCCGTTGATCAACGTTCCTGTGTAGTGAACGCGTACCGTGTCTGTCGCTTTTGGCGAGGGACCAGTACCTGCTTTTAGCTCTTTGTACTGGATACCACCATCAATCGCCTTGATGCCTTCTTTCTTTGCGTTTTCGGCGAGGAACTGTACACCTTTTTCACGATTGGCAGCGCCCGCTTTCTCCATCTCTGCTTGAGCTTGTTGTTGGCGAGCTTGCAACAGTGTTTGTATTTTTGTGCGTGCTTCAGTCAACTGCGCTTCGGTGAGAGCAGGTGGCTTATTTTGAATCCCATCTTGAAAACCAAGAAGCACTTGGTCGACATCAAGATCAGAAAGCTGGAACCCTGATTGGCCCATCTGCTGACCCACTGATATGCCGAGGAAGTAGCTAAGTGGGTCTTTCACAGTCTTGCCTTCCGGAGCTTGTGCGATCGCTGGCGCGACCAGTGCTAGTTGTAGTAAAACAGTCCCGAATAGAGTAAATCGGTTGAGCATTTCAGTGTCCTATAAAGATTGCGGCTGTCTTGATTTCAGCCAACGGGAGTTAATCGGTATACGAGACGCTCAGGACTGGGATTACGGATCACCATAGTTGAGTGTCTTTGTGTCACTGCTGTAGGTGTATCTATCTTGTCACGTTCAAAGGAGCGATCGACGGCAACCCTGAAAGATAGCAGGAAATGAGTCCATTCGGTAAGCGACGAAGAACAGTTTTCAGCTGAATCATGCAATTTGCGCCTTATAAATTCACCAGACTCACAACCCTAGTACGATGGTGGCCCCGATAAGGGTTGCAAGTGCAAGCAGAATCACGGCAATTTTTTTCCACCCAATCTCCCTGGGTTGGTTACCAAATTGCTGCTCGATCTCTTGTTGCAGCAGTAAGTGTCCGCGGTGGGCGGTTTCAGCTGCCGAAATATCACCCTCCTGAGGCGTCCCTTCATCAGGGTTCTGAATCGACTCATCAAGCTTTAACATGACCGCTTGAACTTGCCGGGCATTGAATGGACGTTCCTCAGCTGACTTTTCAAGGAGCTTGGCAATAATGTTATCTAATGGCTCAGGGCATCCTGGAACCAATTCTTTCACTCTGGGAGCTGTCTTTTTGAGATGTTGCTCGAACAATTCCGCGAAGTGGGCACCGTGAAATGGTGTTCGTCCAATAAGCATTTCGAATAGGCAACAACCAAGGGAGTAGAGGTCAGCTTTTCCGGAGACATTTGCATCACCGGTGATCTGTTCTGGCGCCATGTAAGCATGAGTTCCAACTGTCATGCCACTGGAGGTAATGTCTGAGCTATGCAGGTCTCTTGCAATTCCAAAATCTCCCAGCTTCACTTCTGCATCACGTGTGAGGAAGAGATTGCTGGGTTTCAGGTCTCGATGGATGACACCATGGTTGTGCGCGAACTGCAACGCGGAGCAAATTTGACGTCCAATTTCCACCACAATTGGCCACCGAATCGCGTTGGAGGTTTGCAGTAGGTCCTTTACGGTACCGCCATCCAGCCGCTCCATTACATAAAAAAGCTGTCCCTCATGCTCACCCCCTCCCATCGACCGCACAATGTTTGGGTGACGAAGTCGCTCCATAACGACCGTTTCCCGCTTGAAGCGAGCTCGGATTAAAGGATCTTGCGAAACACCGGGATGCAACTTTTTGATGGCTACCGATTCACCGGTCACACGATGGGTCGCTGCGAAAATAGTCCCAACAGTCCCTGCGCCGATCACTTCTGCGATTTCATAGTCGTCCAGTTGAGCCGAAAGCATGTTTTCTCTCGTTCAAACGGGTTTGTGAGCCGAAAGTTTACGCATTTTTAGATGGGGCCACACAGCGACTCTTCTAATCTCGTGAAGTCCAACGATCCTCGGAATTCAAAACGAGAACGAGTAGGCACTGCTGCCAATAAGACCGGCTCCATCGATGGAGATTCACCGTCTACTCCTGGTCAAGTATTTTGCGTGACCAGACGCTTTTTGTTAAGTGTAGCGAAGCCACCAGAGAGATGGGTTTCCTGCAGGTTGGATTAGCAAACTAAACCTTTTCCGAAAATTCTGTTGCTCAGAGTCGAACCCGCTTGTTGAACTGGGGACTCTTGGCTTCGATCCACTCACAGAATGTAGCTTCGATGCCAACCCGCATCCTGCGTTTGAGCTGGATAATGGATCGGCGGTACTACGCGAGACGTGATCGAGGCATCCCCATCAAGGGTTCCCTCTTTTGATGTACTGCTTTGCGCATCAAAAAACTTCCCGCCATGTGGACGGGAAGCCATTGAAAGGTGGAGGGGTGTATTACCCACCGAGTGGATTACACCGCGATTTTTTCAATCCGCACACGGGTGTGCGATTGACGGTGCCCTGTTCTCCGCTGACTGTTTTTTCTGCGACGGAACTTCTGGATATAGATTTTCTTGTCTTGCTCGGTACCAATAACGGATGCCGTGACACTTGCTCCGTCGAGTGTGGGCGAACCAAGCTTCATTCCATCATCACCGCTTACGGCCAGAACTTTCTCGAAGGTTAGCTCTTCACCAGCAGCAAGATCACGGAAATCGACATCGACTTCCATTCCAGGCTCAACACGATATTGGCGACCACCGTCGACGATGATGGCGTACATACTTTCGGTCTCTTAGAGGGTTTAGCAAATTTTTTGAGCCGCGTAGTCTACCTTCGGTGTGCTTCCGCGCTAAGGCCTACCCTGCCTAATTTTTGACTTGATTTACCGCTTTTTCCTTGGCCCAGTCGATGAATCATTTTCCGGGAAACCCTCCGAGAGAGGGTGTTTTAGCTGCTTTGGCTCCAGCCCCCACACCTGCTCAGTGGAAATCAGTATTGGTCGCCCGCTGGCGGGTTAAAAAACAACGATTTTGGCGATTAAAACGATCGAGAGCTCCAAGCTGTGATCGGTGAGCTGATAGCACCTATCGCATCATCCTCGAAATGATTGACGTGACTGAGTTGCCAGAGCAGACGTCGGAGTCGCGAGCTTTGGCCCAGATACTTCATCATTCCAGAAGCTGCTCGTTGATGAATTGATCCGTAAGCTGGGAGAGATGCCAAACATTACTAGCCTGCCGAATTGCATGAGCCTCATCAGGGTAGATCATCAAACGAAACGGTTTTCCAGCCTGTTGAAAGGCTTTCGCCATTCTGAGTGTGCCAGTGGGGTGCACGTTATCATCTGCCTCACCATGAATTAGTAAGATCGATCCTTCTAGATTTTCAGCGCGATGAATCGGAGAGGTTCTTTGGTATCCATCTTCGTTATTTTGCGGCAATCCCATGTAGCGTTCGGTGTAAAACGCATCGTATTCCGCCCAGTCTGTCACTGATCCACCCGCAATGCCCGCTTTAAAATCGTTCATTGATGTCATCGCACTGATTGTCATGAACCCGCCAAACGACCAACCTCTAATCAACAGACGGTCAGGATCCACCCAGTTTTGGTTCTTCAACCACGTGATAGCTGTTCTGAGATCTTCTAATTCAACTTCCCCTACCCTGCCCTGGATACTCCATGCATCGCGCAGTCCACGTCCCGCACTCGACCGATTATCAACCATAAACGTTGCAATACCACGTTGAGCGAGGAGTTCGCGATATAGATTTCTTGTGCCTCTCCATCGATTAGTAACAACCGGTGAACCTGGACCACCGTATATTTCAATGACAACGGGAAGCCTCTCATTCGTTGAGGCATCGGGTCGAATGATCGCGGCGGGTAAATTCACGCCTTGTCCATTTGGGATCGAAAAGAATTCAGGTTGATGCATCCGGTGATCAAGTAAGAGCGATGTTTTCCCGATTTCTCTTGATTCCTTCGAGTCCATTTTCGTGAGAATGAAATGATTGGGCGACACGGCGCTATTGTGTTGGTTGAGAAGCCAATTCCAATCTGGACTCAACTGGGGTTGATTCCATCCAGCTTGATCCGTGAGCTGTTTTACTGCACCTGAGCCTGCCTTTGTTGACTCGAGTTTACTGTGGCTGATCTTGGTATCTTGCTCTGGTGAATTGGTACCTTTCTTTGTAGTCAACTGTATTTTGTAGAGGTGTTGTTCAACGGTGCCGTTTTGATGATCTGCTAGATAAGCAAGTGATGATTCATCCGGACTGACCCAGAAGTCACGAACATGAATCTGATCGGGTGTGACCGCATGGGACATCGTTATTGTTCGAGATTTTCCAATGCGTTTTAAAGGTACAAGATAGACTTGGGAATATCCGCTCGGTATTTCACTGAGCCAGAGCATTTCACCGTTTTGAAGGAAACTTGGTTTAGCAGGTGGTTCAATCCATGCTTCACTGTCCTCTCGATAGGCTATGAAATGAAAGTTTGGATCGCGGCGATCAAGTCGGGGTTGCACCCTGTGGAGTTCGCGCCAGCTTTGAATGCGATTGGATACAGCAAAAACCAAGGAGCCATCATGAGTGTTCCACCAGACCCCAGTGGTCAGTCGCTCTCTCTCACTGCTCGAGCGGGAAAGGACATGAGGTCGGGGGAGGCGACCGCTGGCAAGTTTTCGTAGATCCCACAGCATCAGGGCAGCGTGGGGTATGGGGTCTCCAGCTTTGGGATATCGTGAAGTCAATCCCACGCCTCGTTCCGATGAAGCCGAACCGAGTGAGTAAACCGGAACCTCCGAGGTGTCTATCTTCAGGGTTGCGAGCCATTTGCCGTCCGGGCTCAACCAGAAACCCTTGAAGTTTCCTCGGCCATAAATTTCTTCTTGATAGGTCCAATCAAGGTGGCCATTGAAGGTCGTTTCAGAACCATCTTGAGTTAGCTGCAGGTGTTTACCTGAATTAACGTCGATTGCAAATAGGTTGTTCTGTTTCGTGTAGGCAATGGTAGAACCACTCTTACTAAGGGTGACATCGCGCCAGCCGGTAACCTCTTTTGAAATCCATCGCGTCTTCTGAGAGAGAGAGGTGACTGCAAGGCCCCGATTGATGCGAACGAGCAAGGTGTCGTCGCTGTTCTTTAATTTTACGACCGCTGAATCAACCGCCGACCTTGCGTCAGTTTCTGTGACTCCCTGAAGTTTCTGTAATTTTTTTGATAGCAGTTTGGGTATGGACCACGGAGTTTCTTGCCCTGTCTGTAAATCGAATTCATTCCAGACTTTGTCCCGTCGGATGATGAGTTGGGAGGGATTGCTTCCAATCCAGTGCGTCAAGATTTGTTCTTGAGCAAAGTTAATTTTCTCAAGCGGGTGGTAGAGTGTTTTTAAATTAAGGCTGGCATGTGTTTTTTTTCCTGTGTCATCCACTTCTTGCCCAAAGGTGCTTTTGGGAAACGTCAGTGATCCCACTAAGAGCGTTTGTAGACACAGTGTTGGTAAAACAGCGGTTTTAATCTTTTTCATACGAATCAAGTGGAGGCAATTTATAAGGATCAGGAGTCTCTGGGGATAGTCAGCAAATGGTTGAGCGTTGAGGTATTGTTCCAGCGAGCAATTCGAAGAAGCTCAGAGTTTATTCAGGCCAGTTCGCATCACGTTTTTCGAGAAAAGCGTTGATGCCTTCAGTAGCTGCATCGGTGGTACACGCGGTCGCACTCTGGGCTGCACCCGCAGTGAGTTGCGTTAGCAGGTTTTCACCAATCACTTCGTTGAGAATCCGCTTGGTTGCTTGTTGTGCTTCTCGGGGAGCTTTCGCACATTCACTTGCGAGTTCGTTCGCCGCTACCCAGATTTGATCCGACGAGACGGGATCAGAAATCAGGTGCATCTTATTAGCTTCCGAAGCCGGTAGTCGATTGCCAGTCAGAAGAAGATGCGAGGTGACGCTTGAACCCAAACGGAAATTCATCAGCGCAGCAGTGGAACCACCAACCAGTCCTAAATGCATTGTCGGTGCGGAAAAAAAAGCACGAGTCGAACAAACGATCAGATCCGATGCTAAGGCCAAACCAAAGCCAGCGCCCACGGCTCCTCCGTCAACAGCTGATATGATTGGTTTGGGGAATCGTAGAATCTGTTGGTACAACTCACTGAGGCGGTCCCAAAGCTGGAACCATTGAGGTAACGCGTCGGTGGTTTCAAGTTTACTGATTGCTTGGAGGGTGTTCAGGTCAATGCCAGAGCAAAAGTGAGGACCGCTACCGGATAAAACAACCGCCTGAACTTTTTTTTCTTGATGCACATCCGAAAATGCAGTCGTCAATTCCTCAAGCATTTGTGGATTCAATGCGTTGCAGACCGAGGGACGCTCCATCAGGATTGTCGCGACGGATTGATGGATTTTTACATCAATGTGTTGCACGTTAGATGCTCCGAAAATTCAAGATTGCGATTGTCTGGACCAGAGTATAGCTTTTGCGTTATGCGGCCCTTAATCCCCCTAGTTACAGCAAAGAGAGGTGCAGGACCGCATTTGTCGCTTTGGTTCAATTTCTGGGTTACCACCTTTTTAGGACGCATCTCGTGTTATTGGGAAACCTTGATTCAATTCATTGTTCCGACGCTTTTTGAAGTGAGAATTCATCGCAGGGGCCTCTATTTTCCCTTAGTTGGCATTTCAGGGTACCGGTTCTTCCCTAGAGAGTGTTTTTAAGATCAGCAGGTTCCATGGGTTTGAAAAATCCCAGTTGAGAAAGCAGTCTTTGTGTTGGTATCGACCTATGACAAACGGGTTGTGGTTCCCTATCATTCACAATGAATAGAGATTGAGAGAGATATTTCAGGTGTGGTGGGCAGCCAGTTCGGTAGACGTTAAGCCGTTTCCCCATGCGGAGTGTGCGGGTGAAGCGAAGGGCCACACTTAGGCGGGCGTAGTGTGGGAGAACCGAGATCGATGAATCGATCGCCTCAGTCATCAGGCTCCGGAGAAGAGCCTCCAAAGTTCATTTGTGTTGGAGACCCACAAGGGATACCAACAGGATGTAGTCCAGAGCAGATTATCTCGCTTGATGGTTCCGTTCCGGTTCTGGACGAATTGAGTGAACCATCTGTGGCAGGCGTCTGGATCACGCGAGACCAGTTCCCTCGTGTTAGTGAACTTCGAGGGCTCGCGCAAAGTGGCGCGATGCTTCGTGATATGCCAGAGGGCGTTGCCCTTATTGACTTTGATAATCGTGTTTTGTGGGCTAATCGTCGGTTACTGGAGTGGGTCAGCCACAATGAAAATAGTGCCGTGGGCATGGACTTTTATGAACTTCTCGCTAATCCAGAAATCATGGGTCCAAGTTTTTGCCCTTTCCACACCACGATGGCGACTGGAGAGGAAAGCAGCACGACGCTTCACGCCTCTGATAATCGCTATTTCCAAGTGAACGCTTCGACAATCGAACATCCGCATCAATCACAGCAATTGATCGTGACCGTCAATGACATTACCAAGGAAATTCTTCAGCAACAGAAGTTAGAGGCGATTCATCAAGCAGGAAGGGATTTAGCCGACCTGCGTCCAACCGAAATTTTCATGATGGAGGTTGATGAGCGGATTGAGTTACTCAAAGAAAACATTAGGCATTACCTCAGTGATCTGTTGAATTTTCAAGTGATTGAAATTCGTTTGCTTGAGCATGCTACCGGTAATTTGGTTCCTTTGCTGAGCGTGGGCATTGACCAAGATGCGGCAGATCGCCAACTCTACGCACATCCTCAGGGCAATGGGGTTACGGGTTATGTTGCAGCGAGCGGCCGAAGTTATGTTTGCCAAGATGTCGAAAACGACCCTCTGTTTCTTCCAGGTGCAACCAGTACGCGAAGTTCAATCACCGCACCCTTAATCCTTCATGATCAGGTTTTGGGGACATTGAACGTGGAGAGCCCAGATACGTCGGCATTCAGCGACAGTGATCTTCAATTCCTTGAGATATTCGCACGAGACGTTGCGTTCGCATTAAACACTCTGGAGCTTCTTGTCGCTCAAAAAGCTAATACTGCCCAACAGAGCTGCGATGCAATTCATAGTGCGGTTGCCTTGCCAGTGGATGAGATCCTGAATGATGCCGTCAATGTGATGGAAGGATACATTGGACATAGTCCAGAAGTCATGGATCGCCTCCGACGTGTTCTGCACAATGCTCGGGATATCAAGCAGACCATTCAGCAAATTGGCCAAAAAATGACACCCATGGAAGCGGTGCCAGTGGGTTCTGTCGATACACAACACACAGAATTAAGAGGCAAGCGAGTTCTCGTGGTAGACGCGGACAATCAGGTTCGTGAAGACGCCCACCGGTTGCTCGAGAAGTATGGCTGCATTGTTGAAACCGCCCACAAGGGAGACGAGGCGGTTTTGATGGTGCGTGGGAGTGGTGGATTCAATAGCTATGATGTCATCATCAGTGACATCCGTCTGCCCGATTACAGCGGTTATCAGCTGATGCTTCGTTTGGGAAAGATCATGAATCGTGTTCCGATGGTGCTAATGACCGGATTCGGTTACGACCCCGGGCACTCGATTGTCAAAGCGAGGCAGAATGGTTTACATCCAAAGTGTGTTCTATTCAAACCGTTCCGGCTTGATCAACTGATTGATGTCATTAACACCATGTTGGAGATTAACGAGGGTGATCCCCTCAGTGAAGCGACCGATGGCTAGTCTTGTCCAGTATGATTGCTGCGTCAGATTTGCAAAAAGGGCCCGAGAAAGTGGCGATCGCGATATTTCGTCAATCAGCAAAACAGAGATAAAACGGCTACGATCCGCTGCGATCTTCCATTTCTTCAATGTATTTACGAAGACGATTCAATTCATCTTCCGTCCCTTTCAGCTTCAACATGTTCTCAACCCGCTTGGTTAATTCAACTCGATTAACCGGCTTGCTGAGAAAGTCATCGGTTCCTGAATCTACAGCCCGCTCTATATCACCGAGTTCGTTCAACGCGGTCACCATCAGCACCATGATGCGTTTTGTTTCAGGGTTGTCCTTGATCTTTCGGCAAACCTCAAAGCCACTTAGCTTTGGCATCATGACATCAAGTAAGACAAGATCTGGCTTAAAAGATTCGATCTTGTCTAGCGTGTCCTGCCCATCGAGAGATGTTTCAAGTTCACACTCAATATTAATTAAATAAGCTTCCAACAATTCGCGGTTTGCGTCGTTGTCGTCAGCAATCAGAATTCTGTGCATGAGGTCAGCTTTTGCGACAGAGAAAAAAGTTCAGCATAATTCCCAACGATTTGCCATCACCGTCCCGATTGATCACGTGATTCTACTTGGCAGCCGGATTGAGTAGCCACCGAGCGTGGTCTCGGTACGCGAACACACGATCATCGAGATCGTTATTCTAAACAGGATTGACAGCAGCTACACGCCCCGCAGGAACCGGAAAATGATCACAGAGTTCCGAGATCTCGCCACGGATACTCGACAGGATGGAATCGTCATCAGCACCCTTTAGGGCTTGATGGATCCAATGCCCAACCTGTCTCATTTCGTCTACACCCATGCCGCGAGTGGTCAAAGCAGGAGTTCCTATGCGAATTCCCGAGGGGTCCATTGGTTTCCTTGTGTCAAAGGGAATCATGTTCATGTTGACGGTGATACCACAATCGTCAAGAACGGCTTCCGCCTTCTTCCCTCCGAGCCCTACCGCAGTGACATCCACAAGCATGAGATGGTTGTCGGTTCCTCCACTGACCAGCGGTAGACCTAGACCCATCAGGGTTTCAGCTAGAGCTTTCGCATTGTCGACAACAGACTGTCCGTAGTCCTTGTACTCTTCGGTCATTGCCTCACCGAAGCAGATTGCCTTCCCTGCGATCACGTGCATCAATGGTCCACCTTGTGTTCCGGGAAACACACTTCGATTAATGTCTTTCAAGCGATCTTCTTTACACAGGATTAGCCCACTACGCGGACCTCGTAATGTCTTGTGCGTTGTCGTTGTCACATAATCCGCAAACGGTACAGGGCTGTTGTGAACTCCTGAGGCAACAAGCCCTGCGTAATGCGCCATATCAACCAGCAGCAGTGCTCCGACTTCATTTGCAATCTCTGCAAATAATTCATGAGGGATTTCGCGAGGGTAAGCGCTTGCACCGGCAACGATGAGTTTTGGCCGATGCTCACGAGCCAGCGAGGCAATCTGGTCGAAGTTCAAACGATGATTGGTGGGATCAACCCCGTAGGAGTGGAAGTTATAGAGCTGCCCGCTAATATTCAGTCGCATGCCGTGAGTCAGGTGACCGCCTTGAGCAAGATCCAGCCCGAGGACAGTATCTCCTGGTTCAAGGCAACTGAGGTAGACAGCAGTATTGGCTTGCGAGCCACTGTGAGGTTGGACGTTTGCTGCCTCGGCACCAAAAAGGGTCTTTGCTCGATCTATTGCTAGGGATTCAATTACATCAACGTGATGACAGCCACCGTAGTAGCGACGTCCCGGATAACCCTCGGCGTACTTGTTGGTGAGGATACTGCCAGCCGCCTCCATGATGGCTAAGCTTGTGTAATTCTCACTAGCAATCATTTCTAAGCCATCTTGCTGACGCGCCGCTTCGGCTTCGATGGCTTCCCAAACTTGCGGATCTTGCTGGGGCAAAGATTTCATTCGATGTTGTTTCAGGTTAGAAGAGATAACGAGGATCAAAGGGGACGCATGGCGAGTCCGCTTAATTTGCGTTTGCGGTTGGACGCTGTCGCAGTTTCCTAATTCTCGACCGAGGAAACCGAATCGTCAATGTCCGCGGCCTAGTGACCGCATCGTTTGGGCATCCTCAACCGTCAAATGGACGCTTTGACGCCTCTCGAGCCACTGTCACCCACAAGCGACGGGCGAATGGGATCCATATCGAGTGTTGCTCGGAGATTGCTTCCATTCCGCACTCCAACGGGCGAAGGGATGAAAGTTGGGCTACATTGAATTTTTAATGGCCGAGTGGCTCGTTTTCCCGCCATCAACAACACCCTGCCGGATCGCTTAACCGGTTCCCTCGCCTCATTGAGGTGATGATGCTGGATGATTTCGACCAAAACACACCCTGAATCCGAATTAGTATTCCCGGCTAGGACTGTCGTACCGGGTGCTGCTGTACCGTCTTCCGCGTGACCCTGTTGGGTACTCTCTCAGCATTTTGCCAATTTGCACCGCCAAGAATGCGCCCGATTCTGCGCCTGAAGAGGTCGAATGATGTTTCATCAGTTGATCTACTCGCTAATCACGATCGATTCCCTCCCTATGGGGGTGCTGTGGACGTTTTGTTATGCCTCGATTCGGCATTTAGTATTCGCGTGGAGCACTTTGCCCGAAAAATATCAATAACTTGCCTATCTATCCCTCTTTGAAAATCTGCGATGGTTAAGATGATGGAATCGAGACTTGTTCGAGATTTTGCTGAGTCCAAACAGCGGGTCATCGCACATTCTCGAGTCATCCACCAGCCTGCCCGATTGCGGTCCGCGGTTTAATCAAATCGACGCTTCAAAAGCGGATTTTACGACCGAGAAAGGAATTCCTGAGGGTCATTCGGTGAAGAATGAGTCGCGCAGCACAGTTGTGGATGAGTGCGTTTTAGCGTTTGCCACCAAAGGAAAGGGAGCACGGAGCTGATTGCAGCTCCTTTCCGGTTTTCTGATGGCCATTGGTGTGAATATTGGTGAAATTCAAATTTCTCACCGCCTGTCCGATTAGGTGACCTAACGTTGAAGGATATCGTTCCTCCCAGAAATAGATGAGTTATGAAAAAACTTTTGAATTTGGCGGCTGCTTTGCTGCTCACCCTCGTCGGACAGCAGTCAGCTTCTGCAGCACTACCGCCTTTTGATCAGGTGTCGCAGGGTTACAAACCGGTTGTCGTTTCTGGTCAATCGAATCCGAGAGGTTTATTCAACCTGTGGTCCAGAGCAACTGACTCGCAGCTCTTGGGTGAACTTCCGAAAGCTTTTGCAGGTAAACGGTTCTTCATCGCACTCACCGTAAGCAGCGGTGACAAATACGCCGGACTGCAGTCAGGTGATTGGGTCGTTGAGTGGCGGCGTTACGACGATCGTTTGGCACTCGTCGCTCCCAATCTGGATATCCGAGCTACTGGTGATGCAGAGAGTCGAGCATCGGTGAAACGATTATTTACGGATCAGGTACTTCTGGATGTTCCGATTGTCGCAATGGGACCAACCGGTGGCCCCGTGATCGATTTGGACTCGCTGTTGGTGGGAAATGCTACGAGATTCTTTGGTTCCTCGGTGCGTGTAACGAATTCTCGGATTTCGAAGCTCGTCTCGGCCAAAGTCTTCCCCGAGAACGTCGAGGTTGCCTTTGAGATCGTCGGCAGCAGTGGACGATTCCAGACCATTCATTATTCCTTCAGCGAGGTCCCTTCCACAGCCTCCGGGTTCAAGCCTCGGCTCGCCGATGAACGTGTTGGTTATTTCACAACCGCATTTTCTGATCTCAGCAAATACACTGATGATGCAACTCGCGTTCGTTTCATCAACCGTTGGCAACTTGAAAAGAGAGATCCTGCTCTGAAAAAGAGTCCGCCGAAGGAGCCAATCCGATTTTACGTTGAACACACTGCACCTGTGCGATATCGTCGCTGGATCAAAGCCGGGGTCGATTATTGGAATAAGGCATTTGAAAGAGTTGGGTTGGTCGACGCGATTGTGATCGAATATCAGGACGCCGTGAGCAAAGCGCACATGGAGAAGGATCCTGAAGATGTTCGTTACAACTTCATTCGATGGTTAAATAACGATATCGGCACAGCGATTGGACCAAGTCGCGTGCATCCAATGACGGGCCAGATCCTTGATGCTGATATTATCCTCACGGATGGCTGGATCCGACACTTCAACTTCAATTACGAAGATTTGATGCCAAAATTGGCGATGGAGGGTGTTTCCGCTGAAACGCTCGGATGGCTAGGTCGCCATCCAACCTGGGATCCAAGGGTTCGCTTGGCGCCTCCAGAGCAAGCGAACTTCCTTCGTGGGAAACTTGCTGAACAGTCTTACCTTCCGATGGCTGGTTTTGGGCTCGCACAGGCTGACCCAACCCTACTCGGTGATGACGAGTTTGATGGCTTGTACGGCCGAGTGAGTCAGAAAAACGGTTTGTGCATGGCAGCAAGTGGTAGAAGCCTGGATTTGGCATTAACCCGTATGGACTGGGCTTTGACTCTGATTGAAGCCGAAGAGGCCAAGAAGAAGCAGTCGAAGAAGAAGAAAAAAGACGAGGAAGAAGAAGGTTCGGATGAGGGCAAAGAAGGCGGTGACGCTAGTGATGCCAAAGGCGAATCGAAGGAGGAAAAAGAGGAAAGCGAAGAGTCAGAGGATTCTGAACCCAGTGAGAAAAAGGAGGAAGCTCCAAAACCACAACCACAACTTCTTGACGGAATGCCTGAGTGGTTCGTTGGTCCATTGCTTGCTGACCTTGTTGCTCATGAGGTGGGTCATACCCTAGGACTCCGACACAACTTCAAAGCTTCCTCGCTCTACACTCTCGATGAAATCAATAGTGAAGAATTGAAAGGCAAAAAGACCTTCACCGCATCAGTGATGGATTACAGCCCCATTAACTACCGATTTGAATCCGGAAGTGTGCAGGGTGACTTTGCCATGATTGATATCGGACCCTACGATTTCTGGGCGATTGATTACGGATACACGTTTGATGAAAAGCGTCTCCCCGAAATCTTGAAGCGTTGCAACGAACCAGAATTGCAATACGCGACCGATGAGGACACCGCTGGTCCTGATCCGTTGGCTCGCCGCTATGATTTTTCAAAGGATCCTCTGGATTACGCTCAGGAGCAAATGAGATTGATCAACCTCTATCGAGAGCGGATTATCTCTCGCTTTGTCAAAGATGGCGACAGTTGGGCGAAAGCTCGACGCGGTTATGAGCTAACACTGAGCTTGCAGACACGCGCAGGAAGCATGATGTCGAACTGGGTTGGTGGTGCGTTTGTTTATCGAGATAAAAAAGGTGATCCTGGCGATCGAGCACCCGTTGAAGTCGTTCCGCCCGAGCAGCAAAGGGCGGCTCTGAAGTTTGTGATTGAAAGCACGTTTCGTGATGAAGCTTTTGGACTCACTCCTGAGTTGTTGGAACGAATGAGTGTTGATAAGTGGATTGATGGTGGCTCGCGATCGTCAATGTCCGCTGAAGCAACATGGCCAATTCATGATCGAATCTTGGGCGTTCAGTCCTCTGCACTCACTTGGTTGATGAATCCAACGACGCTGCGACGCGTTTATGACAATGAAATGCGTTTAGCGGCTGATCAGGACACTCTCACTCTGCCAGAGCTTTTGTCAGAGGTGAGTGGTGAAGTTTGGACGGAATTGGACGGTGATTGTCCGGACGGTCGCACAGCTCGCAACCCAATGATTTCTTCACTCCGAAGAAATCTTCAGCGTGAGCATATGCAGCGTTTGGTTGATCTCATTCTTGAGTCGTCTAATGACACAGCGGCTTTCAATGCAATCAGCAACCTCGCTCGTATGGAGTTGCGGTCGCTGGCGGCAAAGGCTTCTGATTCCCTGAAACGCTGCGGTGAGAAAATGGATCCGTACTCCAAAGCTCATCTCGCTGAGACCGTCGAGAGAGTGGAGCGAGCTCTGGAGGCGGGCTACACCTATGGCGGTTCTGCATCGGCTTCACCCTTGATGATGATGTTGGGTCGAGAAGAGCCACCACAGAATTAAAGACACTGTGAAAAAGTTGACTATCAAGGCGAGGAGCGATGAGCTCCTCGCCTTTTTTTGTATCTCAAGGATGAGTCTTCGGTTTTTTTTGATTACCCAGTGTTTTGATTACCCAGTGTTTTGATTACCCAGTGTTTTGATTTTTGAGATTCCTCTTGTGAGGTTGATTCGGATCTCCACGCTACAATCAGGTTGAGGTCATGGGAGTCCGGATCCATTTATGAGTAAAACATCAACGTTTTCCAATTTCTGTTACCCAAGTCGGTGAAGTATCTCGGCTACCGCTTTTTTTTCAGGATCGAGGAAACGATTGAAGGGTGGAGCAAGTTGATCACTGCATATTCCTAGGATTGATAACGCGCTTTTTGTCGCTTTGATGTGCCGACTTGCATATTTTCCGATTCGATAGATTTGCTGAAGCTTCTCGATGCGTTGATTGCAGATTTCGAGTTCATCGAAGTTGTTCTCGATCGCTGCGTTGTACATCGTGACAAAGAGTTCCGGAAAGATATTCGCTCCACCGTTAACACCCCCGTCCCCACCCATCGCAATGGCTTTTGCGGTTAAGTGTTCTGGACCGATCATCAGAGACCAGTCCGGACGAATCGATTTTAGTTTGACAAGTTGTTCGAAGTAGTCGAGGTCGCCGCTGCTGTCCTTGATGCCGACAATTTTTGAATGACTGGCCAGCTTTTCGAGCGTGTCAATTTCGAACCAGACTTTCGTCATGCTGGGCATGTTGTAGAGCATCAATGGCAATGGCAGTTCTTTAATCACCTGCTCCACGTACTGTATCAATTCCGTCTGTCCCGCGGGGAAATAGTAGGGAGTGGTTAGCACTGCCGCATCCGCACCTGATTCTTCAGCAATCCGCGCCAACGCTAAACTTTCCACAATGGATGTGTCTGTGATGCCAACGAGGACGGGGATCCTTTGTTCAACCTCTTGGCAAACTAGCTGAATAAACTCTCGGCGTAATCGATAGCTCAGGCTCGGTGCTTCACCGGTAGAACCTAAGACGAATATCCCGTGTACACCTCCCTGTAAAACGTGTTCCAGCAGTCGCTGTGTTCCAGTTCTATCAATTTGATCACGATCAAGCAGTGGCGTGACCAAAGGTGGGATAATCCCGTGATAATTGGTTTTGCCATGGTTTTTACTTGATTCCATTTCAAACATTCATCCATGCGGCTTTGTAGTTAAGGCCTAGGTTAATAATTCGTTGCATCAGTGCTTCGTAAGACACCCCGATGGACTCGGCGGATTCGGCAAAGTCTTCGCCAAATTCGATGTTCGGATTTGCGTTTGCTTCGATGACATAGATTTCACCTGAGTCCGTCAGTCGAAGATCCATCCGCGCATATCCACTGAGGCTAAGAGCACGGTATACGCGTTTGCAGACTTTCGAGATCTTTTCTTGCATGGCTTGGTCAAGATCCTTTGCTGCATGCGTCGTGATGTCATGTTTCTTTTGATAACCACGGTCCCACTTCACACGACTTGTTGCGATTCGCGCTACTTCTGGTGGGAGGGTGCCAAAATTCATCTCCCATGCAGGAAACGTTTTTAAGCGAGTATTTCCCAATACCCCAACATAGATTTCCCTACCTTCGATGTACTGTTCGGCTATTGCTCTGTCATTGGTTTTCTCATGTATGAATCGGACTCGCTCTGCAAGTGCTTCGTCGTTGTGAACGATAGACGCTTGTGAGATACCAAACGAGGCGTCTTCAACGACGGATTTTACAAAGAGGGGAAAGGACAGTTTTTTAGGTCGCCGTACCGCTCTTCCAAGAGGAAAGACCGCAAATCGTGGTGTTGGAATCCGATGGTAGGTCAGCACTTTTTTGGACAGTGCTTTATCTTTGCTCAAAAGAAGGCCTCGAGGATTACATCCGGTGTAGGCCTGCTGCATGAGCTCCAAATAGCTAATCACGGCAAAATCATAAGTCACAACGCCATGAAATTCCTCGAGCATCATGAACGTGATGTCGGGCTTAAATTCCTGAATTGCATTCCGGATGGGTGCGAGATCATCGTAGACCCCAAGCGGGAGCACTTCGTGTCCAAGTCGCCGAAGGGTTTCACAGACGTCAAACTCGGCCTTCCACGCATACATCGCTTCGTTGGGAATACCCTCGAGTGACGGGGGTGGAACATGTCCGTCTCGGACAAGAACGAGAATTCGTGTTTTGCTCATGCGGAGAATGCCAGATTGTTCAGCTTTTGTGGAAGTAGCTGTAGCCGCAGATGCGATTTCCCTTGGGGTTACAACGCGAAACGGTGCCGGCCTTCGTGCAGGAAGCTTGTTGTTCGAACAGCAACCAAGATGATTGCGTCTCGTTTTGTTTCCTCAGGATGATCCCCAAGTCGTAATTGTAGCCGCCTGCAGCGTTCAATCATTTCCTGAACCACTTGATCAATGGTGTAGGAGTATTCGCCTGTCCATTTCGCAACACTGCGTCTAAGTTCACCGCGAATTTTATTAAGAAATGCCGCAGCGGTGGGGTTTCTTTTGTGTGTAGAGTCGCTCGAAAAGAGTTTTCTCAGGTCGTTATCGTAAATACTGGGGTAATCGAGTCCGTAATGAAGTCGCTTCCGCTCGTAATGGGTGCGAAGAGTTCTTCGAATTCTCGAAAGTGAATCGAGTGTTTTTCGGCTTCTCAGGACAGGTTTCTTATCCGTGATGGATCGCATCATACGATCAACCGTCTCCAGTTTTTTAATAGCAGGCCAATCGCGGTATCTTGTTTTCCACCGCGATCCCGGCCGCAGCCAGGTTGCAAAGGTCTCAGCAAAATCTTCGACTGGGTGTGCTTGTGCGTACCACATGTCCAAGTGGTGAACAAAATTGCGACTCGACGGTTTTGGTTGATAATGCTCCGGGTAGGGTGCTTGAGGATCACCAAAAACTCGGCGATAGTGGGATCGTTGGTGTAGCCCAAAGGCGGTATCAATGGCATGTCCGGCTTCGTGTCGGAGGATTTTCATGCACCACTGGTGGGTCCCGCCTTCGACTTCAAGGAGTTGCTTGCGTTCCAGACGTGAAAGTCGTGGATGAGCCAGATAAAACGGAATCGCAATACCGGGAATACCGTCCGGTGAGTACCAGTCGTCACTCAGCCAATAGTGTGGGCGAAACCGAATGCCTCGCATGCGAAGTTCTTCATTTAGCTGTTCGACCTTTGACTCCAAAGGCGTATCCCTGATACGCAGCTTGAGATCGCACAGACGCATACTCAGAAGTTCATCGTCCGTCAATTTGTCGAGATCAGGATTGGTGCGGACCATCGTGCTCGGCCGTGTTTTTCGATCGATCTAGTTATCAGGCGTTTTTTTGCGACCCCTAGTCTATTCACTGCATTAAGAATGTCTTTACCTAATTCACAAGACAAAAGTAAACATAAGCTTCGCCAGATCTCGGGTCTCGAGGATCCCACCCTCGGCGTGGCCCTAACGGGGAGGGGGCGCGGGGCCGTGGCGGTTGTTGGCTTGCGGGGGCCTCGAGCATCTTCCTGTTTGTTGCAGAATTTCCGTCCTGCCACCGATTCTGAGTTGAGAAGCGGTCAGGTTCGCTATGGGCAATGGGTTGGGGGTGCCAATCAGTCTCTAGCTGCTGAATCGGTCGTGGTTTCTCCGACCTCAGAGCAGTCATTCGAAGTCCATTGCCACGGCGGACCTGCTGCGATTGCCCGGATTCTCAATGATCTTGAGGCGTGTGGGGTGAGGATTTGTGAATCTTCAAGCGAGTATTTTGAGCAATCTCCGTTGATCGCTGAAGCCACAGAGGTACTGAAGCGTTGCAGCACAGCACGCACGGCTGCGATCGCCCTCGAGCAATTGCGTGGAGCGATGTTGCATTGGGCTAAAGTGGCCATACAACGATTGAACGACGACAGTGTTTCCGCGACAGAAATACAGAAAGAAGCAGGCGGTTTTATCTGCAAGACCCTCATCGGAAGGGTTTTGAGCGAGCCATACCGAGTTGTTCTTTGTGGTCCGCCAAATGTTGGCAAGAGTAGCTTGCTTAATCGAATCGTTGGGTATGATCGTAGTATCACGTTTGATCACGCTGGTACCACCCGAGACGTTCTCAGGGCAACAACCGTGATCGACGGTTGGCCCGTTGAATTAATCGACACGGCTGGTATCCGGGATCAGGTGGGGGCGATTGAGCAGCAAGGAATTGAACAAGCCATGCACGCTGCAGAAAATGCCGATTTAGTTTTGTTGGTTGAAGAGCTAGATCCAGAAAAACAAGTAGACGATGAGCAGATATTGTTTCTGAGGAGTCTTCAGTTTTCTGACAGGAATCTTTGTCGCGTACTTAATAAAATCGATCAAAGCACCAGGACGAGGTCTGATGCTTTTGATTCCTATGATTTTTGTGTCAGTGCAGTTACCGGCCAAGGAATCAATGCATTGTTATCCGGTCTTGTTGCTCCACTAAATCAAATTCAGCATGATGCGGGTTCGCCAGTTCCGATCACTCGACGTCAAAGTCGTATCTTGAAGCAGATTGAGGGAGCTGAGAATCATGCTGATGTGCTCAAGCGACTCAATCAAATGATGACAGGCACGATGGTGTAGCTCTATTTGATCCATAAGCTGCAAGGGATAAATAAGAATGAAACTGAATACCGTAATGATCTTGATACCTCTTTTTTGCATGAGTATTTCGATGAGTTCACAGCAAGGTTCCGTGGAAGCTGCAGATCATGAGAAGCAATGGTCGATCGTGATTCATGGTGGGGCAGGAAGCGACTCTGAAAAATGGAAAAAGGAGATGAAATCTGCTCGTGAGAAGGGAATGTCTCGTGCGCTAACAGCAGGAAAAAAAATGTTGCAGGACGGTTCGCCTGCTTTGGATGTAGTTGAGGCGGTAATCAAGATTCTTGAGGATGATGCGGCTTTCAATGCAGGGAGGGGATCAGTGCTTAATCAGGAGGGAGCTGCGGAGCTTGATGCATCCATTATGAATGGAGAAAATTTGCAGTGCGGAGCCGTAGCTGGTGTGACTAATGTTAAAAATCCAATCGCCTTGGCCAGACAGGTCATGGTAAAGACTCCGCATGTCCTTCTGGTTTCCGATGGGGCGGAGTCCTTCGCAAAAGATATCGGTCTGGAAATCGTAAAGCCTGATTACTTTCTAAGTTGGCATGATCCACGAGTCATGGAATCTACCGAGATTTCAATCGAGGAAAAAAAGGATTCACTTCACTACGGGACCGTTGGTTGTGCGGTACTTGATCAGCATGGAAATTTAGCAGCTGGAACCAGCACGGGCGGCACGAGTAAGAAACTCAAGGGCCGAGTGGGTGACTCACCGATTATTGGTGCCGGTACTTACGCAGATAATCGCTTTGCTGCTGTTTCCGGTACTGGTATTGGCGAAGAGTACATTCGCCGAGCCGCTGCGTACGATGTGATCGCACAAATGCGTTACGCATCAAAATCACTTGATGCCGCGGTCGATGAAATGATCACGCGTCAATTGCCGGATCGTTCGGGTGGGCTCATTGCCGTTGGGCATGATGGACAAATTGTGATGCAGCATAACACTCCATCGATGACTGTCGGTGCTGCCACCAGTGAGGGTCGGTTCGAAATTCGATTCAATACCTTTTCAGGGGATCAGCGTTAGATTCCATTGTTTCCTCAGAGATCCCAGTCGCTTGGGATTCGTCCAATACTTGGCGAGATCAATAAGGTTGAAGGATCCCGAAGATGAATTGCGATGTATTTTGGAAAGTTGGTTTCCGCTTCTTTGAGGACCTTAGCGGGCTAAGAAGACTTTGCTTTTTCACGGTTGCTTTGTTCACCTCTTGCCTTGGTTGCCCTTCCGTTAGCTATACGCAAGAGGTCGAAGCTGTTCGTGCAGTCTTGAATCGAGCAGTCGATTTCTTTCGGTTGGAGGTCTCGGTCAATGGTGGCTATGTTTACCAGTACTCTGCAGATCTATCAAAACGTGAAGGTGAGGGAGCGGTCGGGCCACATACTAGTTGGGTGCAGCCACCGGGAACTCCGTATGTTGGACAAGCCTACCTTCAAGCCTACCAGTATTGCAATGAACCCCAGTTGTTGTCCGCTGCACGGGAAGTTGCGGAGGCTCTCATGCTTGGGCAGCTAGAATCTGGAGGTTGGGATAACCGAATTGAGTTTTCACCTGAAAAGCGATCGGGGTATCGATATCGCCGTGGCGATCGCATTGACGGCAATTTCGAGGCGATCTCAGGTTCAGGACGCCGAAACACGACGACACTGGATGACAATAAATCGCAATCGGCATGTCGCTTTTTGATACTCATGGATCAGGCGTTGAATTTTTCAGACCAGAAAATTCACGAATCAGCCCTCTATGCGTTGGACGCTTTTGTCGCTGCGCAGTACCCAAACGGCGCGTGGCCTCAACGCTATGAACGTCCAATGAGTCTGGATTCCAAAACAATAAAAGCGGGCTCACCAAAACTCAAAGCAAGTCTTCCTCCGAAGTGGTTGCGTGAGTATCCTGCCAAGAAATATGGTTCGTACTACACCCTAAATGACAACACGATCTGCGACATGATTCGCTTGATGCTCGATGCATGGGTTGTTTATAAAAAACCTAAATACTTGCAATCAGCGAAGCGAGGCGGGGAATTCTTGATTTTGGCGCAGCTGCCAGAACCACAGCCGGGATGGGCACAGCAATACGATCAAGACATGCAGCCTGCGTGGGCGAGGAAATTTGAGCCTCCCGCGATAACCGGGGGTGAATCGCAAGCGGTGATGAAGACCTTGATGACACTTTATCAACGATTGGCAGGCAAAGAGCCCGATGCCGCGAAATACCTTCGTCCGATCCCGCGTGCACTTGATTACTATCAGCGATCATTACTGCCCAATGGAAAACTTGCGAGGTTTTACGAGTTAAATTCCAACCGCCCGTTATATTTCAATCGCAGGTACGAGCTAACCTACGACGACGATGATTGCCCCACTCACTACGCATTTGTTGTTTCATCCAAACTCGATCAATTAAGGAGTGAGTATCTGGAAATTCAGAACAAGCCTTCAGGGAGTACCTTGGAGGAAATCTCCATCAAGACCCCGAAACGTACAAGCGAATTAAATGAGAGAGTCAATCGTGTGCTCGCGGACATCAGTGACAGTGGAGCTTGGATAGAGTCTGGGCGGCTGAAGTATCACGGAGAGGATGACAACACTGAACGGGTTATTAAGTCCAAGACGTTCTGTGATAACCTTTTGATTCTTGCAAGCTGGCTAGGTGATGGCTCCAGCTAAGAATATTGCAAAACGATTATTGTCGCGAACTTCGAAGCGTCATTCGTTACACGCAATGCTACTCTCAAAGAAATCATCATGGAAATCAAAGCCGAACTACCTGATCAAGATGATTTAATGCCTCTTCGCATCTGGCCAGCGTCTCATCCCTGCTGTCTATCCGATGATGAACTTTCCGCGCAGTGTGATCTCCGAACGCAGCGTCGCAGCGGTCCAGGTGGGCAGCATCGCAACAAAACTAGCAGTGGAGTTTTCTTGTTGCATCGAATAACTGGCGTGACCGCTGAGGCGACCGAGCGGCGAAGTCAGGCTGAGAATCGAAGAGTAGCACTTAGCAGGTTGCGAATGAAACTCGCAATTGAAGTGCGGACTGCTTCTCCAATCGCAGGTGAGATTGCAGCTGAAGACAAGAAGCAACGCGAGCGATTGCATGTTCGCAAATTGCGAGTTGCAAAGGAGCACGCGGATTACCCAATTTTAATGGCAATGGTTCTGAATGACCTTTACATTTCAGGTGGGCAACCGAGCCTTGCTTCGATACCGTGGTCCGTGGGGTCGAGTGCGATGGTCCGATTATTGAAGAGTTATCCTCCTTCGCTCATTTTTGTGAATGAAGTTCGCAATCACCATGATCGATTGCCACTGAAATGACTTATTCCCTCGGAAGATATCTAAAATGGGGAATAATCATCGAGCAACGTTATCGGTTATGATTGAGTAGTGTTGTTGGAGGTGGTGCTGCTTTTCATCATCACAAAACAATACGTTGTGGTATGAAGTGTTCGTGGTTTTACATGAGAGTATTATGCAGGTTCCAGTTCTCGATCAGCTAAAGATTAGTTTGACTCTTTTCTTGATCTTTCAAAGTTTGACGGTATCCCGAGCCGCAGAGGTGTTCGTTGAAGCTGAGAGTTTCAGTCAGCGCGGCGGATGGAAGCTGGATACACAATTCATCCAATCGATGGGCTCTCCCTACTTATTAGCCCATGGCTTGGGTCGCAAAGTTGAGGACGCTACGTCGCAATTGGAGGTGCCTGAATCGGCTCAATATCGTGTGTGGGTTCGAACCTACGATTGGGTGGCTCGTTGGAATGCGTCACCCTCGCCTGGGCGATTCCGACTCTCCATCGGCGGTTCTGAGCTACCGGTGACTTTTGGAACTGAGGGAAAAGCATGGGGTTGGCAAAACGGCGGTGTCATCAAACTGAGTAAAGGGCAATCAGAAATTCGGCTTGTAGATGAAACGGGTTTCAACGGCCGGTGTGACTGTATCTATCTCACCACGAATCTCGATGCGGTACCGCCTCCCGCCAACGACGTTCTTTCCGCTTGGAGAAGAAAACAGCTGAATCTGCCTGAGTCTCCCATTACTAAGGGACCTTACGATCTTGTTGTGATTGGCGGTGGTTATGCCGGCATGGGATCAGCAATCTCGGCAGCAAGAATGGGCTGTCGAGTTGCTTTGGTACAGGACCGACCCGTGCTTGGAGGAAATGGCTCAAGTGAAGTACGAGTTTGGGCGAAGGGTAATATCCGCCGAGGTAAATTCCCCAGAATCGGTGAGATCATTGAAGAGTTTTCAGATCGTGCGACAAAATCACCAGGTCGATATGAAGAGTTTGGCGATGACTTAAAAGAACAGGTTGTACGTGCTGAGCCTAATATTGATCTGATGCTCAATCACCATGCATTCGCCGTCGAGATGAACGAGGATCGAATCAAAGCAGTAAAAGCGATCGATACCCGCTCAGGCGCGGAGGTGAAGATTCTCGGAGATTACTTCGCAGATTGTACAGGGCATGCGTGGATCGGATCTTGGGCCAATGCAGATCGTGAAATGACGCCCGATGGAAGAATGGGCATGAGCAATATGTGGGCTTGGGATGAGCAGGAGAACCCAATAGAGTTCCCCAAAACCCCATGGGCTTTGCAATTAGAGATGGAAGATTTTCCTTACCCACGGGATCATCATGGGCAATGGTTTTGGGAGAGTGGATTTGACAAAGATCCATTAACTGACGCAGAGGGGATTCGTGACTGGAACCTTCGAGCTGTCTTTGGGGCATTCAACGCGATGAAGAATCGAGCAGGCGCGGCTTTCCATCAGACCGCATTCCTGACTTGGGTTGCTTACATTGGTGGACCGAGGGAAAGTCGAAGACTGTTAGGAGACGTTGTGCTTACGGAGGAGGATGTTGTTTCTAAGCGTGACTTCCCTGATGGCTGTGTGCCGAGCACTTGGTCTATTGATCTTCACTATCCAAAGCAGCAGTACGCAAAGAAGTTCCCGGATAACCCCTTCATCTCAATCGCAGTGCATGGAAAAGGAGTTGATCGCAGCTATGGCTATCCTGTGCCCTATCGATGCTTCTACAGTCGTAATGTCGAGAATCTTTTCATGGCCGGACGATGCATCAGTGTGACCCATGAGGCGTTGGGGACCACGCGTGTGATGAAAACATGTGGCATGATGGGAGAGGTGGTTGGTAGGGCTGCGTCGATTTGTGCTCTCAATCAGTGCACCCCAAGACAGGTTTACGAGGATCATCTTGATGATTTGCTGGATCTTATTCAGTTACCTGGTAAGGCGCGGCGGAGTACACCGTCTGCCGAAATTGTCATTCCGAAAGATGCATTATCGTTAGCTGGACCGAAAGGTCCACCAACCGGGATGGTTCTTGGAGATCTGGAAGGCGTTGTGGTCGACGATGATCAGGCGGTTTTGAAGGGTTCTTGGACAGTGGGTACGGGTTTGCCAAATTACGTCCAATATGGATATCGTTATGGGAGTCCAAATTCTGACTCATCAGCAAGCTACTCATTGACAGCTAAAAAGGCGGGGAGATATGCGATTGAGATTTTCACACAGTCGCATGAAAATCGATCAACGATGACTCCGGTTTTTGTGGTTCAAGCAGGAAAGTCGGTAAAGTATTCCGTGAATCAACGCCAGCCTCCAGTCGATGGAGTCGCGCGAGTGACTGAAGTCGAATTAGCTGAGAATGAATCACTCAGAGTGAGAATCGAAACCAAGGGAGCCGACGGTACGGTGCACATCGACGCAGTACGTCTCGTTGAAATCCCGTGAACAACCCACTGCCTGTCATTCAATCAGGGACTCACCAATCCCACTGGCGGGTTCGTCTCGTTCATACGCTTCGCTTCCTGGCAGTATTGGCGATTTGCTTCGCTATCCCGAGGGCAGCAGAGGCTCCTAGGGATGGTGCTGCGTCTCCAGCCACGGATCAATTGATCGCTGTAGGGCATGCGATTGACCCGCGTGATTCCATTACCGATCGTGACTCCGCGAGCGGGTTGTGGGTATTGAAGAACCCAGACGGAAATCCAACGGGCTGGGTTGCTCGTACTTTTCCGGATGCACAGGACGCTATCGGTTATCGTGGGCCAACAGAGGCGTCTGTTCTTTTGAGTGCAGATCTCAAGATCATATCCGTACGTTTACTTATCAGTGATGATACGGAAGAGCACGTTGAGGCCGTTCGGCAAGATGAAAGGTTTTTCGAGCAATTCGAAGGCTGGGACTGGACGGTCTCAAAGGACACGCAATCTATAGACGGCGTTACCGGAGCTACATTGACATCATTGGCTTTGGCCGAGGGTCTTGCACGTCGAATGGGAGGAGAGGTTCCCTCTCTGGTCTTTTCAGAACCGCTTTCATTATCTGATGTCAAACCATGGTTTGAAGAAGCTGATGTGATTGATGCAAACACTGGCGAGGTGTTTGATTCAGATGGCGAGAGAATCGGACGTGTGCAACGCAGCGGCGTGCTGAGTGATGATGTAATTGGTTATCAGGGACCGAGCGAATTACTGCTGAACCTAGATGAAAATGAAGCCATCATCGGGGTGCGAATTCGGCGATCATTTGATAACGAACCTTATGTTGATTATGTGCGCACGGAGTATGGATTCTGGAAGCGATTTCAGGGCATGCGGATTCAGCAGTTGGCCAACTTTGATCCGATCGCCGAAGGGGTTGAGGGGGTGTCCGGAGCGACGATGACGAGTCAGGCGATCGCCCACACTCTTGTGGCTGCAGCACAAAAGTACCAGCGTCAGCTAGATAGAAATGAACCGGCTGAGCAGTTTGCGCTACCGAGACTAAGTCGTTGGGATCGATTCACGATGTTAATGGTCATCATGGCGATTTCAATTCAGTGGTTTGGGGTTCAGAAGGCAAGGCGTTTTCGCACAGCCTGGTTGCTAGCGGTTGTTGCGATTGTGGGTGTTGGAGCTGGTAATTTGCTGTCGATGTCGTTGATTGCTGGTTGGTCAGCGGAGGGCATTGCATGGCGACTAGCACCGGGTTTGGCGATTGTTGCTGCAGTCGCGTTACTGTTTCCTTTGGTTACCAAACACAATCTTTATTGCAATCACCTTTGTCCTCACGGGGCGATTCAGCAGTTGGTTAAACCAGGGAGACCGAACGAACGCATGAAGTGGATTCGTTCTTGGGTCCCGAGTTGGTTAGCCGTTATACCTGGAGTGATGCTACTTGTTGCCTATACCTGTCTCCTATGGTCTCCGGGTACAGATCTTTCTTCGTGGGAGCCATTTCACGCTTATTTATTTCGCATCTGTAAATGGAGCGCCATCGTTTTCGCAGTGATCACGATTGTTGTGTCACGCTTTTTACCGATGGCTTATTGCAGATACGGTTGTCCAACTGGTTATCTGTTGAGATATCTGAAGCTATCTGCGAAGAGTGGTCTTATTCGTAAGATTGACTTGATTGTTCTTGCCCTGCTTATTGTGACTTGGTCCCTGAGGTTCTTTTCCTGAGAGTCAACGTTAACGCATTTCTATTCCTCACATCAATTCAGTGGGGGGAGTGTTTCCGGGCAAGTTCTTACTGTGAACTGATAGGTGATTAACAGAGTGTTACGCGTTGGAGGGTTGTGGCTGCCTTCGGAATTTTAGGTAAGCCCATGTGTGAGCTGGTGCGAGAAAGACTCCCATCCCAATTGCATACCCGATGAGCACCCCATCTGTGCCGAGCCAATAACCTCCTCCCCAGACGGCGATACCGGTGGGAATCGAGCCGAACAATGATGCAGCGAGAAGAGGTTTCGCTTTCATTGCAAGAACATAGAAACCTTGAATCGCCGCGATGTGATTTGCAATAGCTCCCACAGCGAGTAAGAGGATCTGAGTAGGGTTTAAGAACCGTTCTTCCAAGTTCATATCCAGCATTGGAAGGGCTAGGATTAGAGCCGCTAAGGCCGCAAAGCTTATCGCGAGAAGGATGGTGGAGATTGTTGCGGTTTGTCGCCACAGTGTTCCTGCTTTCTCTCGGTTACCTTCTCCATGATAAAGAGAAACCAGAGGGTATTTTGTTTGCACCCATGCCAACGCGACCATTTGAATTGCGGTGGTGATGCTGAGTGTCATTCCGAGTGGCGCCGCCTCGGCGTCACTATGGAACTTGCAAACAATGATGGTAAAAAACTGCGTTGCAAAATGAAGGCTTCCGCTGATCAACGCGATTCGCCACTGAACTGGGACGACCTCTTTCATCCACGCAAATTGAGGCGGGTGATCACTTAGTTTGTGATACTCTGAAAAGAAGTTCCGCTTCACAATAAGAACAACATATGCAGCGATTAAGCATTGAACCAAGGATGCAAAGAGAAGCGCCCATAGTTTTAGGCCTAGTGATAGGGCAAGCCATACAACAACCGATCCAAGGAACATTTGCAAAAAGCGGAATCGGTAAATCAAGTCCCGAAATCCTGCTCCCTCAAGGATAGATAAGGCTGGCGAGAATGCCACGGCCAATGCAGCGGCAGGAATGGTAGCAAGAAGTGGCAGTTGCCACTCGGTTTGAGATTCAAGGAGTGTGAACCAACCAAATAAAACGGCAATGATGGTGTAGAGGAATGCAGCAAATCCAAACCAACGGGTTGATGACCGAATGAGGTCGCGCATTCGCACCGCGGCGCTGACCCAATGAATATTTTCGCTTGGATCGACCGCATCATTTGAAGCTAGCTTGGTTGCAGCTTTCAATGCTGCAGCCGCATGTCCGCTCTGGCTAACAAGAACATTGAGCAATCCAAGTTCAAAATAGGCTTGTATGCCGATGATGCCGACGATGGAGTAATAGATTCCCTGCTCTGCAAGATCGAGGGAACCAATCAAAAACATAATGGTTATCGGTCCGGAGATTGCTTGCCAGCACCGTGTTGATAGTGCGTAGCCAAGCGTTAGATCCCACTGTATTCGGTCAAGAAATCGTTGCAGCATGTCCGTTATCCATCCATGTTGTCATGATTCTTGGTCGTCTCACAGGTAGGATTCACGGTGGCGATTTGGTTACCTGAGGTGAGTTTTGCCCGCAATTTTCGACGAATTCGATTCACGTATCTTCCGGCTCTGTAAAAAGAAACGCGTCCGAGTTTTCCAATGATAGCTCGATGCCCCGGCGCAAAACGTTTGGATTGGTTACCAAATCCAATGATCGCATCGAGTATCGATACGCAAGCAGCCATCCACAGCACAAGAGAATTTGGGTGTTTTTTTAGAGCGACCGAAAGCATTTCTAGGGCGGAAATGGGATTCCCCGATTTTAGGGCGAGGTTGATCCAAAAAATGCGTCGGTTCCAATCATCTTTCTTCAGAGGTGGGATGACAGTATCAACCGCGTTTAGGGGTTGAAGTTGCCGTATCGCACGTTGTTCATTCAGGATTTGTTGCCCTTGCTTTCGTTGCTCAATGTTGACCGTCCAATTTGCAGACGTCGCATGAACACGGTAGTAGAGATGCGTTGCATCCATGTTACGCAATTCACCGCTTCGTTCCAAACGCAGCCAAAGTGAATAGTCTTCTGCGCAATCAAATCGTTCATCGTAGCACCCGGCATCGATCACTGCGGTTTTTCTGACGGTTACACAGGATTGAAAAAAAGCATTCGCCTGACCTTCGAGATGCCTCTGGTGTATCTCCTTGTGTTGTAGTGGATGCGGGATCGGACCAATCGGATTGCGATTGCCGGTCATTGCATAACCTTGGCCACCAACAGCCACACATGATGTGTCACCCTGTAAATAGCCAACCTGATCCAAGAGCCAATCAGGTGATGCAATATCATCACCATCAATCCATGCAATTAATTCTGTCTCTGCTAGTTCAATTAAACGATTTCGCGTTTTAGCGCGACCCTGGTTTACCTGCGTGTGGATCGAGATGAATTGGTGTTGTTTCGCCAGATCACGAGCAACTTGAAGAGAACAATCCGTCGACCCATCATCAAGGATCACGATGGAGATTTTACCTGAGTAGGTCTGTCCGAGCACACTCTTCAAGGTATCTGGAAGGTAGCTTGCAAGGTTATGTACGGGTATTAATACAGTGATCGGTGGTAACGGGTTAATGAGATCGGTCTTCATCAGTCCCGGTACATCCTCAACTAGAGTTGGATTCAAGTTACGCAGGGGTTCAGCGGTATGGTCGGGAAATCAGTGGTCGAAGAAGAGTGTGGGTTTAGACTCAAGGACTTTTTCGACAATTTTGACAGCATCCGTATCGCTTCGTGAAGCCCAGAGAACGGGTAAGGTGGTTTTCTGTTTTGAAAGGAGGATTGCGCGGTAGTCAAGTGATTGCAATACATCGGAACAATGCATCGCTTCGTGAATACCATGCACCTCGATAAGCAAACGAGGCTTGGCTGAGGCAATGAGATCTTTACCCCCTTCTAAGATAGCACCTTCCGCACCCTCAGCATCGATTTTAATGAATTGTGGAGCACCAAAATTTTCGGCGGCATGATTGAGGGTGATCGTTTTGACTGTGACGGATTTGAAGCTCTGGTAGTGTGTGTGTGCTGCTGCCGTATCGACTCCTCCATAGGCGTCAAGGTAAGCCATTGAGTCATCACCTTCGTCTGCGGCGTACCTTAGGTTTAGTTCACCACACTCCCCCGCCACAGCTACTTGGTGAATTTGAGTATCGTGTAGCTCCGATCGTGTAATGGCTTGACGAAGACGTTCTGCATGCCTCTCTACTGGTTCAAATGTATGCACAGCGCCCTTTGTCGCTAATTTTGATAATGCCATCATGTAATATCCATAATGGCCGCCGATGTCGAAGCATCGCGACTCAGGTTCAACCAAGTCACAGACGAATTGCATGATCTCCTGCTCGTAACGACCCGAGCGAATGAGGTCCGTGATCGGTCGTTCTTTGGGTGTGAGCAGCGAGCAACCCGCGGCAACTCCTTGTTCAATTTCGTGCCACTCAAAGCTCATGGGTGATACCGGTGGCGTTAATATTCTCCTAGCGGCTCGGGCAACCGGTCTTAAGAGGGTTCGGCAGCTAGTTTGTAATTGTCTTTTCACTGTTCTTCTAGCTTCTTGCTCGTTGATTAACCCACTTCATTCGATATTGGGCTGACTGGGGTTTACTCTTGAATTCACGTTGTTTCACTGAGCATCCGAAACTTAGCTTAACCAATTGGGCTCTCGAGTGTTTCTTAAGCCAGGCCCCATCGTCGTCTTAGGGTCCACTCAAGGGATAATGCCATTACAAAGATGCTAAACATTGTCCAGCCACTCACGGGATCTTCGCCTAAACGCAAGGTCGTTGTTACCGTCGTGTTGGCCCTCGAATGATCATTTTTTATTTTGTCGCACAAATCGCCAACCTCTTCAGGTCGATAAGAGCGACCCCCATAGGCCGCTGTTGCATTTGCTAATTGACCAAGGAAGTCAGGGTCTGATTCCGGTCGAGCTAATTCGATACTATTCTCTGTAATCTGAAATGTGGTTTCGCTGATCGCGCGATTATCTGGATTCGATCCATTGGATGCCCTGAGTCGATAAATACCTGGTTCGAGATTCTGAACCGTTCCCTTCGCTAACAACCTTCCCTCGATTGACTGAGATTCTGTTTGCATCTTTTGTATTGAACCATCGGGCTTCACTACGGAAACCTGCAGGGATTCAATGAATGATTGATTATCAGGATCCGAAGATGCAATATAAAAATCACTGGGAGAATCAACTTCGATTCTTCGTGAATCCAATTCAATCACCAATTCATCATCCTTAAAGTTATCTCTCGATAATAACCACAGCATGGTTTGACGCCAGAAACGGCGATGTATTTCGCTCTTACCCGATCGCCACCATCTCCAGCTTGAATCGAAGGCGATCGAGGCAACGCGACCCTGTCCATATTCACCTATCACCATCAATGGATTCTTTTGTTGCGATTCCAGTAATGTAGTTACACCCGGTAGGTTCTTTTTTCCTTGCCATTGATTAGCACCAAGTAGGGTGGGAAGATTTTGCCATGTCGCAATAAGGTCTGTATCTGCTCCTCCGATATCGATCACAGGGTGTACTTGAGTGGGTACTACTGTGATTGGATCATTCATTTGGTTGGATGCTTGATCTGATCGATCATTTGCGTGTAGCACAATCGGTAGCACTTCAGCCAACGTCGTGTTTTGATAATTCCCCGACGAGTAGGCATAGGCACCGCCAAGTGTTAGCAGTCCTGATCCAGAGGCAATGTATTCACTTAGCCTTGCAAGTTGCGCTTCACCGACCGCATCAGACGAAATATCGCCGATGATGTAAATGTCGTAATTTCCACGTTGGAAATCTTCGTTCAGTTTGATTGGCCAATCCGTGTTCGCTTCATTGGGGGTCCAAACAAAATCAATATCCAAATCAGGGAAACGACGTAACGCGCGTCGGAGGAACACTTGCTCCATGCTTGAGGCTCCCTCTAAATAAAGGATTTTGCCTCCGCCCTCACGAACATCCACAAACGAGATCTGCTTGTTATTGGAAACGACAATTTCATTTGTCGCTGATGCCGCTTCGACTTTCAGTTGGTAGCTTCCAGCCTCAGGGACTGTAAAGGGAATCGTGACCGAAACAACGTCGTTCGCTTGGCTTGGAACGACGTTACGAGTGGCAAAGACGATTTCTTCCCCGACATCGTTGATCCAGGAAAGTTCGAGTGGAATTTCAATACCGGCAAGGCTTTTGGAAATGACTTGGAATTCGAGTGTCGCATCATTGCCTGCAAAGAGTTGTAGGGACTCTGGAACCGCATCGATTGCAATGTCGCGAGGAGGTCCACTTTCTGCATTCCTGCCGATGGGAATTGTCCAAAGCGGAATACCAATTCCTCGAAGTGTTTCAAGTGTTAATTGAGTGGATTCACTTTTGTCGAAATTCGTCTGCATTCCATCACCGATCAGGATCACACCTGTTACGGCCTTGTCACGACTTCGCTCAAAAGCTTTTAAGGCAGCGTTGGTGATGTTTGTTGTTTGATCGAGGGTTTCAACAGAATCAAGAGAGTCCTTCGTAGGCGTTTTGATTTCTCGTGATTCCTTGCCGTATAGCAATAACTTGAGTTCCAAGTTGGGATTGAGAGGCCCAAGTTCGTTTGAAAGTCCTTTCCAGACAGCGCGTTGAGTCTCTGAACGCGTCTTCCCCTCACCATCTGACAGCGTCATGCTCAAAGAACTGTCAGCTGCGACAATGAGAGTGGTCGGTGTTAACGTGTCCTCAGAATAGCGAAGCGTGGGTTGAAAGATTGTGAGCAGAAGCACCAGACATGCCGTTAGTCTTAGCCAGACTAATGAACGCTTCCGGGATTTTTCCTCGATCGGGGGTGTGAATCGCAAGATTACCCATATAAGGATCAGTGCAATGGCCAAGGCCACCGCATAAGATCCATAAATTGGCTCAATCGCGAAGGTGTTCATGCGATGATTTCGAGGGGGAAAAGTTCGGGTCAGACAGTAATCGCACTAGGTAGCTCGTAGCTTGATAATGAATGATTGCCAGTTCGCAGTTGGATTTCAATCGCAGTGATGTGCTGGATCAATGCGAGCTGAGGAGCAACGCCATTGCCGGAAATAACAACCTTCATCCTAACGATAACCGGTGCTTCTAGGCATTTTTTTAGCCCTGAGGCGGAGGCCACAGGATGTTTTTACCCATGATGCTGGTGGCCTGATAGAGCGAATGAGCGTAAGTTGATCCATGAAATGAATTGATTTCCGTAACTTTAGTGCCGTGGTAGTCGCCGAGCAGAGCAAAATGAAGAAGGTCAGCTTATTTACCGATGGGGCTTGTAGTGGCAATCCCGGACCAGGGGGGTGGGCATTCATTCTGCGGTGCAATCGAACGGAAAAGGAACTAGAACGCAGTGATGGTGTTCCAGAGACGACCAACAACCAGATGGAGTTAATGGCAGTTATTCGTGGGCTTGAGGCTTTAAAAGAACCCTGTGAGGTCACACTTTTCGCTGACAGCAGTTATGTCTTGCAGGGCATGCAGAATTGGATGGCTGGCTGGAAATCACGTGGATGGAAGCGGAAAGACGGTTCGAAGTTAGTGCCGGTCAAGAATGTGGAATTATGGATGGAGTTAGACCAATTGATGCAGAGTCATCGTATTGAGTTTGAGCACGTGAAAGGTCATTCAGGGCATCTCGAAAATGAACGGTGTGATGAGCTCGCGGTGACCGCTTACCAGAAGTACCTCAAAAAAACGTGAATAAGGCCGTATATCTCGGAAAAATGCGACCTTAGCCTCATCGCGGCAAAAGCGAAAAAACGGTAGAATTTTCGTTTGAAAATGGGTTTCGGATGACGCCCAATCTTTTCTCACGAAAATCTTTCGCAGGTCCAAATGAGCGACGCTTCTAATCCTGAGTCCAATGGCAATTCGCGTCCCGCGTCTTCAACGATCGCTGCCAATTCCGAATACACCGAAAAAGACCTTCTCCACCTTTCCGATCTCGAGCATGTTCGCGAGAGGCCTGGGATGTACATCGGTGATACAGCAGTCCGAGGATTGCATCACTTGGTCTACGAAGTCGTTGATAATTCCATCGATGAAGCAATGGCGCACTTCGCAAAAATGGTCTCCGTCACGGTGCACAATGACGGAAGTGTCACCGTTGAGGATGATGGTCGCGGTATCCCGGTGACGCGGCATGATCAGCTTTCCGAGGAATATGACCGTGATGTCAGTACGCTCGAGGGCGTGATGACTGTCTTGAAATTTGGTGGAAAGTTTGAAAAGGGTGCCTATCAGACCTCTGGTGGTTTGCACGGCGTCGGTGTGACGGTCGTGAATTTCCTCAGCCAATGGGCTGAAGTCGAAGTCAGTCGAGATGGATTCACGTGGACGCAAGAGTATGAACGAGGGGTGCCCAGTGGTCCTGTCACCAAAGGGCATGCAACGAAAAAAACTGGGACAAAAACAACATTCAAAGCTGATAGTCAGATCTTCAGCGTTACCAAATACAATTTCGACACCCTCTACAAAAGGTTGCAAGAGTTAGCGTTTCTTAACAGCGGCGTTCATATTAAATTTCATGATGAACGAAATGGGGAAAGTGGTGATTTTCAATACGAGCGTGGTATTGTTGAATTTGTTGAGCATCTCAACCGCGCGAGTGACACGCTGCATTCGGATGTGATTCAAATCGTCGGTCAGAAGGACGGCACTGAGTACGAGATTGCATTGCAATACAGTACGGAGTTCACCGAGAACGTTCAGTCTTACGTTAATAACATCAACACGATTGAAGGTGGTACGCACGTTTCCGGTTTTCGTAGTGGTTTGACTCGCACGCTCAATAACTATGGCAAGAGCGAAAACCTTTTTAAGGGGGTCGCACCGGGCGGGGATGATTTCCGAGAAGGTATCACTGCGGTCATTAGTATTCGTGTGCCGCACCCACAATTTGAGGGTCAAACGAAAACTAAGCTAGGCAATAGTGAGGTAGATGGAATCATCAGTGCGGCCGTTGGTGAGCAACTTAGCAAGTACTTTGAAGAGAATCCGCGTGTCGCTCAGACAATCATCCGAAAGGGAATGTTGGCGGCCGAGGCACGTGAGGCTGCTCGTAAGGCAAAAGATTTACTTCGGAAGCGTAAAGATGCCCTTGGTGGGGGCGGTTTACCCGGGAAGCTGCGTGATTGCATCAGCAAGAACCGAGAAGAATGCGAACTCTACCTCGTGGAAGGTGACTCGGCCGGTGGATCGGCCGAGGGTGGCAGGATGCGAGAATATCAAGCCATTCTTCCTCTGCGGGGTAAAATTATCAACGCTTACAAGAGTCGTGAAGCAAAGGTTCTTGAGAATCAGGAAGTGCAAGCGATGATTCAAGCCATTGGCACTGGAATTGGTGCCGATCAGGATCTGACAAAGCGTCGCTATGAAAAAATAATCATCATGACTGACGCGGACGTTGATGGAAGTCATATCCGAACGTTGTTGCTATGCTTCTTTTACCGTCAAATGTACGAACTCGTGGCTCGCGGTCATGTTTATGTCGCACAGCCGCCACTATTTCGAGTGCAACAGGGCAAGAATCGTTACTACGTTCAGTCCGATGGCGAGATGAAATCGCAGTTGCTTGATCGAGGTCTTTCCGATTCTCGGTTTGAAGCTGAGGATGGACGAAAAGTTGAGGGTGATGCAATGAAATCACTCTGCACCACGCTGGCATCGATGGAAGACTCAATTCTAGCGCTCGAGCAACGAGGGTTTAGCCTGAGAACCCATGCGATGCGACTGGATCCGGTAAGTAACAAGTTACCCACGCTGCTACTGACTCACGGAAATGAGGAACATTGGTTCCACACTCAGGAGGACGTGGACAAGTACCTCAACGACAATCAATTGATTCTTGACGTTGAGCAAGATGAAGAAGAACTTCAAGATGATGTTGATGGGGTCAGTGAGAGCTCAGAGGTATCGGAGCAGGAGGAGCTACCAACTCCGACGGCACATTTAGCGGAGGTATATGAAGTTCGAACCATCAACAGTGGACTTAAGGATATCTCTGGACTTGGCTTTGGCATTGATGATCTGATTCCGGTCGATCGAACAGGCTCCACAGCACCGCGTTTTGAGTTGATCCGAGGTGAAGATATTCGGCGTCCGATGGAGGATCTTAGAATGTTACTTCCTGAGGTGCGAAGTGCGGGCGAGAAGGGCTTGCAGGTGACTCGCTTTAAAGGTCTCGGCGAAATGAATGCTGAAGAACTTCGGGAAACGACCCTTGACCCAACGAATCGAACACTTCTAAAGGTCAGTCTCACGGATGCGGGTGCTGCCGATGAAATGTTCCGCCTTCTTATGGGAGATAAAGTCGAACCGCGGCGCGACTTCATTGAGAAGCACGCCTTGGATGTGCGGAATCTTGACGTTTAAAACGTTTCCACCTTCCGAAGACTTCAGGCGGTCGCTCTTTATGCAGAAAGATTCGAGCCGACATCGGTTCGGTAGGCCGACCACGCCGGCAGCAAAGCGGCGATCAGAGCAAGGACGATCACTAGCGGTAAGATCCAAATTTCATTTCCGCTTGTGGTGAAGAAACCAACTTGAACACCTGTTTGATCTTCAATAGTGCCTGAGTATGCCGTGAGTCCAGCGTGAGCGAGTACCCAACCCACAACCGCGCCTATGGTTGCGACCAATAAACTCTCATAAATGATAATGGTTGTCACGGTGCTTCGTCGTGCACCAAGGGCTCTCATCACCGCGATGTCTCGCTTGCGGTCATTCATTGAATTGTAGATCGCAACGAGGATCCCAACGGCTGCAACAATGCAAGTGATGAGCGTAATGATCAACATTGCGTTCTTGAGTGGCCCAACGATTAAGCCCATCAACTTGTTGATTTCACCCACAGGTGCCGCCGCCTGTGCCCGAATACCTTCGTTGATGGCATTTTGCATCCTGGGTGCGAAGATAATGTTGCCAGTTCTGACGAGAATCGCAGTGACTTCTCTTTCTTGAATTGAAAGTAGCCGATACTCATCCGGCTTGGAGAGTAACAAAAACTCACTCGCAGTCCCGTTAGCCTCTGTTCTTTTCGAACCGGAGGGTAACTCCTCTGCGGTTTCGTCCAATGGCTTGGCGTGGCCATCCATAAGATAGAAACCTTCTAGGTTTACAAAAGCAGCTCGGTCGTTTGGTGTTCCGGTTGGGTCCATGACACCGACGATTGTGAATCCGAGATCGTGTCCGTGACCGGTAGGATCGCCGTGCGTAGGAAAAAATTGATCACCTACTTCAACATTCATCTCTTTCGCAACTCGAGAGCCAACGACCGCTTCAAAGTAGCTGTGCTCCTGCGAAAACTCTTTAAAAGCTCGGCCTGACGAGAAAGTGAACTCTTGTTCCAGGGTGGGGCCATGGCGGAGCTTTTCAAAAAACAATGGTGTCGTGCCAACGACGCGAAACTCGCCAAAGTAGTCGCCCAATGCCAATGGAATCACAAATCCATTGCCGATGTACGGTGCGTATCTACCACCTCTTTCTTTAAGTGATTCCTCTCCGCCAAACCTTTCAACCAAGCCTGCGCGATCTTCCTTTGTAAGGAATTCCATGTACTCCGAGTACGGGAGGTTTTCGATTGGCTGGCTGAGATAGAAAACGCTGTTTAGGGTCAGCTGTAAGGGGCTTCCTTTCGGTCCAACGACCAGGTTGTAACCCACGGAGGCATTTCGAGTGAAAGCTTCGCTGATGACACCGTAAACCGACAGCACAAGGACGACGAGTCCAACTCCCAGAGAAAGCGAAACGGTAGTGAGCACACTTGAGAGTGATCGATGACAGAAATTTCGCCAGGCAATTTGAATCAGATTCATTTTTCGATTTGATAATTCGTAGCTGTATTCAAAAGAAGATGATCAAGCGATATGGTTGAAGATCGGAATTTCGTTTCTAAATTGATTGGATCTAGTTCATGCCGATTGTGCGTTAGTAATTGCTCGGTTGATTTCACCTAGCTGTTCAACTCGTTGGAAACGTGAAGCAATTTGCATGTCATGAGTCACGATGAGCATTGCGACATTTTCTTCCGAGCAGGTTTCGCCAATTAGATCCAAAACGTTTTCAGCACTTTTCGGATCAACATTCGCCGTTGGTTCATCTGCCAGAAGGATTCGCGGTCTACCGGCCATCGCACGAGCAATGGCTACTCGCTGTTGTTGTCCGACGGATAATTGACTGGGGCGATAATTAGAGCGATTATCCAGACCAACTCGACTGAGAAGGTGCCTCGCACGCTCCGTGTCCGCTTTGCCGGATCCAAATGTCATTCCCAGACGTACATTTTCAATTGCAGTGAAAGCGGGAAGGAGATTGAATGTTTGAAAGACATATCCGATGGTCCCGGCTCTGAAACGATCACGTCCCTGCTCACTGAGGCGAGTGAGATCAATTCCATTGACTTTGATCGTCCCTGCGTCTGGAGACAGCAAACCAGCAATTAGGTGCAACAGGGTTGTCTTCCCACCACCGCTTTGGCCAATCAACGCGAGTTGCTCGCCCTCATTCACATCGAGACTCGGTAAATCCAGCACTTGGATCGCTCCGCCTTCTGGCTGAGGAAAGCTTTTCACCAAATCTTTTATTTCTAGCATCAAAGTCATCTTCGTCTCATCGCCCGCTGTAGTCCTCGGTCTGTATCTCTCTTCTTAAGCGACTCTCGTTTATCGTGCAGCTTTTTTCCTTTTGCGAGACCCATCACGCATTTTGCAATGCCGCGTTCATTGAAGTAAACATGAAGCGGCACCAATGTGAGGCCTCGTTCATGAGCTCTTCCCGCAAATTTCTCGAACTCCCGACGATGAACGAGTAGTTTTCTCGGCCGTCGAGGGTCATGGTTCCACATTCCTGCGTTTTTGTAATGAGCAATGTCGGATCCTATTAGCCATAACTCGTTGTCTTTCACGCGAATGTAGGCTTCATCAAGAGAAAGCTTGCTCTCACGCATCGATTTAACCTCACTGCCCATCAGCATCATCCCGCATTCCATCGACTCGATGATCTCATATCGATGGCGCGCTTTTCGATTTTCAGAAACGGAGGTGAATTCCGGCTTGCTTGATTTTTTCGCAGCCGCTCCACTTGGCTTCTTTTTGGATTTTTTCTTGGACATCAGGCTTCAAATGTGTTTTATGAGCAACTCAATTGATTGGAGTCGTCAATCGCTCGCTATCTAATACCCCAACAGGGGAATCTCGATACAAAAGCAATTCGTAGCGGTTTTGATCTCGAGACACACTCTACTGTTTTGAGCGTTCGATGAGTACACACAAACCCGATCGGTTGGATCAGGAAGTTCGGGGTAAACGTCGCTGCCGCGGGTTTTTGTTTACCGATCGGTAAGTTTTTACGGCATCTGTGCAGAATTCCCTTAATCTGATTCCTCGGGGCAGCGGTGAATATCTTCCAGTTCGACATCGTGCACATCGGGCGCCATGTTCTTGTTGACATTTCCTTCTACAATGCGGTTGTCACATCGTTTTAGTTCGATCTTTTTACCTGCAACGGCTGATTTCCATGGCATTTCGCTTGCCCGTCGTAACTGAACCAGAAATACCAGAGGATGCGGAGATCAGTGCCTCTGGTCGGCTCCCAAAGTGGCTACGGCGTCCTATTCCCAAGAGTAATGCCAATCATCTCACTCAGGGTTTACTTGATGAGCTGAGACTAGAGACCGTTTGTGACAATGCGAAGTGTCCAAATCGAATGGAATGCTACAGTCAGCAGACCGCTACGTTCATGATTCTTGGGAACGTTTGCACCCGGCCTTGTGGTTTTTGTGCGGTGCATCGTGGTCGCCCGCCCGAATTACCGGAGCAGGATGAGCCAGAGCGAGTCGCAGAGGCTGCTGCCCGGCTAGGTTTAAAGCATGTGGTGATCACAAGTGTGACTCGTGATGATCTACCCGATGGTGGTGCAGAGCACTTTTATCAATGTGTTGTCGCTGTGCGGGAGAGAACAGGGGCAACGACGGAGGTGTTAACACCTGATTTCGTGCACTGCAAACCCGCTCTCAAGCGCATTGCAGAGGCACGGCCGGATGTTTTTAACCACAATATGGAGACCGTTCCTCGTCTTTATCGACGCATTCGAGGACCGAAGAGTGATTATCAGTGGACACTGGGAATGATGAGCCAGATCAAGCAGTACGAACCAACCATTAAAACGAAAAGTGGATTGATGCTCGGTTTGGGCGAGGAGCGAGGTGAGTTGCTTGATGCCTTGGCGGACTTGCGAGATCACGATGTGGATTTCCTCACTTTGGGCCAATATCTACAGCCTGGCGAAAAGTATCTTCCGGTTGTTCGTTACGTTCCCCCGGAGGAGTTTGATGAGCTTGGTGATTTGGCGAAGGCGATGGGTTTCAAGAAAGTGGCAAGTGGTCCATTTGTCCGCAGTAGCTATCACGCACGTGATATGGCGGAGACTGAGTGATTTTTGGGAGGACCTTTGCCGCAGTTGCATTGACCTCTTTTTGTTCTGTGTCAGAAGATAAGACAGCGGGCTCAGATCCGCGCCGCTACTTATCTGAAATCAACTGCTAAATAAAAAAGGCGATCATACCCAGAGGATATGATCGCCTTTGATCTTTCTGTTGAGCGAATTATCTAGTCGAGAAAACCAACGAGATCCTGACTGCGGCTTGGTTGTTGAAGCTTTCGAACCGCTTTCGCTTCAATTTGACGAATTCGTTCACGCGTCACCTTGAAGATATGGCCTACCTCTTCGAGGGTGTAGCTATAACCATCACCAAGGCCGTAGCGAAGCTTAATGATCTCGCGTTCGCGATAGGAAAGTGACTTGAGCACATTCGTGATACGGTCTCGTAACATCTCTTGTGTCGCCCCAATTTGCGGGCTTTCTGCCGTGCCATCGGGTAAGAGATCTCCAAATTGACTGTCTTCGCTGTTCCCGACTGGTCGATCGAGCGAAATGGGAAATCGGCTCATTGTCAGGACGCGCCGTGCTTCTTCAACGGTCACATCTGCTCGACGAGCGGTTTCTTCAATCGTCGGCTCACGACCTAGTTCTTGTAGCAATTGTCGAGCAACATTTCGGACTCGACTCATGGTCTCAACCATGTGTACTGGAATGCGAATGGTTCGACTTTGGTCAGCAACCGCTCGAGTGATCGCCTGACGAATCCACCAAGTTGCGTAGGTGCAGAATTTGAATCCGCGTCTGTATTCGAATTTATCCACTGCTCGCATCAAGCCAGCGTTTCCTTCTTGAATAAGATCCAAGAAGGATAACCCTCGATTGCGATACTTCTTGGCGATGGAAACGACGAGTCGAAGGTTACCCTCGCTAAGCTCACGCTTTGCTTGTTGGTATTCCGAGTAGACTTTCTTCAGCATCTCAACACGATTGAGAAGAGATGTTGGTGTTTCTTGGCAGGCCGTCAAAATTTGGCGACGCTCCTGAAGCAGTTGATCTCGCACTTCACGACCGTACTTTGTTCGCTTTTGATCTGCAATCTCGAGATCAATTTCCGTTAGTCGATGAGAAAACTTTTCGAGCAATTCGATGCGAGTTTCAATTCGCTGGGTACGCAGACCCAATTCCTCAATGAGCCGAACAGCGCGACGGCGTCGTCTTGCTAGTGCTCGCCATGCTTCTGCACGTCGGCGTTTTGATGCGCTTTGGCTAAGCGCAGTTTTCCAGTCGTGTCGGTTTCGACGTAGAAGTGTTTGCAAGGTTCGCAGATTGTGCGGCAAGCGACCAATGATCTGCTCTTTTTCCAGACGATCTGTTACCGAAACTTGCACGGTTCGATCAAATGGAAGCTGACCACGGTAGACTTTTTTGAGCGTTTTGTAAGCTTCAACGAGGACAAAATGATTCTCAAGCAGTTTTGTCCTGAATCGACGACGGGTTTCTTCGATTCGTTTGGCAAGCTCGATTTCTTGTTTACGAGTAAGCAATGGGATTTCGCCCATTTGCGTCAGGTACATGCGGACTGGGTCATCTGACCAAGTTTCTGTTTCATCACCTGCAAGCAATTCATCTGGGCTGTCCAGTTGAACTTCACCTTCAGCTTGCTCAGCTATAGCGACGGCAACGTTATTATCTTCGTTGTCGTCCACAGGCAATTTACGAAAACCGCCAGTCATGGCCTCGGTGCTTTGATCTGCTGCGGCTTCAAATTCGTCAAGTAAGTTATCGAACAAGACGGGGACTCCTGCGGAAACGGTTGGTGGCTTGTTGTTCTCTTGCGAGCGGTTTTTGGGTTGAGGATTGGACCCTAGGGCCTAATTCTCTGAAAGCTATCAGGGTTGGGTTGGTCAATCTGCCGCTTAAATTGGACGAAAGACACGTTCATGGTGCAGGCGGTGTTCTGCTTTCGACGTCCGACATGCTCACAACCAATTTATCGGAAAGTGGTTTGACACGTTGGGTCATGGTCGAATTGCAGTTTCGCCAAAGGGACTCAGGTCATTTGAAACGGAAAAAACTTACAAAAAAGGGCATGGACAAATTGTGATGGGGAGACGCGTCCTGCGTAGTAAAGCTTTTCCGTATGCAACGATTGGTATCAACGGTCACCGAAGTAGTTCGACCTGCACGTGAAGAGTTACGCCCATAAGGCAATCAAGAAACAGCATTGACTTTGGTGCCCTGATTCCACTCGCGAAAAAATCGCTGGAAATCGTGACTTAAGCCGTGCGTCTCTAACTCTAGCACCCGATCGCTCGCACTTGGCAAACCCGTGTTGAAATGGAAAAACTTTATGGTTAGGGGGCCAATGACGTTTACCGAAACCTTTACGGTACCGCCCAAACAGGTCTGGTCGTAACTCATTTCAGGACGAACATCAATTACTGGGTAAAACGATTGCGACAACGCACGGGCATCAACGATTCAGACAATCGAGATGTGAGCGTTTCGCAAAACATGACGATCCAACATCGATGTTCCTACCCGTCAATGACAAAATAGGAGCCTCAATAGCCCTGCGAACCACCGCAAGGTCTAGACCGTACAGTCTTTTCCCTCAGTAAATTGTAAAATTTCGCGTCATTTGGTCTCGCCATCCCGGCAGCAAAACAGCAGGTTGTGTCCACGCGTGCGAGCGACGCAAATCCTTTCCGTCGCGATTTCCGAACAAATGAGTTCGCTATGTTGCCGACTTAGTCCACAATGGTGGAGCGGCAGTTGAGGGCGGGTGTTGCCGAATGCTGTCCTCTATTTTAGTTAGCTACCACTGCCGGTCTAGTCGGCTCTACTTTAATTCTTAACTTAATTATGTACTTGCTACCCTGCCCTCAATGCGGAAACTCCCTCACTGTAGCCCCATCCAAGGCGGGTGAGACGCTGGCTTGTAATGCCTGCAAGGCCTCGGTTTCGGTGCCAAAACTCGGTGATTTGCGGCAATTACCGCGGGCGGACGAGCCTTCTGATGCCCCAACCACTGTGAAAAACTCTCAAGAAAAGGCGCCTGCCGCTCAAACCGGCTTCATGTTCGCAGGGTTATTGGCGGTCGTCTGCTTTCTGGTTGCTAGCTATTGCGGGCTTCGTTGGGGCCTCCTTCCGGTACCCAACTCAACAGAAACCCACCTCCGCAGTACCGCGGAGGACATGAAGTCCTTTACTGCCGCTGAATTGATTCGGGCTTATGAGGAAATGGAGAAAGAGCCGATCGATTTGGTTCTGCCCTATCAGTACAAGGAAAAAGAGAACATTCGCAACCGCTGGGGGATGAATGCAGTTTATTCCGGCAGTGCGGGCTTTGCCGCTCTGGCTGTCGCGGTGTTTATCGCCAACGCGGGAAAAAAAAGACGATAAGCGTCTGAGGCCAGCGTCTTGCGACTCTCTCAGTCGGTAACGCCGTTAATTGGTTCGGCGAAGCACATAAACTACATCTTCGCTGGTTCCATCTACCTCTATCGGCTCCTCAAGGTCATAGGCGAAGCTGTAAGTCTCAAGCACTTCCCAGCACTGACTTTTTTTAATGAGTTGATTCATTTGTCCTGGGGTGTAGCTTCTCAGCACAAGCTCATCAAGGATGCGGAAGCTACCCGAGGGTCGATGGATGTCGAATTGAATCCCAAACCTCTCCACACGATTCTTCGTGTCCCGTTTTTTGGTCCACATGTGTGTGTTGATGGCCAGATGACCTCGTCGTGCGGACCAAGATTCCGTTTCGCTTGGAACAGCTTGAGACGGAGTGAGATGAACACCAAGTAAATAGAGCCCGCCCTCGCGAATCGCTTTGCCCATGCATTTGAGATGTTTGCAAGCTGCCGCCTCACTACCGAGATGACGAAAGCTGTTGATCGTGTTGAACCCAATATCATAGGTCTTCTTGATCTCAAAGCTCGACATGTCCGCCACGAATGTTGTGGGCTTGAATCCGTGCCTGCAGAGCCGGGCATTGCAGAAATCAATCGCTTTTTCATTCAGATCCAAGCCAGAAACCTCGAAGCCTTTTTTTGCCAGTGCGTGCAGCAATCGTCCTGTTCCACAGGCCGGTTCAAAGAATTTCTTGGGTCTCCGATCAAGAAAAGAATCTCCACATCCTAAAATAAATCGAATCTCTGCCGCACAATCGGCCCCGAATACAAGGTCATAGTATTTGGGGTGGTCATAGATTGATTCTTCCAGGATGTCCATTGAGTCGCTCGTATTCGTCTCTTTCGTATTTGCACTCATCTAAATCAGCTAGCACCATTGGGCGATGGGTTAACGGATTGGTTCAAGCCCGAGCGACCTTCGAATCACCCCAATTTGCCCGGCATGTATCTGTTCATGAAGAGGGCAGAAAAGAATTGCACCGAGTTTATTCGGGTACGCTGCATAGGGCATTTCAACCGGTTCCATTAAGACTTCGGTTGTCACCGTGGCGATTTCAGTCAAGCTCCTCTGATGGACCTCCGCTAAACGTTCCAGTAGCTCCTCAGCAGAGGGTTGTTTCTCTTGTATCGCTGATGGCGTGGATTGTCGACTGTAAGCTTTGCGAAATCGACTTGGTATGATTTCAAGGTCCTCTGGGTCGCGCCCGCGGATTCGAAACATTAAGAGTCCGTATTGACTAACAGCGAGGTGCCCAACTTGCCAAGCGATGTTGGTTTGTAATCCATCTGGAATCAAAAACCAGTGACTCTTCGGTGTTGCAGAGAGAAGTTCAAGCGTGTACTGACGTGCGAAATGAATCTGCTCAATGGCAGATTCAAATATCGCCGGGACCTTTTCCATTTCCAGTGGTTTTGACATTGCTTTGCTACCCTCCTCTTCCAAGAAATCATCAGGTTGATTCATCGGATGATAGCAAACTAGTTGGCAAGTGAGACCCCACCGAGCAAACGCTCCTGAGCGTCGCGATTCGAGTGAACACTACGCGGCCGCGCGATCGGTGTGATCGGCGGGCTGAGATCGGGGAGTTGCTTCGCTGGCGTCGCAATGTGCTTGTAACTCTTCCCAAGCGTTCTGAAGTCGGTATCTGAGGCTCTCAATCGTTTCCTCTGAACCCATCACGAGAGGCTCCGAAAAGAACACATCAATTCGCGTGAATGGCAATGGGATTTGAAATCGATCCCAGGTTTTTTTGAGGATGAGGCGACATTTCGGACGCCCTAGCGCGAGAACAATTGCTGAATTGGTTTTGGATGCGAGCATGCAGATGCCACGCTGGACATTACCACGGGGGCCACGAGGACCATCCACTGCCAGCATCCCACCATGACCGCCGTTCACGTGTTTGATTAATGCTTGCAATGCTGGGGCACCGCCCTTTCTTCCCGTTCCGCTACTACCCCGAATGGGTACATGCCCGCACCACTTTAGCATTGGAACGACCATATCCCCGTCACGGGAGCGTGAGACCATCGCGCCGGTGCCGCGTTCCGCAGCAATCAGCCCACAGATTTGGTAGGCGTGGCATGTTCCAAAAACGTAGCTTTTCCCTTGATCTAGAATTTCCTGCCGTTTGTCGTTGTGAAGTCGGATTCGACAGGTGCTACGCAACGCGACTCCGTAAAGACCGAAAACCTGGCCAGCAATTTGAGTCAGAAGTCGCTTCATGGATGGTTATGGGTGAAATTGAATGGAGACAGCGATCGAGCGATCTTATCGATCTGTTCTCAAGGTTAATCAATTCCGCCACATCTCACGACACTGATTTATGCATTGATTTAACGCAATTGAGTGACCTCAGCCAGATAAAGACCTCGCCTCGCCGATCTCAGGGCCGCCCAAGATCGGATTCGAATTGTTTCTGTCCTGGACGCCGATCCCTTATCTCGTTGTTTCTACGTCCTCACGATGCTTCAGTGAATTCAACACTCAAGCCCACGGTTTGATGGCTATCTGAGATCGCGTTTTGAGGGGTGAAGGCGAACAAGCTTGCACATATTTCTGTCCAAAACGGTGCTGAAGCGGAGTAATTATACAGATGAACGATGGTGAACTGCAAAGTGATCAGCTATCAGTCCGCTTCCTCCTTTACTCTCCTAATGGGTCTTTCGTCCCTTTTTAGGCATTCACAAAGGCCATTTAGCATGACAAACCAAATATGATATTGGGGACCTCTCGGGCTCTGCTGCGGATCGCTTCGAGCTCACCGAGACGCAACGGTCGAACGGGATTCGATTCTGATTGGCATTCGCTACGTGACCTGTCACAATACGTCTGTTTGATTGACTTGGTATCCGAACGACCGGATTTCATTTAACTAACCTTAACTGTTGTCTTTTGAATCATTGGTGGCTCGAAACGACTGATTGGATTTCGCATGTACGCTCAACGGGTTTCTCTCTTGGTCAACCCTAAGCTTTTCGTTTTCGCATTGCTCTTTTCCTCGATCGCTGTTGAGGCGCAGGAATCGATCAAGGTGGATAAAGTGGATTTTGTGCAAGAGATCAAGCCAATCCTGGCTAAACACTGCTATGCATGTCACGGGCCCGATGAGGCAGAGGCCGGGTTGAATTTCTCCACAGAAAAGACTGCCTTTGCAGAAGCTGAGTCGGGTCATTTTGCGATTATCCCACGTGATCCCGAGGGTAGCGCAATATTGGAACGTGTTACTTCAAAGGATGAATTCGAGCGAATGCCGCCCGAGGGGGATCGTCTCACCGATTCGCAGGTCGCCACTTTGCGCCGCTGGATCGAACAGGGAGCCGTTTGGGATGAGCACTGGGCCTTCAAACCAATGAAAGATGTGCCTGTTCCTGAAGTGGAGAATCAAGATTGGTCGAAGCACCCAATCGACGCCTTTATCTATCAATCCCTGACGCAAGCGGGTTTGCAGCCCAACTCATCGGCTACACCTGCCGCGCTACTTCGACGTGCGTACTACAGTCTCACGGGTTTACCTCCCACTGCTGAGCAGATCAAACAATTTGAATCGGATTCGACAGAAGCCGCTTTTTCAAAGCAAATCGAGCAGCTTCTTCAATCTCCGCATTACGGTGAAAGATGGGGAAGGCATTGGTTGGATTTGGTTCGATATGCTGAAACCAATTCTTATGAGCGAGATGGACCGAAGCCCAACGCGTGGAAATATCGCGACTACGTGATTCAAGCATTCAATGACGATAAGCCTTATGATCAATTTATCGCGGAACAGCTGGCGGGTGATGAATTAGATGAAGTCACGAAAGAGACTCTTACAGCGACCGGTTATTACCGTTTAGGGATTTGGGATGATGAACCCGCTGATCCAAAGTTGGCGATTTACGATGAGCTTGATGATATTCTGACAACAACTAGCCAAGTGATGCTTGGTTTGACCATTAATTGCGCGCGATGTCATGATCATAAAATTGACCCCATTCCGCAGAAGGACTACTACAGTCTGCTGAGTATGTTTGCGGATGTAACGAGTTGGGGACATCGCGGAGATCAACGTAGCAATAACCAGATTGATGTCTCCTCTGATGAACTCAATGAGCGTTATCAATCGAATGATAAGGCAAAGCGAGACGTTGAATCTGCCTTACGGGAGATCGAGCAAGAAGGTATCGCTAAGATGTCCGCGCCAGACCAACGTGCGACGGAGGGTCCGCGCAAGGAGCGACAAAAAATCATTGATGCCAAGCTCAAGGACCATCTGGATCCCGAGCGATGGTCTCGCTATGAGGAGCTCAAAGCCGAGCAAAAACAAGTTGAACAGGAGACCAGGGAGTTACCGCCTCGTGAAATGGTGATGGGCTTGGCTCGAGCCCAAAAGCCTGAGCAGATGCATGTTTTGCAGAGAGGTAGTCCGCACGCTCCCGGTGAACCGGTTGAGCCAGATTTTCCTGAGGTTTTTGGCTCCCCGCAGGTCGAGCTTGCTTCCTTCAAGCCAACGGAGAAGACTGCTGGGCGTCGGCGAGTTCTTGCTGAGTGGATAACCAGCTCTGACAACTTACTTGCTGCTCGAGTGGTAGTGAATCGTATTTGGCAATTCCATTTTGGTCGTGGTATTGTGCGAAGCCCAAATAACTTTGGGCAGCTTGGTATCCCTCCTACGCATCCGGAGTTGCTGGACTGGCTTGCTCTTCGATTTATTGAATCCGGTTGGTCTTTCAAGCAAATGCATCGACTGATCATGTCCAGTCGCGCATACCAAATGTCATCTGAGATTCGCGAAACGGCTGCGAAAGTCGATCCTAATAACGATTTGTTTTGGAAATTTGATGCACGCCGATTGAGCGCAGAGGAAATCAGGGATTCCATTTTGCTGACCAATGGCTCCCTGAATGAGAATGTCTATGGTCCCAGTTTTTATCCACAGTTGAGCCGAGAAGTTTTAGCTGGTCAGTCTCGTCCGGGAAGTGGTTGGGGACAGTCAAATGAAGCGGATCAGAATCGTCGCAGTGTTTACATCCACGTCAAGCGATCGCTTCTGACGCCGTTGTTGACGGCATTCGATTTTCCTGACCCCGACCTGACCTGTGAAGATCGCTTTATGACTCTACAACCAGCTCAGTCGCTTGCTTTGCTCAACAGTGAGTTCGTTCATCAGCAAGCAAAGCGACTTGCCAAGTCCATCGAAATGAACGAATTGGATGATGCTGGGGTTGTTAAAGAAACCATCTCTTCGGTGCTCTCACGAGATGCATCCGAAGATGAAATCAAGCTTGGACAGCAGTTGATTCGTTCCTTACAAACGGAACATTCAATCAGTCGAGAGCGAGCGATCGAGCTGTTCTGCTTATCCGTATTGAATTGGAATGAGTTTTTATTCTTGGACTGATCGCACCGAGCGATGGAACAGGAGTTTAGCGTCGAGTTACTTATTTGACAAAAAATAGATCAATCACTTCGGCCTGACGGCAATTCAAAAATGAATTGTTGGAAACCGTATTTAGAAGAGACAGAGTTAAAGATGAGTCGCAAACGATCCGATTTCTGTGGACGAACAAGACGAGAATTCATTTGGCAGACTGGCGGTGGCTTTGGTGCTGCTGCTCTCAGTTCGATGCTTGGGCAAGATGGGTTTTTTCAGGAATCTGCTGCTTCAGATTCTATCAGCGTTAATCCACTTGCGGCCAAGCCTCCTCACTTTGCTCCCAAGGCCAAGTCGGTCATTTTTCTATTCATGTACGGCGGTCCGAGTCATATTGATACGTTTGACTACAAGCCCACCATGAATGGGATGGACGGTAAGACGGTCGAGGTGAAAACGTTCGGCCGCGGTGGACACCGCAAGGGTGGTCGTATCGTTGAACCGAGGTGGAAATTTCAGCAGCATGGTGAGTGTGGCAAGTGGGTCAGTTCTTTGTTCCCTAACGTTGCCAAGCATGTTGATGACATTGCATTTCTGAATTCCATGACAGCAGATTCGCCGATCCACGGTTCGGCGATGCTAATGATGAACAGTGGCAAGGTGTTATCGGGTAGTCCCGCTTTGGGTTCCTGGGTCAATTACGGTCTTGGTAGCGAGAATGAGAACCTGCCTGGCTTTGTTGTGATGCTCGATCCTGCTGGCGGTCCAATCAGCGGAGCGAAGAACTGGAGCAGTGGCTATATGCCAGCTACCTATCAGGGAACGGTATTCCGCAGCAACGGCGCACCGATTCTCAATCTGGCTCCACCTGAGGGTATTAGTTTAGACATGCAGCGACAGTTGATTGACTCCATTCAACAGGCAAATAAGACACATTTAAGCACTCGGGTCGGTAATGACGATCTGTCATCAAGGATTGCCAGCTACGAGCTTGCATACAAGATGCAATCAACTGCCCCTGAAGCAGTTGACTTGTCGACTGAGGATGAAAAAACAAAAACCCTCTACGGGATTGATCGTGATGAAACGCGAGACTTTGGTACACGATGTTTGTTAGCCAGACGCCTTGTCCAACGCGGGGTTCGTTTTATCCAGCTATACAGTGGTGGCGCCCACAATGACTCTAACTGGGATGCTCATGGTGATTTGGAGCTCAATCACAATCGTCATGCGGGTCGCACTGATCAACCAATTGCTGCTTTGTTAACCGACCTTAAGCAACGGGGGATGCTGGATGAAACTCTTGTCGTTTGGGGAGGTGAGTTCGGCCGACAGCCCACCGCTGAATATGCAAAAGGCTCTGGCAGGGACCATAATTCATATGGATTTACCATGTGGATGGCGGGCGGCGGAATCAAAGGTGGGATCAGCTTTGGTACAACCGACGAACTTGGGTCGCAGGCCGTAGAAAACCCATTACATGTGAAGCACCTGCACGCTACGGTTCTTCATCAACTCGGGATGGATCCGAATCAACTTTCATACTTTTTCGGTGGGCTTAATCAAAAGCTTGTTGGTGTGGAGGAAGTAGAGCCGATCCACCAAATTATTGCTTAACGCTCGGCGTTTTAGAGTGAAGTTGTTTGGCTCATCGCGACTAGCCAACTCACAATAATAATCCCCACCGTTATCAGGCCACCATTTCTCTGCCAAAACGGATTTTGGTGATAGGCATCGTGTGGTATCGAGAGAATCAGGAGACCGAGCATGATCCCTGAGAGGAATCCAGTGAGGTGTGATAGAACGTCGGTTTGTGGTCCACCAGTGCCAGTCCACGCCATTAGGTCAGTGGCTGAGATCATCGGTACCCATCGACGCAGACGACTTTCCCCCGCGGAGAACTGATGCATGGTGGCTTCTGCTGCTAAGATTCCCAATGCTGCAAATACAGCCGTTGACGCACCAAGTGAGTAGGATTCAGCTGAACGGATCAGTCCGCTTAGACAGTTTCCAAAACCACCAGCGATGACGATGGTAAGCCAGGCAGTGCCCGTTCCAAGACGTCGACCCACCATCCATCCAAATAGACTGCCCATCACGAGATTGCCAATAAGGTGTCCCATGTCTCGATGGAGGGTTAGAGCTGTGAAGCATCGCCACCATTGTCCCGCTTTCAGTTCAGCGGCTTGCATTCGACCAGCGGATTCGATTGCTTCTCCAAGAATGAAAGAACTTTTTAATTGCATGAAAGCGAGTAACGTCATGCCGTATGCGCAGGTGCTGAGAATCAAAGATTGAGTCGATGCATTCTCACTGATCGTGTTCGCAGATACACCACCCTGCTCTTGAAGGTACTCATCGACTTCATTCCGAGCTTGTTCATACTGGTGCCGAGAAACGACAAGCTGCCAAACATCTCCTTCGTGATGAATCCGGGAATCTATTCGTGCCGCTTCCAAGACAAGATGCAGGTGCTTGATTTCACGCGCGTGATTTGATTCTTCGAGCAGGATCTCGGTGTTGTCGATTTGATCGCTGTCCAATTGCTCTCTCTTTTTCAACTCGATAGATCAATTGATTCAACCCACTACGGTTGGCTCCTGTCGAAGCGATGGTTTGCTGCTTTAGCTCACACTCATCGGCGATAACGTCGGTGCGTACCAATTTATCTGGGTTTCAGATTCTGGCCGATCTTCCAAGAGCGTCTTATTGAGAGGTAGATCGGTGCTTGGGTGCTTTAGTTTAGCGTAAGACGGCAGGGAAAACCCGACAATGAAAAAAGGCCAACAGCGTTAATAGCTGATGGCCTTTCCAAGTACGACTAAAGGTGGAGGATAACGGACTTGAACCGATGACCTCTACAATGCCATTGTAGCGCTCTCCCAACTGAGCTAATCCCCCAAAGTATTCCTGAGCGACTATGATCATCAACCGCTCACGGAAAAATTATCGTTAAGCATTCTTTGTCGTCAAGAGCCTGTAAGTTCCGATCGGAGATAAGTCTCTAGAGCTTAAGTAAAAACCCAATTTTCTCCGAAGTCACTGTGTTGTTAAACGACCCACCTGATCCAGAACTTGCGTGAACGGTACGTTGCTGCAAACCCCAAAAGCAGGATGCTTTGTGAGTCGTTTTCGGATCATCTGCGGTGTAGAGAGTCCACAGAGGAATTTCGCCTGATCACGTGCGAATGCTAATTCCCTAGGGTACTGGAGAACCATTTCATCGAGAAGTTTGGAGGCTGCTCCGCCGATTGTTCGAGGCAACTCGGGTTCTAATGAATCTCGATCGTGATCGGCGCTTTCGCAGCCTGAACAATTATTGCATGGTTTTTTTAGCGTATCACCAAAGTGAAGTGAAAGGATTTCTGCTTGGCATTTGGTTGCGTTACCAAATTCAAAAACCATTGAGGTTCGTCGGATCTCATCTAACTCCCGGCAGAGGAGTTGTTCGTGTAATCGCTTTGAGAGACGTCGCTTTTGCTGGATGCGTTTGACCCATACATAACCGAATGTGAGATCAGATACTTTTGTCTCAATAAGGTTTTCTTCACTAAGTCGGTTTAACAGTTCGACAATTTGACTCCTCGTTTTCTTCAGCTGTTTTATTGCTACAGTTAGATTCAAGGAAAACCAGATTCGACCTTTGGTCAGGCAATTAAAAAGCTCACGGATTTGTTCTCTGATTTCAGGATCGCAGTGATTCAGAATCGCGTCTGGATGCACAATAGGTTTCAATCGATAGGTTTCATAGCGGGGTGACGTTGTCTTAATCCAGCCTTCGAGTTCTAGGTAGGTCATGAGTGTACGCAGCACTGGCAGACGAATGTTTGTCTCATTGGAAAGTCGATAGTGCGATAGATGAAAATGGTCAGCTTGACCACTGATCAGGTCGACAAGGTGTTCAACGCTTTTCTTGGTTGGAGTATCACCGTAGGTGAAATTGTCAAGAACGATACGATCTTCGGGTGCAAGCAGCATTTCGCACTTGGATTGTTTGCCATCCCTTCCAGCGCGTCCAATTTCTTGTGCATAGCTCTCCAGTGACTTGGGGGCGTTGAAGTGATAAACGTAACGGATATCTGCTTTATCAATTCCCATCCCGAAAGCAATTGTCGCAACAATGACGCCGGATTTTGCTGCTAAGAAAGTTTTCTGTATCTCTGCTCGCTTGTCAGTGTCCATGCCGGCGTGATAAGCAACCGCATCAATGTCGTCTTCACGAAGTTTTTTAGCGATCCCATCAGCGGTTTTTTGAAGTGTGACATAAACAAGAGTTGCACCCTTTTTTTGCTTCCGGAGTTGTGAAAGCAGATAGCTGTATTGGTTCTCTTTTGTTGTGGGGGATGTTTTGATGGTCAAGTTGGGGCGAAAGAACGGTGTGCGTATAGCATCGCCTTTTCGAATGCAGAACGCTTTGCAAATGTCATTTAGTACCGTGGGAGTGGCGGTTGCTGTCAGTGCGAGCGTCCTCTCGATCTGTAGTTCCTTTGTCAGTTCAGCCAGCTTCAAGTAGTCCGGTCGGAAATGATGTCCCCACTGACTGATGCAGTGGGCTTCGTCAATCGCAAAGAGGGAAATCTTCATTCTCTGAATCGTGGAGAGAAATCGCTCATTGAAAAACCGTTCGGGTGCGAGATAAAGTAGTTTTGTCGTTCCCCTATGAAGATCACGTAGTGTGTTCTGGATTTCTCGGTGACTCTGTGAGGAATCGAGGCGAGAAGCAGCAATCCCTTTACGAGACAAGGAATCGCATTGGTCTTTCATTAATGCGATCAGTGGTGACACCACTACGGTTGTTCCCGGTAGCATCAAACTGGGGAGTTGATAACACAGGCTCTTGCCACCACCTGTGGGAAAGATAGCTGCCGTGTTCTTGCCCTTCAGTAATCGAGAGATGACCGATTTTTGTCCACGACGAAATCTGCGCAGACCAAATTGGTTACGAAGGAGGACCAAGGCTTGGTCAATTTGGTCTCGTTGCTTGCTTTCCACTTCTGACATTCAAGTTGGTGATGCTTCGTGCAAGTAATGCCATCACGGAGGAAATTCTCTGGGCCGCTCGCTTTGTTATTGATGATTCTTGGATCATCCTGAGTAATCCTTTTTAGTTCGGATTTATCCTACTTTGATACCCAGCATTCGATCGAGTGAGTCGGCCGTCTGATAGATCAGTGCTTCAGGGAAATGTTGATAAGCGTGGAAGTATTCAAAGGTTAAGAAACCAGTGTAGTTCGCCTTGCTAAAAGCCTCTAGGACTGCTGGCCAATTCGTAGTTCCATCGAGCAAGGGTCGAAATGTTTCGAGGGAATGATCTGAGCCTTTTTTGGTGTATTCCTTCAGGTGCACGTTCTGAATTCGGTCTCCAAGAATCGGAATCCAGTGTTCGGGGAACTGATATTCCATGATATTACCGGTGTCAAAGTGCACTTTGACATACGGGCTATCAAAGCCATCCACAAAATCTACCATTTCCATTGGCGACATTAAGAAACCATTAAAAAAGATGTTTTCCATATTAAGGTGAACACCCAGCTTTTCAGCCTTGGGAAGCAGCTTTTTAACGGACTCTTTTGCTCGTGCGAGGCAGATATCATTTGGTGTGGGGTCATGGTCTTCCCTCCATGGCATGTGAACCGCTCCTGGTACAACAAGAAGATTATTGGTTCCGAGATCATGTGCCGCTTGTGTCATCTTTCCTGCAAGCTCCATCCCCTTGGCACGCTCAGCCGGATCGTTGCTGGTTAATGGGTAGGGCCAAAACAAAAAAGAGCAGACGCCGCTAATTTCAATGCCAATTTCTTCTGCCATACGCCGAACCTCAGTGAGGTCTTTTGTCGTAGCTTTGGGTGACAGATCACTATCAAGATCGTAGTTTAATTCAATGCCGTCAAATCCTGCACGTTTGGCAAGTTCCATGCACTGTCTCAGTGACATCCGATCCGGATACGGGAAGGCCCATAAGTTGATCGATTTCTTCATCTGATAACGTTGTTGAGCTGTGACGGACTCACTACTCGCCGCTCTCGCATGCACCGTGGATGCAATCGCGGTGCTCCCGAAAGCGGCATACGTTAATAGGTCACGTCGCTTCAGTTCTTTTGTAGGTCTCATCTGATCAATTCCTCATGAGGTCCGGATCGAGTTTTGCGATTGAGTTTTCTAACTGGTTTTCAGCGGGTGAAGAAACGTCCGCCAGATCTGCTTTCTTACGGATTATTTGCAAATGCATTGATGACAGGTTTCAATTTGTGTCTTACTCCGCTGCGAAACAACCTACATTCATCGCCTTTTTATCTTGGTATGGACGCGATTTTATCGAATAGCCCATGCCGTTTAACGGTGGAGATGTGTTCCGCAGTAACGTGCAATTTCGGTCATTGCGGTATGACCGTCATCAAAAATCCCCGCAAAGTGCACGAAGCCATGAAGGTTCCCATGGTAGCGTTTTAAGGTCGTCGGGACTCCAGCATCGATAAGACGCTTTGCGTAAAGCTCACCCTCGCTTCTTAACACATCATATTCTGCGGTGATCAAATGGGTTGTTGGAAGACCTTTGAGATTGCCTGAAAGGCCGGGAGCTGCGTAACAGTCCGGCATGGTGGATCCGAGGTATTGACTCCAGAACCACTGCATTCGGCCTCGTGTGAGACCAAATCCTTCCGAGTATTTAACATAGGATTCTTGTTGAAAATCTGGATTCAAAACCGGGTAGATGAGAATCTGTAGATCGATATCTGGTCCCGATGAGTCCCTCGCTCGTAAAGCTACTGCAGCAGCAAGGTTGCCGCCTGCGCTATCGCCGGCCACGGCGACTCGATCAGGATTAATTTTTAAAGAGGATGCGTGATCAATGGTATGAGTAACGGCAGAATAGCATTGATCAAAAGCAAGTGGGTATTTAGCTTCCGGGGACAGGTGGTAGTCAATGGCAATCACGGTGCATTGTGATTTTTGAGCAAGGTGTCTACAGAGCACGTCGTGAGTATCCAGGTTGCCAAGCACCCATCCGCCACCGTGAAAATAAACAACCGCTGGCTGCATCTTTTCCTGCCCGCTGCCGGAGGAGTCTGTGGAGCGATAGAGTCGTGCCTTGACATTCCCGGGGAATAGAAAGTCCTCGACTTTTTCAATCTCAATGCGCTCACCATGCCATCGATTTAATGCAGCAAACAGACGGCGTCCTTGCGCAGGCGGCAAGGATTCTACGGGTGGTGTTCTTTGCGCCTCTAGGTTTTGCAGAAACTCTTTGGATTGCTGAGTTAAGCACATGATCTTACTCGATTAGGTCCAATCGGTTGCAAATTCAGTGACGGTACTTTTGGTGTGTTATCCACCAAGGAAACGGTTCAGCAACGTTCTCGCAATTGAGATTTCATCGGTTCCATTGATGACAACCCGGCCGTCACGAAAAACGGTGAGGCTCTGAGTCTCATTGATATGTAATCGCAGGAAGAAACGCGTTTTCTGAGTTTTGCCGGTAGATTTCCAACGCTCCTGAAGTTTGTCAAAATCAATTTCCGTTTCGCCGGTTTGTATTTGCACCGCATCTCGTCCACAAAGCACACTTGCTGACTCAGATTTAACGGCATGAGTCCCTTCAAGGAATTCATATTGTTTTTTTCCACAGGCAGTGCATGTTTCGCGAAGTTGATCCGGAAGGGTCAATTCACGTATACGGTTATTCCATAGATCGATTGACAGAAGTTTGCTTCTGGTACTTTGTTGATTTCCCGATAGCCACTTGATTGCTTCATGAGCTTGAAGGCTGGCGATGGTGTGTGTTGCGCTTCCCACAACCCCTGCAGTATCGCATGTATCCACTGCAGCGGCTGGAGGTGGCTCAGGCACCAAGCAACGAAAACAGGGACCACCTTGGCCGGTAAAAAGATGAATTTGGCCAGTTGAACCAACACAGCCACCATGTACCCAAGGCTTTTCAGCTCTCAGGGACCAGTCATTCAAAAGGAACCGTAAAAGGAAGTTATCTGCCGCATCAATGACAAGGTCAGCAGATTCTAGCGCAATAGAAATGTTCTCCGCGGTGATATCAGTAACCACAGGGTGAGTGACCACGTCGGAGTTAATGCGTTTGAGGTGGCGGCTGGCTGCTTCCGCTTTGCTGTTCCCCTTGATTGCGTCATCTTCATCAAATAGAGCCTGTCGTTGCAGGTTTGACCATTCAACAACGTCCCGATCAATCAACCATAGCTGGCCAACTCCCGCACGAGCAAGAATTTCAGCAGCTACCGTTCCTAGGGCACCACAGCCGAGAATGGCAATTTTGGAGGATCGGATACCCGCTTGTCCATTTTCCCCAATGGGATGAAATTGGATTTGTCGGGCATATCGGTTTGAGCTTTGATTACTCTTCATGCAGACTGATTGGCTCCTTCACTCGCAGTGTTCGTTCCCATAGTTTAGCTACTTGGCCGCGTGGTCGATAATGCTGTTCATTAATTCATACTTTTTGCCGATGAAAACTTGAGGTTTTGGTGGCTTGATGTTCAAACTGTTGCCGGGAAAAGGTGGGTCAAGTGACGTGTCGTGAAGTATTGCAAGAGCGTTCTCAATTGCTGAGGGACCTACGCAGCTTTTTTGATGCCAGAGGATTCTGCGAGGTTCAGACCCCTGCATTGTCACGTCACGCCATAATTGATCCCTTCATTGATCCGATTGAAGTGGTCGCAGCGTCGGGAGTTAGCGGGAATACAGGTAATGATCGCTTGTATTTACAGACATCACCCGAGCTGCACATGAAGCAAATGTTGTCACAAGGTGCACCTTCTATTTATGGAATTGTTCCTGCGTTTCGTGCGGGAGAATGGGGTGATCTACACCGAGCAGAATTTACCATGTTGGAATGGTACCAAGTTGACGGAGGCGAAGAAGAGGGAATTGATTGCCTCGGTAAACTCGCATGTGAGATTTTGAAGTATCCGAGTTACGATGTCTTGGATTATCGAAAAGCCTTTCATCGTTATTTGCAGATCGATCCAATCAACGTCTCCTTGGAAGGATTGTCGGAATTGGTTGCTTCTCACGATCACGCCCTTGCGGCGTCTCTTGCAGGCGATCGAGATGGTTTGCTTAATTTCCTGCTGAGTGAATTGGTGCAGCCCAACTTAGGTCAGTCACAGCCTTTGATTCTTCGCAATTACCCTCTTAGTCAGGCGGCACTCGCAAAAGGATCCTCAGATGATGCGGAGTGCGCGGCCAGATTTGAGTTGTTTGTGCAAGGGATTGAACTCGCGAACGGGTACGATGAGTTACGGGACGAGAAGATCTTGTTGAAACGCATGCATGACATTCAGCGTCAACGGGATATTCAAATGAAAAAACCAATTCCGATGCCAACTGCGGAAGTTTTGGATTCCATCAGTCGAAAGTTACCTCAATGCACAGGGGTAGCGATGGGGGTGGATCGTTTACACCTTGTGCGTTCTGGAAAAGATCGATTAGATCAGGTGTCAATCACTTAAGTGATTTGCTCTACGGCCGGTTAGACCGAGGTACCGCGATCGTGGTCGCCTTCGATTGATCGAGGGATTCCGTTGCGTATTTCAGGCTGCAACGCGGTTGCCTCGCATCGCCACAAAGCTTGGTACAAGGATGGTTCTGACGTAAAAGGTGTCAATTAGTACACCAAGTCCAAGAGCAAAACCCAGCTCGATAATACCCTTAAGGGTTCGTCCGCTCGAATCATGGTTAATGGAAAGAGCATCAAGTAGAGTTGGGAGCCATGCTGAGGATGTCATGCTTAGAAAGGTCGCAGCCATCACGAGACCGCAAGCGGTGATGATACCGCCTGTTCGAGTGAGTGCGCGACGAAGGGCGGAAAGCCAGCCCAATCGACGTTGTTCTTCAACAATTCGAGTGACTAGGTACACGTTGTAGTCCTGACCGACCGCGACGAGGATGACAAACAAAAATAGTGGCAGTTTCCAATCAAGACCCACGAAATCTGATCCGTAGAGGTTTTCAAAGAACAGTAGTGTCAGACCGAGTGTCGCGTAGTAGCTGATTAATACCGTTGCAATGAGGTAGAGACATAATTCCCACCGTCTAATCACTAGTAACAAAATGGAAAAGACAGCGACGATGACGGCAAGTTTAATTCGCTGATTATCTTGAAGGGTGACGGTTCGTAAATCGATGATTGATGGCGTGGTTCCCGTCAGCAATACGTCTGAGTTGTGCCATACCGATTTAGGGTCTTGCGTTTGTTGGTTCAGATAAAGATTCAAACGATTGACCACATTTGTTGTTTCGTCAGAGAACGGGTCACCATCGATTGTGATATCGATTCGCGCAAGACGATCTTGGTAGGTGGGGTTGGTTGAAAAGAAATGGCTTTGTGAGATTCTGTGGTTTCGTAAGGCCCGACGGCGCCATGCATCCTTGCTCAATAAACTCATGTTGCGGTCAGGAGGGAAATCACCGAGTGGATCGTCGGCTGATCTTACGGTGCTAATCCCCTCTACCGCATAAAGAGCGTCGCCTAAATCTCGAATTTGCTCTTCGAGCGTTTCCATCGAAGTTGAATCTGGTCGCAACATCAAGATGGTGACCGGATTGATTTTTCCGATGTCAAAGTGTTTCGATAGCAGTGAGAGACCCTGACGACTTTCGGAATCTCTGTCTAACTGACTGCTTAGGTCATAAGTGACATTCTGTTCGTTTCTAAGTCCATAAATCGCTGGGATGATCAGCAAGCCCAGGCCGAGCAAGAGAGTGGTTACTGGATGTCTGGTGAGGGTCAGGGCAATCCAACTCCAGAAACCGTTTGCGGGCGATACCGCACTATTTTGTGATTGGAAAAAGCCAACTCGAGGTTTGAGAGTTTCCGGTGATACTTTGGCCGGCCAGAACACCTTCGGTCCAATGGAGTAAATCAAAGCAGGTGTCAGTGTGGTGCAAATCAGCAGGCCTACGAGTAAGCAGATGGCGATGATAGGTCCCGTGTAATGAAATTTCCCATAGCTCGCGATCCAAAGCATTCCCAGGCCAACCACCGTGGTCAACGCACTGCCTGTCAAAGCACCCATCACTCCCCGAAGTGACATTTGGCATGCTTCCTCCCACGGCAGCCTCATTGCTTCTTCTCTGAGACGAGCAATGAGGAATAAACAGTAGTCGGTTCCGGCGCCGAACAGAATAACGACGACAAAGATCCGGCTGGTGGTGAAAATGCGAAGATCTAGACCTGGAATCAGTTCGATGATTGACCAATGTGTGAGCAAAGCAACCAATGAGGTCGAGACGATCACGGCAAAAGCAATCGAGATCATTGGGACAGCAACCAGAAGTGGTGCTCGATAGACGACAGTCAGAATGATTAGGATCATTGCAACCGTGATCCATTCTGTGTATCGAATGGCATCTCGTGAAGCAAGCAATGTTTCACCACCCGTCGCGGCCGAACCGGTCATTCGAAGCTGCAAGCCGGCGGTGGTATAGGCCATGCTGTATGACCGAACCTCATCCAGCATCTTTTCCATTGCTTCGATCAAAGCAATGTTGCTGGTAGCCGCAAGTTCGCTTGATAGTTGCATCACTAACAATCGTGCATTGGGATGGCTAAGGCTCGTTCCAATCAATGAGTCGTCATACGACACAAGATCAAGAAATGAATCCCATACCGCCAAGTCGCGATCTTGTATGCTTGGCATGACCTTTGGCAAATCAGGATAAAGCACTAACGCTGATTCGAAATCACTGCCAACAAGATCGTCGGCCTCTCCCATGCTTTCAAGTAAGCTTCCGCGATCGTAATAGGCAATTGCCATCCTTGGTTCCCAAGGGCTTGGCACTGCATCAGGGATCAATTCCCCCACACGCGCGTAAAAGTTTTCATCTGCATCAATGGCTCGATCAAATGATTCTTTTGCTAGTCTCGCCCAACTCCCGCTGATGGTTTCCTCTGCTGATCCTCCTTGATAGCCCAGTTCAATCGCTCGTTTCCAGCAGACTTCACCGAATCGGTGGTGCAGTCGCCTGAGCAGATCAAAAGATACGATTTCATCTTGCTTGGTCAGTTTTTCTTGCTGTCGACCTAAAACCAGAACGATCTGACTGCGGGCTCGAGTTTCGGGAAACGCGTCATCAAGTAGTCGACCACCTGCAACACTGCTCATTTCAGCGGGGAGGTACTCAAAGTCACCGTCAAACGCAACTTCATCCCAGCTGGGAGCTGATAGGCGAATTGAAATCGCGACGAGCAACCATGCAAGCAGAATCCAGAGGCGTTTCTTCAGAACGCTTGCCACCCAACGATCAGATAATGATTGCTTCATGATGGGTGGTGAAAAGTGCGTCTAGAATGAGGCAGTTCGTTGGCGAATGTAACTGATTTTACCATTAGCTAGAAATGCTTAGATGCACGTAGGGGTGATGATTTTAGCTGATGGCTCAAGTCCCTCGCATCCAAGCACATCAGAGTATCTCAATTAGCGAGATTCTCAACACCCTGTGATGCGAAATGGCTGCTGATTGTCAGTGTAGTCGATTGACCTATAAATGGGCGAAAACAATGCGTTCAGGGGTGAGAAAGTGCGGTTTTCATTGGTTTCTGAGAGACCCGCCGGATGAGCCTCAACTCTCAGTTGGTCATCCGATCTGGGTTTGGTTTAGATTGCCTCCACTATGATTCCAAAGCAATCAAGCATCACACACGAAGAAAGATACCGTCAGGTTGCATCGGCTCATTGGGTTCGCAAGCAAGCATGCCAGCATAATGAATGACCTTGGTACATCAATCAACACCGGCATTAAAAGGAATCTACCGTTGTGGTTGACTCAAGTTGATTACTTGATGATCTGGTCGATTGTGCCAGCAATGCTCGCGAGGTCAATTTGATCGATATCAAAGACAAGGGTATGAACGACTCGACTGTCTTTCGCAACGACAATGGTAATATCCGCGTTCTCTGGTAACTGATACTGGTTCGCACGTACGCCTTGCTCAGTTGCAATTGCTACAGGGATCTCTTCGACCTTGGCATTGTTGAGGATTGCCTTGGCAGCTTCTTTTAAATCGTCTTTATCCGATCCCAAAAGTGTCACCAAACCTTTTAGCTTTGCACTTCGGTTCTCTGCAACGGACCGGTCGATGTAGCTAACCAGATCCGTTAGGCGTTTGCCTGTCTTGCGGGCAAAAACCATCACCATCGGTTTTGTTCCGAATCGGCAGCGATAGCAAAGTCTTTGACCTGGCTGAACTCCGTCCGCAACGGCACCCGCGACCTTTGTTACATAAAAGACGCCGACCGTATCACCCTTCTTGATAATCTTCATCCCAGAAAGTGTTCTTGGTGCGAAACCAAGAAGTAGGATTGCGATTACGAAATGCAGTGAAGTTTTTATGGAGCGATTCATCTGTGTTGTTCGCAAAGATCGATCATGTTAATTGCCGAGCGGTTTCAAATGAAGTCACTCTTGGCACTCAAAACACTTCCCTGCAACGGCTGTTCCTGGGCTCACGATTAGCTACCTGCGGTAACCGCTATCTAATTGATGGGCGCTAGCGACCAACGGTATTGATCGGTGTTCCGATCCTTTTCGGAGGGCCCGGAATTATCCGCTTTCTGCGTTGCTTCGCAATCACCCATTATGCAGCGGTACTTTTTTTACCTTTAACCCGGCCTAAGTGTGAGGATAACGTGATAATCCCCTCTGTAGAGCAAGTTATCCGATTCTCACTGGAGGGGATTTGTTTCTAAAGCAGTCGTTTCGTTGGCAATTCGTAGACAGCGATAGTGCGACCGATAGACATCCAACTCTGACGCAAGTTTTCCGCTGCGTTGCGTCGGACTGGCATGCTCAGATTTTTTTCTGTTGATGAACGTTGATGCCGTGTCAGTTACTCGGACACCAATGCATCAATCTCCACTCGGGTATTGGAGGGTGCAGTCAAATGCAACTGTAACTCCACGAGTGCACCGAGATTCTCCTTGGGTTTTCCGGATTCTAATTCAATAGGGTCGGTCTGTTTTCCTATTTCGAGTGTTACTGATCCAAGTAGCACAAGCTCCTCTGATTTTGAAAATCTTGCCATCAGTTTCACTCGAGTTGTGTCAGTCGTCGTCGCAGTGAGGAACCACTTCGATGGGTAGTGGTTTGAGTCGATATTCAACTTGTCTCTAACGATCATTCCTTCACCGTCCGGTAGAGCAAATTCAAGAAATCCCAAATACCCAGCGAGGTTGCCGAGTTTCGGTTGCCCGATCCATCCTTCGGTTTGCCAACCACCGCAGTCGAACAAAAACATCAGGCGATTGTCGTGAGCATCACGACCATTGATTCGTTCCCAGTCGTCAGAGAGACCGTCACCGTCTGAGTCGGTGCGAACAATCTCGTATTCTGGATTTACACCTTCTCCCCACTTATGGCCGTTTGCTTGATAGGCCAATTCCTCTCTGGGCTCCTCACCTGCGCCGTAGTCGCCCTTTGATATCCACTGGGTGAGCAGATTACGATGATGTTGGACTTCTCTTTCCAAGTGAGGGTCATTAATTAGATTGATTACCTGACTTGGATCTGCTTGTACGTCATAGAATTCTTCCGCAGGTCTTTCACCGAAATAAATCTCTTTTAGATGATCTTCAATTTTTCCGTTGTCATAAAGTTCTCTCAGGTTGATGACGTAGTCTCTTGAATCTCTGTATTGAGGCTGGAGTAAAATGCGGTCTGTCTTGAAATTTCTTGTGTAGCGGAAACGTCCGCTTCTTACTGTTCGAACTCTGTCAATCGTATGGTCAAGACGATCCTTTGCAGCGAATACCGCACTCCGCGGGATTAATTTCTCAGCAAAGAGGTTTTGACCTTCATGCCACTTGGGGATTTCGAGTCCTGCCCACGAAAGCGTGGTTGCTGAAAGATCAAGCATATTGACGAGATCATCTCGAACGGAGCTTGCAGGGACATGGGTGTCGGGCCCCGAAATGATGAACGGTACATGTAGACCACCCTCAGTCGGCATTTGCTTATGTCGGACGAGGTTATTTGCTCCATGGTCTGAGAAATAGACGACGATGGTATTCTCTCGCAGCCCTTGTTTTTCTAGGTCTGCAAGCACTCCACCGATGAAGTCGTCATCTTTGCGGATCGCGTCATAATGTTGCGCTACAACTTCGTGGTACAAGTCGTTTTGTGGATAATCTTTCGGGACGGTGACCGATGACGGGTCGGTTTTCCGATCGCTCGGAAAGGATTTGGTGTTGTTCTTACCTCCCGAAGTTTGGATCTGTCCAAAAAATGGTTGGTTCTCCTTTACTTGCGCCCACGGGATATTTTGGCGTGAACTCTGCAGCAACGAGTAGGTTTCTTTTTCATCCCATACAAAGTTGTAGTCTGTCTTACCCGCATTAAAAGTGAAGTAACCTGCATCTTTAAGTAATCGCGGTAGTAGTTGGATATCACCCGGTAGCTCGATTTTTGCAGGACCCCGAGATGAACGGTGCTCATGTGCGTTGATGCGAATTTGGTTTTGGCCTGCCATCAGAGCCGATCGGCAAGCTGAGCAGACAGGTGCAGGGACATATGCACGAGAGAATCGAATGCCCTGTTGTGCCAGAGAGTCAATATGAGGCGTCTGACCTGAGTTCACAGGGTCGCCGTAACACCCCATCCAAGGAGATGTATCCTCCGCGAAAATCCATAGGATATTCGGTCGATTTTTCTCTTGCGCAACAGCTGTTGTGATCGTTTGGGAATAGCTCAGCAACAGAACGTTAGTGAATGCAATGAGTCGTAATGAGATTGCTATGTTTGCCCTCATTCGTTTTGACCACATGTTGAGTGTTTGTGTCATCAGTATTGTTATGTCGATGTATTGGATTGTTTTTATCGCTTCTGAATTAGAAGAGATGTGGATCAATTGTTAGATTGTTGCAGAACTCAATGTAATGAAGTTCATCAAGGTTACTACTGCTGCGGCTAGGTATTCAACGATGAGGATGCGAGAATTATCAATGTTGAATCAATAGATTCAGTGTTCTTGCGAACTTTACCAGTCCGTGTATCGAGTGAGAGCGTAACACGCGAAAGCAAATGTGAAGTATCGATGGATCACGCGAGATTGTCACCGATATGGAGATTTCATTAGGTTGGGGTATTATCGGTAGATTCCGACATGTTGCTGTGGGAACGATTTTTGAACAACCCCCACTAGTTTTGCTCGGGTAGTTTCATCTCAGGATTTTTTACGCAATGACGTCGATGCAGCTGCGGTCATGTGGTTAGCCCCGGTATACTACTAAACTTCTTCATGTGCGGTTGGCGCTAGCGAATGTTCTTCACGAATCGCCGGGCAGCTTGACGTCTTTTCCCGTTAGATAGTTAGATCTAACTTTGTTTTTTAATTCTGGTGTACGTCATGAAACAATTTAGACTCCTCGTTTTTCCTGTCCTTCTTTTTTTGAATACTACCCTGCAGGTGTTATTTGTTGCGCAGGCTGACGAGTTAAGCAACAAGGTTAAGCAGTACGTTCCGGTGAAATTGACAACGGATATCAGTCAATTATCCAA
>CAXQOB010000213.1:0-12430 GCA_964225475.1 Candidatus Nitrosopumilus sp. | reverse complement strand
CAACAATCGGGCAAGCAACAATCGGGCACCGAACGATCCAGCAATGAACGATCCAGTCGTCAAAAACCAAATCAAAACGACAGCACACAAAACCAAACGTCGCAGACTCACCCAAGCGACTCAAGGGACCCCGAAACCAATCGGTCCCCCCGCAGCAAAGAAAACCAACCTAACGCGGCTGAGAAATCTGCTGGCAACTCCCAAGGCAACAACGATTCAGAAAATCAACGCACAAACACACAGGGAAAGCAAACCGATGACCCATCGACACAAAACCCTGAGCAATCACAACAAAACCCTGAGCAATCACAGCAAAACGAGAAAAAGAACAGGAACAACGAAAACGCTCAATCAAATCCCTCCGAGCCAAGTGATACAGAAACAGATCCCGCGTCAAAACAAACTGCTGGCCAAAACGACAGATCACCTCAGGAATCAACAAACGACCAAGATCAACAACAACAACAACAACAACAACAACAACAATCCAGTCAATCGAGTTCCGCCCTCTCCTTGATTGGCAACCTCCTCGGTGGATTGATCAAGCTGCTGATCTACGCTGCATTAGTTGGCATTCTTGGATTTTATCTTTGGCAACACAAAGATGAACTTCGAAAACTATGGGATCAATGGTTTGGTATTCGTGACCACAAGGATGCTGATGCAATCCATGAGACAGAACCAGAGAAGCAGAGCACACCACCTCGATCCTTTCATTCCTTTCGGAATCCGTTCGAGCAAGGCGTCTCTGACTCGAAAACCATCGTGATTACCTTTCAGGCATTTGAGGCGTGGTCACGAGAACGAGGATTCAACAGGGAGCGAGACGAAACACCCTCCGAATTTTTGCGACGTCTGACAGAGCATGAACCGAAAATCAAGTCCGCTGCATCAAGCATCGTCCAAGCATACCAGAGGGTTGTTTATGGACGACTCAAAGCGACCCACGATGATCTTGATGGTGCAAAAGCGATGTGGAAAATCATGAACTCGGCTGAAATGAACCGTTAGCTTTCCCACTCTGGCCACTTGAAAACCGGACCCTAAAATCGTCGTTCGGGGAAAAGTGAAAGCAGAGTGTGGACCAAAATCAAAGTAAGTCATCAGAGGCGTGCAAACGCTTTGCCTCTGATGATTCCATGATTTGCTTGACGACACCCTGAAGCCGCTCCTCCAACTCTGCTTCCCCATGATTGACTTGCAACTGGACCTGCAGAGCTCGGACAGGCCGCCCACCTAGCCGATCCATCTGCAGCTTAACGAGGTCCTTGTGAGTACAGATCACCTGATCAATTTCCTCTCCCAATTCAGACACCCATCGCCTTAGCTCGTCAACCGTCTCAGGGTGAAACGGATTGTGATCAGAGAGCCTTCGCGAGGAGACGATGGTTGCACCCGCTGCGCGAAGTGTCCTCTCGAATGCCTGTGGGTTTCCAATGGCGGAGAGAGCGGCGACTTTAGCCCCTTCGAGCTCCTCAATTGGATGCAGGGTATCCGGGATTTCAAAGAGTCCACTTGGCGAGTGTTGACTCTGGACGAGACAAATCTGTCCCGAATGCTCACGCACCACATTTTGAATCCACTCCACCCGGCCCGGGTCCGCCTGATCTGCCCGAGTCAGCAGAATCACTCCGGCACGCTTCAGTCCACTCAAGGGTTCTCGCAGCAAACCTCGTGGTAAGCAATGACCAAATCCAAAAGGCTTGGTGGCATCAATTGCCACAATATCGAGATCGCGATGCAAATGACGATGCTGAAAACCGTCGTCCATTAAAATAATCTCAGCACCAAGTTCTTCGACAGCAATCTTTGCTGACATCACTCGATCCGGATCTTGCAGATGCGGAACGTCTGGCAGGCGATCATACAACTCCAACGCCTCATCATTGCAGTCAGCATCCCCACGCCCATAACCACGTGAGACGATTGCAACTCTTAAACCGCGAGCACGCAGATAACCAGCGAGATAGCAAACAATTGGTGTCTTACCGGTCCCGCCGGTGGTTAGGTTACCAACACTGATCACCGGTACACCCGCTTTGAAACAGCGATATTTACCGATATCAAATTGATGATTGCGTCTCATAACAATCAAGCGATAGACGAGACTCGCGCACCATAGAAAAAAGCGAACCGACCACGCGATCGGATCACGTCTTTTCCCATTCATGATTGGCAAGTAGTCATATGCCATAACAAAATCGGCCAAAACGAGTAACAACTCTTTAGCGTGCGTAAGGTTTACGCCTCCCAGGGAGAACCAATGCCTCTGATTCAGGCTCTGGTTCCATCAACATCTCATCTGTGCTCTGCGGATCAACCGCTCGACAGGTTTCCGTTAACTGGGCTGCCAGGTCATCAAGAGGATCTTCCCATGTCTGGACAGTTGATTCAAAGGGTGGAACATTTGCCATTTCATCAAGCAGTAGAATCATCCGCAAGCAATGTCGAAATAGGATTCCCTCCTCCTTCTGCAGTTTCCTTGCGGTCACATAGCGATTGAAATCACCACCAAACTCAAGTAACTCACCCACGATCCAAACAGGACGTACGCGAACATCATCCACGCGTGGAAATTCATTTCGGAAAAGCCGGAAGATTTTCTCTCCGATGGTCAACGGCCAAACCTTCGGCTCCTGAAACATCACTCGGCCAAACCCTCGATCCTCGTAGGTTTCGTCTTGATCCTCATCGCTTGATTTCGCGCCAAGCTCCTCTGGCGTCGCCAAACCCATTTGCAACAATTGCGGATCGAGTCGAGTGGTTGCCAAAGTCCCAGCGGGCATTTCATCCAGTGACGGCAAACGAGCAAGCCTTGCGACGGTCCCCGGGACTTCAAGCACACTCTCCAAAGCTGCGATTCTTTCCTTGTGATCAGCGATTGCTAACTGATCTGCAAGGTAAACACCAAAAAGTGGATTCACGCTACGCAGATGCACCAAGCGATCAAGCCGATCAGTTGGTTGCGCACAAACCGGACGATAATCCTTCACCTCAAATCCACGACTCTCCAGCAACGACGACTCTTCCTCTTTCACCACCTCTGACTCGATATCCTCCTCCGTTCGCATCTGATCGAGAATCGCTCCAAACAACCCTTCCGTCGCTTTCTTCCCGGCCGGATCACCTAATGACTCTGGTGGATTCGCTTTACCTTCAGCTGCTGTTTTTAACGCGGGTTTGGCGGCCGCCGGCCGGGGCTTTGGTTCCAGCTCCAAATAGCCTGCTGACCAGAGAGTGATCAACATGCGATTCAAGTCCTTCTGAGCCTCCTCCATTGCCTTGGAGTCAAGCAGACGCCTCGAGACCATCTGACGGATCGGCTCCACGTCTGAGTTTTTGCCAAGCAGGTAAGCGAGTAGTCTCCAAGGCAAACGCCCGCGACTGACTAGGTTGGCAGATTCCGCCTGCTGCAGCTGCAAAAACTGTTGCTCGCTCCAGTAGGCCTCATCGCTGCGACGTTTGGGCATTTTTTTCTTCAGCTGTTTTTTTGCCCGCAGTAACCCGGGATCCTTCGTGTCTTCTGGAATGGAGTCATATTTCTCCCTCCATCGATGAATCTTGACGTCATCATCGTGTGCGAGAGCAAACACGTAACCACGGTCATCGTACTGAGGCCGTCCCGCTCTACCGAAAATTTGCTGAGCAGATGCAATTTCAACCAGTTTCTTTTTCCCGCGTGGACCTTTTAACAGGCTGGGCAACACCACACTGCGCGCGGGCAAGTTGATCCCGGCGGCCAATGTTTCCGTACAGACACAAAAAGCCAATAGCTTCTTTTGAAACAAGGTCTCCACAACCCCGCGGTAGCGAGGCAATACACCGGCGTGGTGAACACCGACACCTCGCATCAGCAACTGCTTGAGCTTTGGCCCGACACCGGAGGAAAAATCAACGCCTTCAAGAAAAGCAGCAAGCTCGCCCTGACGCTGCTTGTCAATTACCTTTTTTCCCTTCAGTAACTCCGCTGTCGTCCAACACTGTGATCGACTGAAGCAAAACATCAGCGAGGGGGTTCGTCGAGTGATTTCATCACCCGCAGCAATTTTCTCCGAGAAGTCTGGCAACAAATCATCTCCAACCCACTCATACTGCAGCGGCACCTTTCGTTCCGTCCCTACCACTAACTGAAGTCGTCGTTGATGCGCGCGATTCAACCATGATGTGAACTCCAAAGCATTGCCAACCGTTGCACTGAGCAACATGGTTCGAACTGAACTCGGAAGCAATCCTAATGTCAGCTCCCAAACAATTCCGCGTTCAGGATCATTGAAAGAGTGAAACTCATCCATCACAACTGAGCTGACTGAGGAAAAATCGAATGACTCGGGGTTTAAGAGTCGATTCAACAGAATCTCTGCCACAACCACGAGCACCGGCGCGTCCGGGTTGACTCGTCGATTACCGGTCACCAGCCCAATCTGGTTTTCAGAAAACCCCCAACGCAATGCGGACCGCTGTAACTCATCGAGCTTCTGATCCGTCAACGCGATCAGGGGCGTTGTGTAATACATTCGCCTGCCCGTTCGCAATGCCTCATACACTGCCGCCTCTGCAATCAAGGTCTTGCCGGTTCCCGTGGGTGCACAGACGAGTACACCCTGCTCACCGGTGAAATACGCAAGAAGTGCTTCCTCTTGAACCGGATACGGTTCAAAAGGCAACTGTTCAAAGTATTCAGAGGCAAGCGAGTCTCGATCGAGGTTTTCTGGTTCTGGCTTCATAGCCAACGTTTATAGCAGCCCGCAGTGGAGCCGAGCAACGCGATTAAAATAACGGGACTCGAGTCGAGTGGTGCTGTCCGAAATTGATGTTGCCAGCAATGTATTGGCACCCCTCGGCTTCACAGGGACTCGCGAGGTATTGACTGAATCGACGCCAACGATCAAGTCGCCTATGAATGTGGCTCGCCGACCTAGCATCGACAACAATCACATAATCCACCAATAATCGCTTGTTGAACAATAGTTTTTCGGCACAATGAAAGTCCAAAAGGGGCAAGTCGAGCAAGAAGGGACGACACCAGCATGTCGAAGCATCTCCGAGAGGACGCAATCAAGATATGGAACGCTGCGGTGGATTCTGTTCGTGCAAGAAACCTTGTGAAACGATGGGTCCATTGCGACAAACATCAGATCACAATTGGAAACAATCGCTACGACGCTTCTCGTTTTGATCGGGTCATCATTGTCGGTGCAGGAAAAGCTTGCACGGCTATGGCCCAAGGCTTGCTTGATCAATTGGGAGACTGGCGACCTTCGACTGGCTGGATCAACGTTCCCGATGGCACGCAACTCGCACTCGGTAGCGTTCACGCCCATGCAGCTCGCCCTGCTGGTATCAATGAACCAACAGCGGCGGGTGTTAAGGGCACGCAACAAATCTTAGGACTGGTTCAATCAGCCTCACCACGCGACCTTTGCATTGTCCTCATTTCGGGTGGGGGAAGCGCGCTCCTCCCCGCTCCTTGCCCCTCCATCACCTTGCAGGACAAACTTCAGGTTACACAGCTTCTGAGCTCAAAGGGGGCTGACATCATTGAACTCAATACCGTTCGGAAACACCTAAGCACGATCAAAGGCGGCGGACTACTCCGTGCTTTTAGGGGAAAACAACTCATTACCCTTATCCTCTCAGATGTCCTCGGTGACCCTGTGGATCAGATTGCATCAGGCCCAACCATTCCTGACACCACCACGCCAAGTGATGCACTGCAGATCCTGAGCCGATACGACGCTGATCACTCCCTGCCAAAGCGTATCTATGAGACGATTGAGGAGAAAGCAACAATGACACCTAGCTCCTCACATGACCAATGCTTGGCTCAAGCAAGTTCTGCCAACCCGGACGCAAACGAACCGAACAATGACACTTTTGTTATCGGGAACAACTCAACAGCAGTCCGAAACGCAGACAAAGAAGCGAAACAAATTGGCTATTCCACGACAACCTTCTCGGCGGCCACCTCCGAGGGCAGCGCCGAGTCAGTTGGAACCGATCTCGCAAAAAACGCAATCGAGCAACTCCGCGGCAACCAAGGGGAAGAAATCATTTCTAACCCTGAGATGACAAATGGAAAAAAACCTCATAAACACGCATTCATCAGCGGCGGTGAGCCCACGGTTGTTCTGTGCAGAAAAGAGGAGCGGGGAAAAGGCGGTAGGAATCAGCAGGTTATCCTCGCGGCCTATAAAACGCTCGTGGAAGCCGAACTCTCTGAACAAGAATGGTCTCGAGTTTGCCTCATCTCAGGCGGAACCGACGGCGAGGATGGCCCCACCGACGCAGCCGGTGCATTGGTGGATCATCAGGTTCACCGAAACGCCATCGAACAAGGCCTATCACCTGACAACTTTCTCAAACGCAATGATGCCTACACATTCTTTGAGAAAACGCGAGGACTTCTCGTGACAGGTCCAACAGGAACGAATGTCTGCGACGTTCGAGTCCTTTTGATCGGATAAAAATCGGTGAAATGCGAGTATGGTTCGAGTTTCCTGCTCAATTCAAAAGCAACCCCTGTAACACCTAAGCCGGGAACATTCTCCAGCCTCAGCCAACACGACTCACGAAGCCCGTGTTTTGCGAGCATTAAAAACATGACCACTGAGCAAAACGGGGAGGCATCGCAACTCGCACGCATTGCCTTGCTCAGACCGATTCATCCTGGCCGGTTTTGATCCCTCTTTCGTCCTCACTCGCAAATTTTAAGGCTTCATTCCGGGACCGAAGTTCTCCCTGGAAACTCGCCTTCGCCGAATAAGCGGTTACGGTTAAACTTAAGAGCTAACGGCAATGATGCCACTCGCTCAACGATCGCGCCCCCAACGATCGCGCCCCCAACGATCGAGTTACAGAAATGGACAACTGGCCTCTTAACCCCAAACGCTCGGTGCTGCCCATCGGCAGCACCGCCGGGCCATCATTCATGCATGGCCCTCTGGCGACTGCTGGTTCTTTGAGAGAATCAGTCAGAAAATCGTACGAGCAGAAAACAAACAGGGTCCATGCACTTGGCAAGTCCCGAACAGCATCAACTTTCTGCTTTCAACTACTGCTGTTTTGCCTTGCCGGTGGATGGCACATGGATTCGGCATCAGCACAGTCGCGGTATCCACTACCACTTCGGCCGGAGATAGACCAGCCGAGCGAGAAGCTTCCTGCGTTCAAGAGATCGCTCCCTAAAATGCTTCTGCGGATTGTGATTCCAGGAGAACACCGGATGAACTCCGCAATCGTAAAACCCGAGACAGCACTCTTGCAGGTTCAATCGCCCCACGCCCCTACGCAACTACCACTCTTACCGATCCCCCACGCGGAGATAGAAAACAGGATTGCGGGAAATAGGGACGCGGAACACCTCGAGCCAAACACAAGGCTAACACTGGAAGGCACCGCGAGGGGCTCACAGGTTACTCAAGCCGATTCTGCTTACGCCGCAACTACTAAGAGAACTAATCCGGGTGCCGCATTAAACTCGCAAGGTTCCCCCGATAGCGATGGGCTACTAACACAGCAGGATCAAACCGAGGATGCGGCGAGACAGGTTTTCCAAGAAGCTTCGGAAGGGAAATTCCCTGAGGGAGAAACAGGCAACTTTATCGTAGATGAAATGCTGCAGGTAATGCGACAATCCGGTTCGATCTCGTCGCGTCTCGCCTCAAGCAGAGGCTTTGCCGACCTTAAGTCTCCTTTGGACACAGATCCAAGAAATGAGACACCAATCACTCCTGGTGATTCCAAAAGTAATCGTGACGTCAAAGTGGCGGAACAACTTCTTAAAGCTGCTCGGTTGCTGGAAAAGCAACCAGAGATTGGGCTGGAGGAGGTTACCTTGATACAGCAATTGCGGGCAAAAGCTGGGGAGATCCTTGTGGAATCTTCGGGTTCCGATTCGAAAGAGGGCTCAAAGTAGCCAGTCACCGCCAGAATTGGCGATTCCATGGGCCTTCTACTTGAGCGATTCCGCAAAGTGATCGCTCTCATCGAGGGGATTGAATCTGACTTGGTTATGATACAATCCAGAGGAAACGTACCCACTTATTTCCGCAAGCTCATCCTTTGTCTGCTCCTTCGAAAATCGTGAAGAATCGATTTGCCCAAGCCACCGGTCTCATGGGCATTGTCGTTGTCGCTTACCTCTTTAATGACTATTGGTCAGCGCAACCGGAGGGTCTTCAAGCAACCTATGTAGGTCGATCTTCCTGCATTCAATGCCATCAAGAAGAAGCAGAATCCTATATCGGATCTCATCACGATCTTGCGATGGACCTTGCGACCGAAGACACCGTTCTTGCGGACTTTGATAACGCCACGTTTGAACGTGACGGCGTCGTGAGCCGAATGTTCCGTGATGGGGATCGCTACATGATCCACACAGAAGGTGAAGAAGGGGAAATGCGTGACTTCCACGTCAAGTACGTTTTTGGTGTCGACCCGCTTCAGCAGTACATGGTGGAGTTCGACCGGACTCCTGGCATGCCCGATTCGGAGATTCCTCGCGTGCAGGTGCTTCGTCTAAGTTGGGACACCGCAAAGGAAGAATGGTTTTACCTGCGACCACCGGATGTCAAAGACAAACTCGAACCTGACGACCCTTTGCATTGGACTGGTATCGGACAGAGATGGCAAACCATGTGTGCCGACTGTCACTCAACAAACCTTAAACGGAACTTTGACACGAAAACCAACCAATACCACACTACTTTTTCGGAGATTGATGTCAGCTGTGAGGCATGCCATGGCCCCGGTAGCCTCCATGTTGAACTCGCACAGTCAAATTCCGTCTTTTGGGACCGCCGCTACGGATTTGGACTAGCCAAGCTAAAGGGCGAAGACCCTGAACCACAAATCCAAACTTGCGCGCCCTGCCACAGCCGAAGAGGACTACTGGACACAGACTTTCATGCAGGCGATCAGTTCTGTGATCATTTCCAACTCGAATTGCTTCAAGAAGAAACCTACTTCGATGACGGGCAAATCAAGGACGAAGTCTATGTCTATGGGTCCTTTATCCAAAGCAAAATGTATCACAAAGGAATCCGGTGCACCGATTGCCACGATCCTCACTCACTAAAACTAAAGCATCCAGGTAACAAGACCTGCACCTCATGTCATCAGCATGCTGCCGGCAAATACGATGTGCCGTCCCATCACCATCATGTCCCAGGCACGGAGGGAGCAAAGTGTGTCAACTGCCATATGCCTGAGCGAACTTATATGGCAGTCGACCCTCGTCGCGATCACAGCCTGCGGGTCCCAAGGCCAGACCTTTCGGTTTCGATTGGAACGCCGAATGCATGCAGCGGATGCCACGTCAAAGATCAACTCAAGGATTTGCCAGCTGAGAAGACTCAATCTCTCAAAGAGTATGCAGATTGGCTACAGCAAGCGCAGGATGGCGATCAGGAGATTGCCGGCCTGCTCGCTAAAACAGATCAGTGGTGCGATGACGCATGCGAAACCTGGTACGGAAGCGAACGAAAAAAGCCGACTCACTTCGCTGAGACAATTTCAGAATTCAGGAAAGCACAGGAATCCTCCGACCCTGAAATCCTCACGGAATCGATCAAATCAATGCTAAAACTAGCAAATCAGACGGACGCACAAACCCCGGCAATCGCACGGGCGTCGGCCCTCAATGAGCTTGCTGCCACCGGGACGCCAAACGCCTTTCCTGTTGCGGTGTCCATTCTAAAAAAATCATCAGAATCTCCGTTAGTCATGGCTGCGGCTATCAATCTGTTCATGAATGCTCCCGCCTCGGTAACCCGTAAGTCATTACTACCGATTCTCTCAAGTAAAACACGTCTCTTGCGAAATGAAGCCGCACGCGTTCTGGTCGCATCGGGAGCATACCAAAACCTCTCCGGCTCTGAGAAAACTCGCGTCAACCTGTTGCTACGCGACGTGAAAGAGTCATTGATGGCAGCCTCTGATCGTGCCGGAGCACACCTTGGTTGGGCCATGTTGTGTGAGGGTCAGGGACGACCAGAAGAAGCCATCCAAGCTTACCGCACTGCGATACGAGTGGAACCAAACACCACCGGGCCACGATCGAACCTATCCAGCTTACTTGAGCGAGTAGCCTCCCAAAGATCCGCGACTCAAGCTGCCGAAATGCTTGAGGAAGCAGAGAAGCTACGAGGCGAGGAATTACCACTTCTTGAGCGAGATGCGAAACTAGCGCCCGAGAATGCGAGCGTTCAGTACCGACTGGGACTCGCACTGTATCTTGCCGGACGCATGGCTGATGCAATGGAAAAGCTGGAATTGGCGACCAAACTGGAACCTGATGTCCCCGACTTTAAACAGGCAAGAGATCTCTTGAAAGAAAAGCTTGAACAGTCAGGGCAATAAGAGGCTTACCCGACGAAAGCGACAGGTATTCTCGCCGTCTCTCGCCGCTTACTCTGAACAATCACTGTAGGCCAATGTGTTTGCAACACCTACACTATCGCCAGCAGGGGCTTGGAGTACAGCGTTCAACCCTCGATGAACTGAGATAACAAAGGACTGGATATGCTTCATGCAATCATCATGGCAGGTGGTAGTGGCACTCGATTTTGGCCGGCCAGTCGACGATTAAAGCCAAAGCAGCTACTCGCACTGTCTGGCGACGAAACGATGCTTCAATCGACGCTCAGCCGACTCGGTGACCTAGTTCCCTCGGAACGGCAATTAATCTTGACCAATCGCGATCTCGTCGATGCTGTTGCAGAGCAGGTTCCTGAAATCCCTAGCCACAACATTGTTGGCGAGCCTTGCAAACGAGACACGGCTCCCTGCATTGGTCTAGCAGCCGCATTGGTTCAAAAGAATGACCCCGATGCCATCATGGCTGTCATGCCATCGGATCATGTCATTCGCTCCGACGAGCAGTTCCAACTCGGTCTCACCGCAGCCGAAAACCTCATTATTGAAGACCCCTCACGCATCGTCACTTTCGGTATCAAACCAACCTACCCTGCTGAGTCATTTGGATACATCCAACGAGGCGGCTCAATCAAAGCCTCTCATTCCACCGCTGCATTTGATGTTGAATCATTTCGTGAAAAGCCAGATCGAGCAACGGCGAAAGCCTATCTCGATTCTGGAACCTATTACTGGAATAGCGGCATCTTCGTATGGAGAGCATCGACCATCCTCGATGCACTCAAAGCAAACGCACCAACGATGTTCGAGCATCTTTCCTGCATCGCAGACTCAATTGGAACGGAACAATTTGACACCGTATTGGAGAAAGAATTCACTGCGATCAAGGGTACTTCGATCGATTATGCAGTGATGGAAGGATACCCAAACGTTGTCACCATCGAGGCTCCATTTTCGTGGGATGACCTTGGAAGCTGGCAATCGCTGTCACGACTTCATGCTCCAGATGAAAATCACAACACAGTCGTTGGCTCACACCTCGGCATCGACTCGAAGGGTTGCATTATCGTTTCTGACAGCAATCATACCGTTGCAACGATTGATGTAGAGGATCTCATCGTCGTTCAAACCAAGGAGGCAACGCTCGTTGCCCCGAAACATGCTGAAGAACGAGTACGAGAAATCGTGCAACGCCTCACAGAAGAGAATCAACAGACCCTACTCTGAATGGGTCGCAGCGTGGTTCTCCCGATGTCGTTGCAACCAACGAAACCGGCTGGTCAGCGTCCGACCGGTCAGCGTCCGACCGGTCAGCGTCCGGTGTGACGGCATTGCATCAAGGCATCGGCGTGATGAACCTTAAGGCTCACCCACGAATTCAATTCACGGCTGCTTGATCCATTGCCGCATGCGATCAGATCGGCCTATCTCAGGAAGCGCTCGCCAACTCGGACTGAGATTCGATGAGCTGCCAGAATCCTGGTCGTCAGCCGCGTCCCCGCTCGGCTTGGATGGGGAGCTAATAAACCGACCTGTGACCGATGAGGATTGTTCACCCGCGTCGAAAACCTGCTCCGCAGCCCAATTCCCTTCTCGATCACTGTAGGTTGAATCAACCGCAGGTTTGGAGACTTGCTCTTTACCCGCTGCACGACCAGCAACTCCGATAAAGGTCTCGTTGCTTGCGATCCCCATCGCTTTCTGTTCAGGAACCGAATGGTTGCCGCCACGCCCCTTCGCCTTGGCACTCTGATCGTGTGGCGTCACCCAACGATCACGAACAGGACCGGGATCGTCAATCGGCTGCGAGAGATCTTCAAACGTGAGGGGACTCTCAAGCGATTGCCGAACAAGCCTGCGCGGCATGCTTCTCAACTGCTCTAACGCAGGATCTCTCGGCACATCCGGCATCTGACTGAAACCGGGATTCTGGTCACGATCATCCAAACGCAGCACGTCAGCGCGCAGGCTCGTGGTCTCAAAATCCAAAGGCAGAAGTACGGATTGTTCCGGTCCAGTAAGCTTGAACGGATCAATCAGCGGTGAATCTAAAGGC
>CAXQOB010000212.1:0-6817 GCA_964225475.1 Candidatus Nitrosopumilus sp. | reverse complement strand
CTCAGCTTCAGCATCTTCGTACTCAGCCTCTTCAAGCTCGGCTTCAGCATCTTCGTGTTCAGTCTCTTCTAGCTCGGCTTCGGCATCTTCGTATTCAGTCTCTTCAAGCTCAGCCTCAGCATCCTCGTACTCAGCCTCTTCAAGCTCGGCTTCAGCATCTTCGTGTTCAGTCTCTTCTAGCTCGGCTTCGGCGTCCTCCCATTGGACACTCGTTTCCTCATGAATCCACTGATCTGCCTGAGACTCCGATTTGGTCGACGAATCGTGCTCGGCAGCGGCGTCAATCTCGTTCTGCTCACCGGGGAGATCCCCAACCTTCACCTCAATCGCCTGGTATGTTTCAGAACGATCAAGCTGCCGATCCGCAGTCAGGGAATCACCCCCGTCAGGATTCGCTACCTTCAAAGAGGCGGTATCAGGAGAAATCGAAACAGGAGTCTCGCGCAAGGTAACGACCGAGTCCACCACCGCACGAGGTTCAGTGTGCATCTCTGAAACACCGGCATCAGGAATACCATGAATCACGCGACTCGCAGCATCCGCAATTTCGGAGGAAGTTTTTTCAAACCAAGCCCATGGCATGCCAGCGGCCAGCGGCCGGGAAGAAGTATTGTCAGTCTTTGAAGTAGGTTGCCCATCGACAACTGGCTGCCTCTCGTTATCAGATTTAATTTGATCTAACTGCAGGCCTGTCAGCGGTAATTGAGGCTGTCTTAAATCATCCTCGCAATTTGGATCATCTCGCTGCTCTTTCACTTCACTCTCAGTTGCGCGCTTCGAAGCCGCTTTCGAAAGAGAATGGATTAAGATTGATTCGCCGGAATTGTCACCTTTCTGCAACGCTTTTTCACCCTCGACATCATCATCCAATTCCGAGATGTCGACGGGCTCGGCGGATCCAACCTCTGAAGAGTGGACATGATTACCGGATAAATCGGATTGACTTTGCTTTTGCTTCGACGCGAGCGGCTTTGACTCAGAGAGAAGCTTTGCGCTGCCAGGCTCCCCATGAGCGGGCATGATGCGTATTTCCACTCCAATTTCTTGGAACATTTCAACAATGTGTTCGTGGCAAGTAAACATCATCACCTGATGACCTTGGTTGGCAAATTGCTGCAAGGTCTTCACGGCATCCATCGCACGTTCGCGATCAAAGTTCACGAGAACGTCATCGAGAACCAACGGCAACGTGACTCCCCGCCTTGCGTAGGACGCCGCCAATGACAAACGCAAGGAAATGAAAACAGCCTCTCGGGTTCCCCGACTTAAAAGATCAATTCTCAGCGTGTTACCCGATGCGTCATCCACATTGAGCTGATTTGTACCAAGGGGTGTCCAAATACGCTGATACTTTCCGCTGGTGAGCTGATGAAGGAAGGCGGAAGCTTCACGGAGTGTCTCGGGCTGTCGCTCCTTCTCAAACGTAGCACAGACGTCCTCAAGCAAGAAGCTTGCCATCGCGGAAGCTTGCCATTGCTGGGTCATTGAATCAATTTTTCGTTCGATACAAGCCAGCTCAAAACGACGAGTAGCAAGTCGAGCATCTTCACTTAGATGCTTCATTTCCTGCGTCATCTCGCCGGTCAGGGTTCGCAAATCCGAGACGCGCTGCTCAGTTTCAGACAACTGTGTGGTCAAATTCTCCCAACGTTTCTCCAGATCTTCGATGGTCGCTTCTTGTAGATGCTCCTGTATTTCCTGCTCACTAAAATTTACGCCAATCATTTGCTTGATGGTCTGATCGACCTGTTCATGCCGCTGAGTAAGCTCCAGCAACTCCGCCTTTAAATCAACAAGATGATAAAACTGCTCATCTCCTGAGACACCGCATTTAACGAAAAGCGAATCACGGTGGTTCTTCGATCGCTCGCAGGATTGCAGATACTGCCGCTGCTGTCTCTTGTAACCTTGATCCTGTACCTTCAATTCACTTCGATGCTTCACCAATTGCAACTGGCGATGCAATTCATCTTGGAGATAACCAAGTTGGTCGAGCGGACCTGTCCGAGCACGTGTTGAATTGAGACCCCCAAGATCATCTGCATTCGAACCGGCGAGCTCGCGAGAGTCGTTCGCTCGGGACTCCATAAACTCCGTATACAATGAGGTAATTCGTTCGGAAATCAAACGACGTTCCTCCTGACGCTGCTGCAATTCAGATTCCAGGCTTTGAAGACGTCGGTAACTTAACTGCAAGCGATCATAGTCTGCCCCCAGCGTCTTTACTTTTTCGGGTGCAGTGGAGCGACTGAGCCCAAGGGATTCGAGAGCATGCCCCCAGACCTCGCGAGCCCGTTGCAGATCCTTCTCCGCGGTCTTGGCTTGAGCCATTGCGGCATCATGAGCCTTGATAGCCGCTTGGTGCTGATGAAAGGTAGGTAAAACCGATTCAAGCTCTGCAAGCATTAATTCCTTGGCACGCACGCGTACCTCGAGCGACTCTTCACCAGAGAACAAGGAGGAATCCTCTCGATCATTCTCAACCTGAAGGTCCCGAATCTGCCTGCGTACGGATTCAATCTGCCGTTCGCATTGATCTCGATCCATCACAGTCTGGCGTCGACCATTGTCTTTTCCGAAATGAAACAACAACAACCCAATCGAACCCATAAGAACGCACAGCATACCCCAGTTCGCGTCCGGTTCCGGAACGAATGACGTCAAACTGACAAGATGTGCAAGACCATAGAGCGACAGGATCGCGCCGAACACAAACGGCACCGCCAGCAAAATCACGCGATCGACAGGTAAAGCCACTGCGGTGGTTAAATCCACTGCGAGTCTCTCCAATTCTCGGTATCTCTTTTTGAGCTGATACAGCTGTTCGCTTGACTGAATGCGAGCATGAATTTGCTTGAGATCATCCTGTTGCTGTCGGATGGCAACCTGTAAATCACTGACGTTTGCTTTCTCAAGCACTTTGCTGAGAATCCCCTCAAGCCGGTCGGCATGACTGCGGTGCTCCGTAGCTTGAGACTGCGCCTGACGGATCAGAAACAACTGCTGCTTAACACGCCGTGCTGGCTGTGCAAGTCTGGCGAGCGACTGACGCGATAAATCTGGCAACTCTCCCTGCTGATCAGCGTTAGAAGAATGAAAACGATGCTCACCAAACTCCAATTGAGCTGAATCTAACTCGACTTGCTTTTTCCCTTTCTGCAGTTGATCTTCAAGCAGAGCGATCTGCTCGTCCAAATTCTCAAGCCAAGGGATCTGCTGGGATGCAGCTTCGATCCCAGCCTTAAACTCGGAAAGTCCGCGAAGAACAGGAAACTGCTTTGCGGTGCGCCGTATTTCGCGTCTTTTCTCTTTGACTTCTTCTAGCTGGATTTCGCTATGCTCAATCTCTGACTCAATCTCCTTCAACTGACGCGGAGCTTCGTCGGGAAGCATCGGTCCAGCGGATAGCTTCTTGATCTTGGAGGCGATATCAAGACGTTGGCTCCAAAGATCATGCACTCCGATGCAAACTTCAATACATCGCGATTCGCGCTCAAGCGATGAAATCTGATTCGTTAATCCTGTTATCTCCTTTTGCTGACTCTTTTGCTGAAGAGCCAAATCGTTCCAGCGTTGCCCACCACGAATCAACTCACCAATTTCGTCTCGGAGACGCTCACGCTTAGAAAGAAGTTGACAAATCTTTGCAGCTTGACCTGATCGGCTTGGGGCATCATCTCCCACCAAATCCGCGCGACTGTTTCTCAAGTCACGCATGACATCGACCAGAGAAACACGGTCCAGGCCACTGGATAACTTGTACAATTCGTCAGCTGCAGCTGTATCGTCCAGAGAACTTAGCTCTTGCAACTCCTTCAGGCCGATCGCGAAGACATTCGAGAAAATCTGCTCGTCAATTTGCCCCAGTATGGTTGCCAAGCGATGCTGACCCTGTCGCGAACCATCCGGGCTCGTTACCTGTAGCCGACCAAGACCCTCATCGTCTTCACGATCAAGATGACGAATCAGTTGATAGCCACCGCCCGGGCCAGAAATCCTCAGAGAGCCGCCAGAACCGCCACCAAAAACAGGCGGGAAATAGCGTTCGCGTCGCTCACCAGAAAACCCGTAAAGCATGGCACGCAGAAATTGCATCAACGTTGTTTTTCCAGCCTCGTTGGGGCCGTAAAACAAGGTCATACCATCGTTTAACGCTTCAACCGAAAGTCCGGTCCACACGCCAAATCCGTCAATCTGAATCTCTTTGACCTTCATCGGCTATTGCCTCCGGGCGACTGACCACCACGAAGCAATTCAACACCTACACGTGTTGCTTGGCTCAACGTTTCCGTCACACGATGCGGAGGAACTTCTGCCAGCCTCATCGCAGTGCCTGCACGAATCTCGGGATGCTCTTCAACCATTCCCGTAAGATTGGGCAACCGATTCTCTTTGACCCGGTAGTTTGTAGCAACGCGAAGAAAGTCCCCTAATATCGTGTCCTCATCAGACCACGTTTTTGGATAAGATTTCGGAGGCTTGACTTGGATTGAAATTGACCAGGCGCAGGGAATGCCCTGCCCGTATTCCGTGCGAGCCCACTGCAAGATCTGATTCACATCACCAAGTTCACTCATTGCACGAGCGTCCTCGACTTCGTACTCCCAGGCAATCAAAAGATGACGACTTCCGTGCTCGCCTTGGAGTCGATAAATCCTTTCACCGATCAGATTTTCGATGCATCCTACAGCCGCAAGCTCTTGTTCATTAAAGGTGACCCTACAATACCTGAACTCATCCGCAGATTGATTTTGAATTCGGATCTTCTGGTTAACATCCACATCAACCACGTCAAAGCCGTGCTGCCCGGTTTCACTCAGACTACGCCCCTGCGGTGTTCCAGGATAAACGGCGATGCAATCATTACCTTGCTCAAACACTCGTCTCTGATGAAGACCACCAAGCGCCCAATAATCGAATCGGTTTTCAGTCAACGTTTCGGAGGTAACCTCACCGTAGCCGACTCCAATGGTGAAAAGTTCAGATGAGTCGACCTGATAATCCTGTGTTCGAACAACTGGATCCCCTGAGCAACTCCTGCCGATTACCCGACAAATCCATCGCCCCCCACGTTGAACAGAAACAACCTGAGTCTGGGTGGGTGAAAAAACCGTAACATTATCTGGAAGGTCAATTGAATCCGGCCAGCGAGCGGAAACATCCGATAGACCGCCAGACCAAAAAACTTGCTTGCCGGCCTCTTTCAGTCGCTCAAACCCACCAAGAAGCAAAGAAATGCCATAGGGTCCAGCAGTCTCCGGATTGATGAGATCACCGGATAAGATCACGAAATCAACTTGTTCCTCAATCGCTGCCTCGACCATCAATTCAAATGCGTTTCTCGGCGTCTGCACGACGAGGTCCGTTAGATGCTCCGGGCAATCATCTAAGTCCGCCAATGGATTTTCGAGATGAAAATCGCTGGCATGCAAAAAACGAAATGATTCGCCTGACACTGGTTCTCTCCATGTAACCAAGCCCCGCAACGACTCAAAAGGACCCATCGATCCCGAGTGTCACCTTCTCGCTCTATTCCAATCCATTCAACCTGACGCGAAACCCCGCAGCGGTGCTCCGATCGCAACTGCTGAATTGGACCCGTTGCACGACGGCGTAAAGTGGGCAGTTTAACGAGATTTGTTAATCAAGGCCAAGTCAGATTCCAAAGCAGGCTTTGATAGCATTGGAGGGCCGTTCGAACAATTCGCGCAAGCCACTTCGCCTAGGGACGCAAAGGCCGGAAACGAAAGCTTAGCAATCAACCTGTGACTGCAATTGTTCTCTTCGAACTTTGGTTTTCATTGCTCCGAAATGCAATAGAGTGACTTTGCCCCTCGAAGAAAAATCTGATCACCCACAATGGCGGGTGAGGCATCAAAACGATCGTCCAAACGATTCGTAGCGACAATCTCCAGCTCTCGCGAACGCTTGATCACGACGACCGCACCATCACGACCACAGAAATAGACATGCCCATTCGCACCAACAGGTGAGGCGTAGAGGTTTCCAAGTTGCCCAAGTCTGCTTGGACCAAACATCTCCTCGCCGGTTGCGGCATCGAGACAAGTCACGATGCCCTGATTGGATTGATTGTAAAAAAGCAAGCCATCGTACAGAACAGGCGATGGAATATAGGGCGTCGCTCGTTCCTTGGTCCAACTAATGCGTTCAGATTCTGTAACATCGCCCTCGAGGGATAACGGTATCGAGAGGGCGGCATAGCCCTGATACCCACTCATGCAAATCACGTTATCTCCATGAACGACAGGGCAGGGGATAACGTTACCGCTCAATCCACTGCACTGCCAAATCACCTTTCCCGTATCAAGGTCGTAGCTTCGAATTGCATTGGAAGCCGCTGTGATCACTTGTTTTTTCCCTGAATGCTTCACGATTCGAGGGGTTGCCCATGCATTGCCTTCTTGGCGATCCCGCTTCCAAACGGTTTGGCCCGAGGCAGCGTCGAGAACCTCAATGGTGCTTTGTCCCGAGTGGTCGCGAACCACCACAATTTTCCCATCCTCTAAAACCGGTGATACCCCCTCGCCGAGACTTGAGCCCACTTTGATTTCACCAAGGCTTCGTTGCCAAATCAAATCCCCTTGAAGATCAAAGCAAAAAAATCCAGCGGAGCCAAACCAACACCAAAGATGTTTACCATCGGTCAGCGGGGATGCCGAGGCAAAATCCTTATCATTGTGCGCGCCTTCGTGTGGCACCTTTTCCGTTGCCACTTGCCGCCACTTCACCTGACCTGTCGCTCGATCAAGACACAGCACCACGTACTGATGAAGTCGGTTTGGACGTTTGATGTCGA
>CAXQOB010000211.1:0-5903 GCA_964225475.1 Candidatus Nitrosopumilus sp. | reverse complement strand
CGTTTATTGCCCTCGAAATCGAAGGCTGCAACAACCATGGTACCAGGATAGATCAACCGCTCATTTCCTACATTGGGCGCGATGATTTGTTTCTCGCCAACTTCTAGGAAACTCACAAAGACTAAATTTCCATCCGTGGCCGGTGTCCCCGAGGCAAAGCTGTTTAACGCGTGCTTCGATTCTAACAGTGAGTCAAGAACGATTGCTTTCCATTGAATCTCGCCATCCCGACGATCAAATTTCAGCAGCTGCCGCTGACCCGTTTCTTGATTGCAGCTGGTAATGAATAAAGAGTCATTCCAAACGATGGGGCTGGAGTGCCCACTGCCTGGAATCTTCGTTTTCCATGCGATGTTTTTGCCTGTTTCTCCATCCCATTGCATTGGCAGGCGATCTTTCACCGTTCCATCGCCCCGAGGACCACGCCAGTTGGGCCAGTTTTCGGCATTTGCATTTGCATCGATCATGACGACTGTCGCCAATGCCAAACAAAACGAGAGGGCGTGAATTGGGAGTCTGGTTTTCATCTGTTTCCCGTGGTTCCAATCTGACCAGTCTGAGTGTCGCATTTTGAGGACTCCAATCCGCCGACGCTCACGGACTGTTCGGTCAATGCGTTAAGTGATTAGCAGTTAACTCGCCTTGTTTTAGCAGACAAGGTCTTGGCAGACCTTAGCCGATGACTCACTTGATCTGACGATTATAGGGGATGTGATTGCTGGGGATGTGGTGGCTTTTGAGATGAGTTCACGGACCTGAGAAGGCCGTTTGGTCCGGTTTTGACGGATGACGGGAGTTTGCTTCCCTCTCCCGGTTAAATCATTGTGTGACTGATGGTGGGTGGTGAAGTGTTTTTGGCGATCATCCGATTCCTCTTCTGAGAGTTGGACATTCACCGCCCCTTTCCGACAAACGAAGCATGATGCGATTTTCACCACTTACATCGACTGGATTTCTGTGCGTCATCATTGGTGCCATGATGTTACAAACTTCCTCTCTTGAGGCTCAATCGCCTGTGTATCTCCGGAACCAACCGCCCATTCAGGCGATCATTCCTGTTCCCGGTAAAGGAAAGCAGATTGAATACGTCGGCGATAATTTTGAAGATCCCGATTGGAAATTTGTTCACAACATGCCGAAGAGCTCACGAGAGCAAAATGAGCGAACTTATGGACCGTTGGCCTATTCAAAAAACCGTCGCTGGTCTGAAGGGCCGGAGCGCGGTCAACCAGATTCTTTGATGGTCATCCCGACTCCTGCAAATGGTTTGCCCGGTAGCGAGCAATCGTTGCAGATAACAACAATGCATTCCGGTGTGCCCGGCGAACAGTCTTTCGATGTGCAGCAGGATGATCTTATCCTTAATGTATCGACACGACTGGGCTCCTCCATTCGTGCCAGTGAGATGCCTAACTGCGTTGTGCGACTTTACTTACCTCACCCTGACGTATGGGAAGATCGCACTGGACCCCATTTTGGAATGCGTCTGGGTGTTAGAACCACCGCAGAAAAACCCAGAACAGGTCTCTTCTCCATCGGAACTTCCTTGCAGAACGAGCCATACTGGCCCGGGATTTGGGTTCACTTTCGAAGTAAAACGACACGCGGGATTGAGAAAGATTCGGTACTACTGAAAGTCCGTGCAAATTCAAAGGGATACGATTTTCCTGTCAAGGAAATTCCCGCTGAGCAGTTCGGTTGGTGGACGTTTGGGATGTCGGTGAGTCCCGATGGCAAGATACATTACTTTGCACGGCAGGGTGTCGAAGATCTTACCGTACGCGATCTGATGGTGAGTCAGCATCCTTATGGGTACGAGGCTGAACGCGTGACTTCGTTTTTCTTCAACATCTGCAACCGCAATGATGGACGGACGTGGTCGACACCTTTTGCAATTGATGATCCACAATTCTTTGTCGTCGACTCAGCACGCATTGATCAAATCGTTGAACGAAAAGTGGAGTATGAGCTGAGAAAAGCAGAAGCGAAGACATCGACAAAACGCTAGAGCTTTTTGAATCATTCATGCCAGATAGCCGCGGTGACGAACTTTTCGTGACCGCGGTTTTTTTGTGCCTTGATACGCTCGTCATGCGTGCACTCGAGGTAATGGTCTTTGAAACGAGATTTTCGTAAACGCCAGCCAAACGGTGTTCTCTTCTCTGGAATCGGCAGGTAAGTTTCTCACCGTCCACGCTGAGTGGGGCTCGTGATTCACGCCAAATGTCGAGCGTGTCGGCAAGCAGGTCACGTTGTTTTAAGTCCACGTCTGACATAACGTTTAACGGGTCAGTGTTGTCAGTATTCTTTTTTACATCCGGTAATTGATTCCTGATATCTTGTTGGTACACCTGAAAAACGGAGAGGGGATCGTCGTCTTTCAAATCACTCAGTGAAGGGCTGTATGGCAATGTTTAATCAGTTATTTGCGAATGTACTTACTGCCTGTGTGTCGCTGGCGATTTCAATCGGTGTGTCGCAGGGGGCGGAGTGGCAGTCATTTTTTAAACAAGAAGATCGTGCTTCGGTCAATGTTTACACTCACCTTCAGCAAGTCGCTTACCAGGCTCTGGACCAGAGGTTGGAACGCCTCGGTCAGGTGAAAACGCCTCAGTTGATCCAATCCTATCAGCAGCAGCACCGAGAATCGATGGTCAAAGGTTTAGGTGGATTTCCTGAACGCTCACCGCTAAATTCAAGACAAGTCGGCATGCTTGAAGTTGGATCCTACCAAATTGAAAAGGTGATTTTTGATAGTCGGCCTCATCATCGAATCACTGCAAACCTTTATCTTCCAAAAAAAGCGAGCGTAGATGATCCCGTGCCTGGGATATGCGTATCCAGTGGTCATAGTCGAACGGCAAAGACTGCGGATTACAACCAGCGTTTTGGTGCTATGTTTGCCACTCATGGAATGGCCGCATTGGTTTTTGATCCGATCGGACAAGGAGAGCGTGCGCAGATTTTAAATGAGGCTGGAGGAGTTCAGTTTGGAGGCACCACGACAGAGCACATGCTTATTGGTGTTGGATCGACACTCGTTGGGCTCAACACGGCAACCTACCGCATCTGGGATGGCATGCGTGCAATTGATTACCTTGTTTCTCGCCCTGAGATTGACTCCGACCGAATTGGCTATACCGGGTGCTCCGGGGGCGGAACGTTAACGAGCTACGTCATGGCGTTGGATGATCGTGTAACGTGCGCCGCCCCAGCGTGTTATCTCACAACCTTCCGAAGATTAATTGAGACAATAGGACCTCAGGATGCTGAGCAGAATTTATTTGCTCAATTAATGGATGGTCTGGACCAGCCCGATTACGTCTTGATGAGGGCGCCGAAGCCGACGCTCATTAGTTCCACCACTCAAGATTTTTTTGACATCGACGGAAGCTGGGATAATTTCCGGCAAGCAAAGCAAATCTACGGTCGGCTGGGATTTTCAGAGCGAGTCGACTTAGTGGAAATAGAGGGAAATCATGGTGTTCAACCTGAGGGTTTGGCAACCATAACACAGTGGATGAAACGCTGGTTAATGGGAGTGGACGAGCCAGTAGATCCGATCGATCTAACGCTCCAGCAACCAAGTGACCTGTTGTGCACAGAGACGGGCCAGGTGTTGACTAGCTTGGAGGATGAGAAGTCGGTGATTGATCTCAATCATCAAAGAAGTCAAATGTTAGCAGAGCGTCGGCGTGTGACGTGGACGCAACAATCAAATTCAGAAAAGCGGCAGACAATCCGAAGAGTCATCAATTTCAATTCAGAAGTAAGCGCGGAGCCCAGATTTATTGAACGAGGGGTCCTGGACCTCGAGGTTGGTGACTTGCAAGTTGGGATGCTTGTCACGAAAGGTCGTCAAATTCCAGCGGCAGTAATTCGACAAGCGGAGCTTACGGATCGATGGTGCATTCTGCTGCATGATGGAGGAATTGAAGGAGGTCTTACCGATGAGAAGATGATTGGATCACGCTTCAAATCTGGTGCGAACGTGATGATGTTGGATCTGGCGGGGCAAGGGCTGACATCGACTGCAAAGCCGGATGCAACGTTGACTGATTGGAAAACCTTTTATCTGGCCTATCTGTTAGGTGAATCAATTCTCGGCCTTCAAGTTAAGGATCTGATTGACGCCGCAGCTTATGTGGGCAGTGATCAAAACATTTCAAGAAAAAAAGACCGCGGGGAAGAGAAAGTTGAATTGATCGCTTCAGGAAAAACCGGTTTGGTCGCCCTTCATGCTGCGGCGATCACAGACCGAGTTTTTAGTCGGCTCACACTGAGTCAATTGCCTGTTTCATGGTCGGAGGTGGTAGGGTTAAATGCACCGGAGGGTATGCTTGACAGCTCCGTGCACGGTGTATTGGAAAACTACGACTGGCCAGATTTAGTCGAGTTGATAGGAAGTGATCGAGTTGCGATTCAATAGTTACAGCAGTGGTTAACTATTGATCGTGGACGCAAAAGTTTACTGGTTTGCATCTGCGCGAATTGTCGACGCAGCTCCGACTGTTTGCGAGTTATTCCCATCCGTGCTGACAAGTAATGACTTTCGGGATCGCGTCGATTCAACTAACGGTACGCGTCGATCACCGTTCGCTACGGTCAATCGGGTAATGAATTAATCTTTAGCCATTGTGTTGCTCGATCCGTCCATGTTCCGATCGCAGAATTTGGCCGTGTACGTGTTCCGTAGCCGTGTCCGCCATTTTGGTAAACATGAATCTCAGCCGGAACCTCTTTCCGCTTAAGGTTTGCATAGAACATCACGGCACCAAGTGACGTTGATGCATCATCGTGCGTATGAACGAGAAAGGTCGGTGGTGTCGTTTTCGTTACTGAGATAGGGTCGATCAAGCGGTCTTCGGCTTCATCGTAAATACGCCATGGGTAGATCAGAATTCCGAAATCAGGACGAGAGGAGTGTTCGTCGATGTCGTCGACTTTTTCGTAAGTGCTCTCGGTGGACGTAAGGTGGATGGACGCAACTTGTCCTCCGGCTGAAAACCCAAGAAGGCCAATTTGTTCTGGATTAATCTGCCACTGAGTTGCTTTGGCGCGAACGAGGCTTATCGCCCTCTGGCTATCCTGTAGCGAACGCTTCCAAGCTCCTTCGCGAACTTCGCTTGTGCGATAGCGTAGGACGAATGCGGTGACTCCGAGGTCGTTAAGCCACTTTGCCGCTTCAGATCCTTCAAGATCGGTGACAACGTACCGAAATCCACCACCGGGCAAAATCAAGACGGCACTCCCATTTGGGTCAGGTGCCGGGAAAACATCGATCGTTGGTTGAGTGATTTTTTCAATCCGAGTGATGAGTGGATTATCCGTTTTCCTACTTGCTAGGGCGACCCCGGGATTCTTCGATGTCTCTGACGGCGCTACGTCAGGCCAGATCGGAAGGTTTTCTACCGGAGTAATGGCATTCGGCGACTTTTCTTGGCCGAAGGATGAATGCTGGATATCCAAAGCGGCAAAGAACCCGAAGGCATAAACGGTGGCGGTCAGTGTGAAGAGGGGGTATCGATTCATGATTATCGAGAATAATTGAAGTGAGTTATGTTTAATCGATGTTTTGGCGAACTTGTTTGAACACAATCTGCGTCCCAGTGCCGAAGTCGCTTTGCAGTTTGGTAATCACAAGGTTCAAGGTATGGCGTTGGAGATTACTTAATGTGGCTGTTTGGTTGATGCCGATGCGCGATCGCTGCGTTTCAGCAGCCTCTCAATCGCAATCATTGTCGTTTCAGAGGGCCGGAAATTGCCCGGGCGGTGCCCTTGAGCAATCATCAGTGGAGTCCACCCATCTTGGTTTTTCTGATTCCAGATTTCTTCATTTGCACCCCATTGATCCAGTTTTTCGATTAGCAAAGGCCAGCTCTTGAAAGCAGCGCCGTGCATGA
>CAXQOB010000210.1:0-8224 GCA_964225475.1 Candidatus Nitrosopumilus sp. | reverse complement strand
TGTGGCAGATAACTCGTTAAATGCAGTCGACTTCGGTGTTCGGACTGCACGAAAGGTTCAATTTGCTCTGGATTCACCATCCTGGCGATAGCATCATCAATTCGAATCGATGATTCCAAATGCAATAGCCTTTCACGTGGTTATTTGAATCGACAGTTTTCGCGTCGACTAATATTAAGATTGCATTTCAAGCGGTGCTTCGCGGTAAATTGGTCTCAAAATCATCACTTCTGGCAAACTCATGATGATTCGTCACCTCAGCGAATGTTGATTTCTTTCTCCAGTCCGCACAATTTAACGAACTACCTGAAAGTCCTTCGGTACTGGTGTAGGTAAGCCGTAAAGTGGGGGCTTGGAATGAGCAGAGATCGATTGACCACGTCGTGTTCCCTGTTCATCCATCTGCTCAACTACTTTTTTCTCGCCCTGCGTTTTGCTTCGAGCAGCCGTTCGGTGTAGTTCTTGCTGCTATCGCCATTTCCCTCGGAGCGAGTGTCGGAATGATTTTGCTCATTAAGACGACTCATTGATGGATTCTCTGACGTGGTGGATTCTGGCTTTTGTCTTGATGTTTTTGATTCTGGGCCAAGTGGTGATGGATTTACATCGGGCTCAAATCGTAGGCCACCTTGGGATTGCCTTGTTTTGCCCACTTTTTGTTTTGTTTGGTTCAGGCTTTCCAAACGGCTTTTGGTTTGTTGATCCATTGCTGCTTGATCCTGTTTGGAAAACAGGTTTTTCAACCAGTCAAAGTGAATGGTGACGCGTCGAACGAAAACATCAGCAAGAAAAAGACACGATGCAACCAGAACAAACCAAGGCCAAGCATCTTGAATGCTTCTTGCTGGCGCTAGCCCACTTCTAAACACATCGGTCCCAATAAGACTCTCGGTTACCTCTGCTTCAAGCGCTGGTAGAACCTGTCCAGCAGTACCTCCCTGAGGCTGTTGCTGCGCAAGTGAATCAATCAGGCTGAGGTTCGATTTCCGCATCCGGTACTCTTCGCTATACGGGACCGTGATGCCGGTGTTAAGTGGCGCATTGCCTGTTCCAGGAACGACATTCACAAAGTAGCTGCCGCTCTGATCAGCTGGAAATGAACCCACGTAACGACCTGGAGCTGACTGACGTAAACGAAGCGGAACAGGGTTCAGTTCGGGGTCAATCGCGGTCGCTTGCATCTCGAGGAAGTTAAGATAGTTGTCATCTTTTGACAAAGCGTTGACGACGACTTGAACTTCTCCGTCGCGAACGGTTGAGGCGATGCTGAATTGACCATTATCTCCCGTTGGTCGCATCAGCCAGCGGACGATCTGACTGTAAAGTTTTGGATAGCCGTCCCAGCTTGTCCAGCTGGTCGCCCATCGAGCACCTGCATCAGTCGTGATGACAGCTGTGCGACCCAACCCATAGGTCCACACCGCCGCTATTGTTGCATTTTCAGGTGATTGCGGTTTAGGAGATTGGATCAAGATTTGGGCCAGCGGACTCTGCTTGGCTTGTGTGAGGACAAATCCGCTGATGGGTGGTAGCGTTCGATCAATGCCCTGCAGTGATTCGTGAGGAAAGATAATCTGAGGAGTCGCACCACCCTCGGGTTCGTAGACGAGAGGTCGAGCTACTCTTCTTGCCTCCCTCTGGAAGATACGCGGCAGTGCACGTCCATCGGCGACGGAATAGTATTTCCCACCGGTTGCCTCTGCAATTTCCCTGAGTCTTTTGCTGTCGCTCAGACCATGCGACTCTACAGCAACGGTGCTGATCGTGATTTTATTATCTTTGAACGATTGTATGGTTGATGTGGCAGGGGGGCCTGGATCGCCATCGCTGATGATAATGCAGTGCTTCACTGCGGCAGGAGTTCGAGCGAGCCCCGCTGCTGCCATTCGCATAGCCGGGTCAAACTGAGGCATGTCTCCCGGGGTCATGCGACCTACTCTCGATAACATCCCTTTGCGATTCGGCCCCACCACAAGCATGCCGCTATTATTGTCGGTGCCCCCCCAAAGCCATTTGTCTCCCTGCATTGTCCAGTGAAGAACACCTGCATAGTCACCGGGACCCAGTTGCTCAATTGCTGACTTTGCAATCACTTTTTGCCAGTGGTTGCCTCGAGCCATTTCGCCAGCATGCATGATCAGTGCCAGTGCTCCAGTTGCCCGCACTTTTGAGTTTTTGATCTGAAAGTCAACGGGCATCGCTTTTTCGAGTTCTGTGCCCGTCCAACCTCCGGCCCCAAGAGCCTCGGGACCTCCGATCAACAAGAGACCGGCACCCAGTTGTTGAGTGTTACTGACCAGCATTTCAATTTGCTGATCAGAAAAAGAGGTGATGCTATTGTTCTGATCGCCGGAGACTCTTGGAACACCTGCCAAAATAACCGCATCATAGGCTTGCAGTTCTGCGAGTGAGCCAAATAGTTTGTCACTTGTTTGGCGTATGACTTCAATATTCGCGTCGCGAAGCGATTGGATGAGGAGATCGTAATCCCCTGTATTTGACACCTCTTCAATCAGCAAAACGCGTCCGCTGCCGCGTACGTAGGTGTACGCGGTAGCCGTGTTGTTCTGACGAATTGCATCGTCATTGTCAGAATCGGGAATGAACTCTGCATCGTAGACATAGGATGCAGGTTGATCAATTTGATGTTGAACCGGAATGACATTCTTTCCCGGTGTTAGGATAATTGACTCCTCCAGAAGTAAGGACTCTTGTCCCTGAACGCTCTGCGTGATTCGCATTTTTCCCGACACCGGTGTCGCTCGATCTTCATCGCTGTAATTGCTTAGGACCACCCGAGCTTCGAAGGGTTGACCCTTCCGAATATCGTTAGGAAGATCAATCTTTTCAACGAGCACCTCGCTCGAGGTTTCAAGCATCACGGGAATTACATCAATGCCAATCCCTGCTTGGGATAGTCGTGAGGCAATGGCGGAGGCTTGGCCGAGATTTTCGTTTCCATCGGTAACAATCACGATTCGACGGGAGGTATCCTCAGGCATTGAGGCCTGAGCCAGATTCAATGCAGATTCCAGATTGGTAGCGTCTGAGGCGGATTGCAAACTTTCCAGTCTGCCAATCTCCGGAATGTCGTCATCGAACGGCGGAATTTCAATCGATGCTTCGCGGCCGAAAACAATAATTCCAGCGCGATCCTCTCGAGCTCGGTTACGGTGTTTGCGTACCGATTCAATCACGTATTGAAGCATCACTTGGCGTTTGGCCGCAGGAATACTCTCTGACTGATCCAGGATATACATCACTGTTAGTCGTTCACTTGTCCAGACCCACTGAACTCCAGCAAGCGCCAGAACCAAGATGATCCAAAGCAGACTTCGGATGGAAATGGCTAGGAATCTCCTGAACTGTCCGAGCGCCGCAAGAGGCTTTGCTCCGATCCACCAAAGAATTGGAAGAAAGAGCAGGACAAGCAAATAGATCGGCTGTTCGAAACCAAGTCGAAGTCCAGACATTTTCTTCGGCCTGATCTAGTGGGGAGCGTCGGGGTAGCTTGCCGTTTCATCGATCTCGTTGCTGAGCTGAGCGGTTTCTGAATTTGTTCGGTCCCGGTAGATCGCTACCGCAATCATTGCCATTCCGATGAGGCCGAACACGAAGACAGACAGGGTTAAAGTCGCAGCGGGCAATTCGAGAACATCTTGGTTTTCCTCTGGAGCAACAACAATCCCGATCACACTCACAAAATTATTCACAAAGTGGCCCAACATCGCAGGGATTAAGGATCCACATCGCCAGGTGATCCACCCTAGGAATAAACCGAGTGGAAAGACAGCGACGACATGGACAAAATCCATGTGGAATGCAGCAAACAGAAATGATGCAATCAAGATTCCCCATGACGGGCGAAAGGAACGCGTGAGCCTTTGCTGTATGTAACCCCTGAAAAGAAGTTCTTCACAGAAGGCGGGCGTTGCACCTATCATCAACGCTAGCGGGATGAAGAATCCGCTGTTTCCGTGGTTCCTAAATACTTCACTCATCTGCTGCAGGCTCTCACTCTCTTCCAGGAATACTCCCACCAGCAAACCCGAGAGAATACCAACCAGCGGTGATGCTGCGCCTACCGCAAACCAACTCCAGATCGGCCAGTTACCACGAACCAGACCAAGCCGCTGTTTGAAAGGAACGGGGGATAATGCTGCGGCAATTAAACAGGGAAGCACAAGGGTGATTTGAGGCAGGACCAGTATCAGGAAGAGGCCAAGTCGAGAGCTAGAGACGTCCGCCATCTTTTGCTCCAACAATGCTGGATTTGAAAAGATCTCCTCAGAAAATTCGCCAGTGATGACGGGTATTGCGATGATCAACATGATCCCACTGCCCATCAAAAAGGAGACGAGGGAAACCAGTGTCATGACGACAGCGGTCCACCATCGGTCTTGGTTTTGTGTTTCTCGCTCTAGCATCGAGGAATGGTCGGACATGTTCTCGTTTTCGACGAGTTCAGCCATCACGGGATGCTCATCTACGTTCTCATTTTCCTGCGAATCCCATTGAGACTGCGGATTGCCTCGCTGTGGGGCGTCTTCTAACGGCGAACCGTTGCGATCTAAATCTGAATCTGAATCGTGGAATGGTTCCGACATGAAGTCGCTTCATCAAAAAAGTGAAAAGTAGTGCGTCGTCGCGTGGTTAAGTTTACTTGATTTTTCCGACTTGAGTTGACGGAAATTACGTGAGTCCAAGGTTCTCAGGTAAACCAAACATCACATTAAGGTTTTGGATTGCAGCACCACTTGCACCTTTTGTCAGGTTGTCGATCGCGCTGACCAGAATGACTCGGTTGCCAGCGGCACGGGCTGTACTTTGGACGTGATTGGTTCCCTGGACAAATTTAGTATTCGGTAAATGATCTACCGCATGTACAAAACTCGAGTTTGCATATCGATCACGCCAACATTGAATCAGGTCTGCTGCATCATGATTCGAACGCACATAGATAGTTGAGAGAATTCCACGATCCATTGGAGTGAGATGTGGAGTGAACACACTTTCAATTGTTGATCCACTAATGCGCTCAACAAGATCATTGATTTCTGGCTGATGTCGATGCGTGCCCACCGAGTAGGCAGCAATGGCTTCATTTGCTTCGCAGTAATGTGTTGCTAATTTCGCGGACCTTCCAGCACCACTCACTCCACTCTTGCTGTCGATAATGATGTCAGCCGGGTCAATTAACGATGCTTCAAGCAACGGAGCGAGCGGCAGAATCGCCGAGGTGGGGTAGCACCCTGGGTTCGCGACGATATCCGCGGTGCGGATTTCATCTAAAAAGAATTCAGGCATCCCGTAAACCACTGAGCCGATTCTTTCTGGCCATGGATGCTTGACACCGTACCACGATTCATAGGTTTCGAGGTTTGATAATCTAAAGTCGGCACTGAAGTCGATCACGCGCACGCCACCTTGGACTAGCTGCTTGACGGTTTCAGCAGATGCCCCATGAGGGAGGCAGCATAGGACGACATCGCAATCATTGCAAAGTGCATTGATGTTGAGCTCGGTGATCTCTACATCCAAGCGACCGCTCAATGACGGATGGACATCACTGAGTGACTTACCAGCATCGTTACGGCTTGTTGCAGCAACAACCGTTGCGTTGGGGTGATTGATTAATAATCGAGTGGCTTCCAATGCGGTGTAGCCGGTCGCCCCTACAATTCCCACGCGAATTGGATTCGTCATCAAAGTTCTCATCTTGCACGTAACGCTGACTGTTACTGAACTCGGAGATCACAATCTCACGTAACAAGAAAGCTGATCAGGTTTTCAGCACGTTAAATTTGGCGGACAAGCCAGTACTTCTTAATCAAGTGATTGCTCCCGCTGCCCTTAGTTTAGCAATTCCAGCTCAAACTGCTCATCCCCCAAATGCTTGGCTAGTTGCTTCCAGCTACATGGATCAATTTGATAGCAAACCGAGCGTGTTTTGATGAGTCGAGGGGTTTGAGACCATGATCTTTTCTCCTGTCGAAACCCCGCGATTCAGTGGGCGATTGAAGGATCCATTGCAGGTCTTTGACGAGTGTTTGGGGCATGGATTCAGCCGGGAGAATGATGGAGGTCGGGTTTGCCCTCTTTCTCTTCGAACGGAGCAGGTCAAAACGATCTTGTTGTTTTCCGTTGGAAGCAATAGCTTTTGCTTAAAGAATAGAAGGAATAGAGCGTCTCAGAAGCTGGCACGGATTTCGGCCATGATCATCAACGGGAAAAAAGTAGGGCAACTGGGCAATCGCCTATTCCTGTTCGCGCATTTGATTGCCGCAGCAGAAGAGTATGGCGTTCCATTGGTTAATCCTGCATTTGCAGAGTACGCAAAGCTATTTCCTGCAACTAGCCGTGATCTTTGGTGTCGATATCCTGCGGTTAGGGGCGGTCAACTGCCAACGCACTCAGTCGCTCGAAACGCCGTCTCCAAAGCAGTGGAACTTGGTGGTCGGGGATTAAATTGTCTTGGGGGGCGGTTACGCAATTTGGAAGTGATTCGATTGCGATCTGGTCAGGAATTGGATTTAGGCGGCAAGCATTTTGCCAACTTAGTTGCAGCGAAGCATGTTTTATTGCAGGGCTGGTTGTTTCGCAGTGAGCGCCTTCTCCAGAAACATGCGTCCCAAGTACGGCAGCATTTCGATATTTCGTCAGGCATCAAACGTGAGATTCACACAAAAATTGCTGAACTGCGTGAGCAAACTGAAGTCGTCGTGGGCATACACATTCGGCATGGAGATTACGCAAGCTATCTGAATGGAAAGTACTTTTATTCACTCCAACAGTACGCCACGGTGATGGAAAAGATCACAGAGCAACTATCGCCGAAGCGGGTTGGTTTTCTCGTTTGCGGAAACAGCAGTTTTGATCATGAGGACTTTAAGGGGCTTCATGTGTTGTGCGGAGCGGGTGGTGTAATTGAAGACTTATACGCTTTTGCCGAGGTGGATTTATTGATCGGTCCACCGAGCACTTTTACGGGTTGGGCTTCGTTTTATGGGAACGTACCTCTCCATTGGCTGGAGTCAGTAAACAATTTAGCGGATGTCAGTGGATTAATTCGGGATGGAAAACGTCGAGTTGCGTGAGCAGTAACGTCGACACACTGGCTGTCCAACTCAGCACTCAGGTGAAGGAATCTTTGGTGTCTGAAAACCATATCAATGATCGACCACTCACTGTACTGGTGGGCGCGGGGGTTGTGGGTACTGCAATCGCGAACAGTTGCATGCGCGCTGGCTTGCCTTTTGTATTGGTTGATCAGCGTCAATCGCAATTACGAGTCGCAGTGGAAGAGCTGCGTCGCGAATTTGCTGCGACGCAAACTTGGGAATTAAGAACTCACGGAATCACTCTTCAGGATGCCGCGGCGATTTCTGAATCATTGGATTACAATTCGCCTGGTGACCTCAAAGACAAAAGTGCTGTGGATCTCGATCGACTTGGTCCTCAGGTACACTTCCTGCCCGTGAATAGAGCTGTTACATCAGCTCAGCCACCAATCATCATTGAATCGATCTCGGAGAGGTTAGAAATCAAACAGGATTTCTTCCGGCTTGCTCAGAGTATTTTTGGCTCCTCTGCAGTCTACTGCAGCAATACATCGAATCTTCAAATACGGCAAATCGCAAGGGGTTTGGATTTTCCTGATCGATTATGTGGTATGCATTTCTTCATGCCAGTTCATTCACGCAGCGCGGTTGAAATCGCGACGGGTCTGAGCACGGATCGTGAAACCATTCAGCAAGCAATCTTGCAGGTCAAGCGATTGAATAAGCAACCACTTAGGGTTAGCGATTCTCCTGGGTTTATTGTGAATCGTTTGTTGTCTCCCTATCTTAACGAGGCGATGTTGTTGCTATGCCGCGGAGTTTCATCGGAAATCATCCAGCGAGCGGCCAGGCGATATGGCATGCCAATTTCACCCTTGGAGCTGATTGATTGGATCGGGACGCGAACCGCTTTCGATGCGGGTAGGGTTTTCTGGCGAGCATTTCCCAAACGGCTCTGCCCTGCCCCGCTCTTGCCGGCTCTGGTCAAGAATCAACGCCGGGGGCGTTTCGATGGAGGTGGTTTTTACGATTACAGTGAGGGTATGCGTTCTGATGGACTCTCTACTGATGCAGTAGAATTGATCAAGCATTATCAGACAGCCCAGTTGCAGCTGACTGAGCAAGAGGTTTTGATGTTGCTGGCGGTGCCAATGTGGATCGAA
>CAXQOB010000209.1:0-33159 GCA_964225475.1 Candidatus Nitrosopumilus sp. | reverse complement strand
CAAAGACGCTGCTTCCATCAAATTCCCGCAGTGATTTCATTTTGGTAATGGCACGTCGAAACTGCTCGACATACCAGGTGTTTGCAGTGTTGAATTGCGTGGCTAGCTTCTCGTTTCTCTCGAAGTGAGATGACCAATGGAAATCTGCTTGAAGTTCGAGGAAGTCATGGATCCGTCGACTGCTCTCGAGCGCCATGATGCAAGAAGCGACACGAGTTGCGTCAGTCCAGAATGCGAGTGCGACGAGGTCTGTCATCGTTTTCATTTTGGCTGGGAAATTGCCCAACTGGATGACCTCATCGCTGACCTCACGATTTTTTCTGGCAGGCTTTTCTAGTTTTTCTTGCTGCTCAATCGCCAATTCGACTTCACGAACGGAATCCAAGTAGTTGCCAATAACCTCTTGATCTGTACGACTTGCACGTTTCAGCAAAGCGGCGGTGGGTTCGCGTACGGCATCCAGAACACTGGTCATTTCGCCACGTACACGAGGGTCACCCAATCCTCGAAATAATCGGTCGAATGCGAACTGTGCATTGCGTTCTACAAACTTGGCTCGGCCTTGCTCGTCGTATGCCAAGCTGTTGAGGGTGGTCGCTCTGATATCCACCGGTTCGGCTGACAGTTGGAATGACTTGAAGGCAGTTTCGGTTCCAATTTTATCTGCGATCACCTGGTCAAAGGTGTACTTGGGCTGTCGATTTTGCAAGCCCGTCATGAACAGTGGCATAGCGCCGTAGTGATCACCCTTGGGTTGGTTACTGACATTGGAGAGAACGATGATGTCATTTTTTACAACTTGTAGCGGTTCGAGATTTTGGCTGAGTTCAAATTCTGTTTCGGTCCCTTCAACCTGCCACGCTCGTGGATCAATTCCATTGCCTTTGTGGAAGATACCCAGACGACGTGGAATTTCGGTCGTGTTGGGTTTGTTTTTAGCAATCGCGGGCGACATGATTTCCAGTGCCGGCACGGCCATGCAGGCACCGGCACCACGCAAGAAGCTTCGACGGGGAATCAGGTATCGGCTTTTCATTGAAATTCTTTGTGGCAAAAGGGGTAGCTCAATGCAACCGCCTCGATCAGAGCGGTCATGCGATAGTCATTCACTTCAATCTGTTCCTTGATCTCCCGGATCGCTACTCGATCGATTGGCATTAGTTTGCGACCTAAAGCATACGACAATACCTTGCGGACTGCATTGTCAATTAATTGATCACGATAGGAGTTAAGTAACAGGTCTCGTAACTCGGAGGGAGTGCGAAACCTCTGTCCATTTGGAAGCTGGTAGCTCGCCGCCGCCGCTTGAACCAACTCGTCGCTTGCGACGGTGATAACACCATAGGAATCATTTCCTCCGTCACCCTTGATCTCTGCAATCAGCTCCCATCCGGTGGTTGGAGCATTAGGGGGGATTGGAAAGCTCCAGGTATTATCGCGCCGAGCGCCGCCGGTGAAACCAAAATGCTTGTCGCTTATCTCCAGCTGACCTGAACGTAATCGCACATTACGAATGTCCAAACGCTGCCCGCCTTTGGTGTAGTTGAAAAAGACTCGAGTCGCTTGGTCGGGTACTAAAGGTCGCTGAATTCTCCATCTCTGTTCAGAGTAAACGCCTTGAATGATCGATGGATCCCAGCTGAGTTTTTCCCCACCCTCAGGCGGGTCCTGTAATAGTTGTCGCCGGACTCCCCGCTGATCAAACACTTCGAGGGTAAATCCAATGGGATCGATGAATCGATGGCATGCTGAACAACCCTCTTGGGAAGAGTGAAGTTTCAGGATTTCGTTAAAGTCGAGATCCCGCTTTTCACTTTTGATCTTCGCCTCAGTTGATGCCAGATCGGGAACGTCATCAGGAACCTTAAAATGTTCGCCCAGCAGTCGTTCCATGACCCACACACCACGGCGAATCGGACTCGTTCGATTCTCGGTTGAAGTTGCTGTAAGCGTTGAGCCCAGGGTGAGGAAACCAAATCGATCAGCATCTTGGGGATCGTGCATGGTTAATGGTGCGTGACGATATTCATAGGTTCCTTCTTGGACTTGCCGGTCAGTTGAACGAAAATGAATACTGATCGGTGGTAAGGCATTGGACGATTCCAATGCGCGAGGAACCGCTTGCAGCCCATAGATACCGGCTTGATGTCGGTTGAGAAATGCCCAATCCGCGTCCAAAATACGAAACAAGGGTTGGTCGTATCGAACGAGGCTGTCAAACATCAGCAACGCTTCTTCATACTGCGTACGATAGAAACCAGCCATCCTGTCACTACGTTTATCCACTGAACTTTTCTGGCGGAGTTTTTTGTAGTCAAACCACTCGCCACCAAGGTTCTCAGAGAGAGCAATCCGCTTAGGATCCGCGAGCATTCGCTTCACTTGCGCACGAAGAGTCTCGGGATGGTGTAGCTCGCCCTCGGTTGCCAAGCGAAGCAGTTCGTCGTCCGGTGGCGATGACCAAAGAAAATAGGATAGCCGAACCGCGAGTTCTGCATCGGTCACTCGAGTTGGTGCTTGAGAAGGCTCTTCAAACCGAAACAGGAAAGCAGGAGAGAGAAGTGTCGCGAGCATCGCTGATTTCATCGCTTGATACGGTTGATCGCTCTTCTTTTCGTATAACGCGTGAATGGCCGCGAACTCTTCTTCCGATATTTCACGTCGAAATGCAGAGCGACCGAACTTCTTGATGATCTGAGAGGCTTGATCATCTGAGATGTTAAGGGGTAACAGATCGGTGCCAAAAAGGTGCTTTCGAGCGTTTGCGTTTGAATCAAGAAGTGATAGCACCAATGAAAAGCATCGTGCGTAATTCTGGATATTGACTGATTCTTTGCTGAGCGTTGCCGCGTCATTGGAAAAGCCAGAGCCACCAATCACACCGATTGCAAAGAATTTTTCAATGATTGTCTCCGGTATCACGTGAAGTCGACTGTTGGTGACCTTCGCACGAATTTCTACATGGAGGATGTCTTCGAGCGTGTTCTGTAGTTCTTCACGTGTCAAACGTCTAGGCAGGACATGACCTGCATGCTTTATGCCACCGGGTGTCACGAATTGCTGTTCAAACCATTCCCCGATTAATTTTCGCTCCCTTGAGTTCAGCGGGTCGCTCTCTTCGGGTGGCATTTTCAAGTTAGCAATCGCCAGGTCAATTTTTCCCCATGTTTCTGGGTGCGACTCAGGTGGGAGCGTCTCGATCAATTCAACAAGATCGAGACCGCCACTTTTCTCTGATGCATCATGGCACCCACTGCATCGGTCCATGAGGACTGTGTGGACTTCTGACGGAAGATCTTCGGCGGTCAGGTTGACAGCACTGAGCGGGATCAAAATCAGCAGGCAAAGGTAGAGGGGACGCAAAGCGATTACCAATCCGAGCAGGGGAGAATACTTTGTCGGCGGGATGTGGGTCAGAACCGCTGATAGTATCAGCGGTTCTGACCCACGTCCTGAGTATAGTTGCTTGGTGACCCTGTCAGGGTGAGGTCTCAAATGCAAGTTTCTCGGTGCCGGAGCCTTGGGTGGTTCCTTTGCATCACGTTTCGCTGCACAGATGACTTATTCTTTCAGTTTTTTCATTCACCCCAAGGTGCCAAGCGTCTTGGAATGGGCATTCTGCGGGAAATCGAAAGTGAGCACGAGAGGTTCTGAACCAATATTCTCGATTTCGACGCCGCCGTTGGAGATGGCTGCCTGTGTGATGAAGCCGATTTCTGGATAAATCTCACCGAGAATCATTCCTTGGTGATATCGTACTTCCAGCTTTCCAACGCGTCCGCTTCCCCCGTTGGTGTGAAACAGAGTAGGGCTCTCCGGGCAAAACTGTGTCTTGCTGCCAGGTTGAAGGGTAAGCCGAAGAATCGAGCACTTCTGGTCGCCGAGGAAATCGCCATAGACAATCCACTTAGCGTCAACGCCATCCCCTGAAAATTCCTCTGCGGTAATTGCTGGTCGTGAATTCTGCTGAACGAAGTCTGGGTCTTGGTTCGCTGCAAAGTCAAACTTCTCCACCAGGTACTCCCAGTCTTCGTGGCGGTCTTTGGGGAAGTCTTCTTCTCGGCAAGCGTAAAACGCATCGGCTGCTCCAATACGCCCGTCAAGTGTCAGGTCTTCAGCGAGGAAGTGTTCGTCCATTGTGACGTGTAATTCATGTGTGCAGAGGTCGGTCGGCGAATGCAGAACCCCATTGGGCATGACAAAGCCATTATCAAGTTGCATCATTACGTGCGGTGATAGATGTCGGACGCCGTTATATTCACCCTGTCCAAAACGCTTCATGCAGTCAAGAAACTGGTCCTTCGTGACGAATGGATAGAGGCCCATTGCTGTGGTGTGGTAGTGCGACGCACTGACCCCCGGGTTATCAAATGAGTTGATGTCGTAAACTTCCCATTTGGACCAATGAAGATGGTGGGGGATGGGATTCAAGTTGTCGAATTTTTTTGAAACAATCGGCCATGTGGCTTCACCAAAAAGCGATTTCGCAAAGGCAGTTACCTTTTCACCCATCACGGTCTCCGGATTAGCTTTGATTAAATCCTGGAGGGAGATGACCTGGCCGTCTGGAGTAAGGACATGCGATTCTCCCTCCCGAAACGGAGCTTTGTTGGTGCGAGTATCAATCACACCGGTAACAATCGGCACTGTGCAGCACATCCAGATTTCATCAAGTCCCGTCCCATTCATGTAGTCGGGGTAATACGATTGCTCGTCAAGACGAAGTCGTTTGCCTGGAGTGCAGAATGTTCGGCCGGCGTAGCTATGCAGTAACTGTAAAACCCCTTCGTTTTTGTTCAGGCAGTCATCAAGGATCGACGCAGCTGTTCCATTCGCTCCGTCGATGACGTCTTGTTGCGGGTACTCGTGCAGTTTGTCTGACAGAATTGACGTCGAAGCAGTCATGGGAGATGTACCTCAATGGTTCCCGAGAAGCGCGCCTGCTCTCAAGAAGTTTGATTGATGGGGTGTACTTGTTTTCACCAACGCATGGATCGTCCCGACCATCCTGACGATTCACGGTGTTAACACGGTGTGAAGTATAGGAGAAAGACGCGCTGGAGGGAATGCAACTGCGGGTTCGCCCGATCCTCATCGTTTAGGTTTATCCTACGGTAGTCGACTTTGGAAATGCAGTCAGCACGATCACTGCCAGAGGTGCCTCTTGAGGCTTCCTCTCACCGTCTTCAGGTTGGTCAGATTCTCTCAGCGTCATGCCCTCGAAAGGGGCGGAAATCTTGTGATGGGGATGCTCGAAACGATCCTTGTGGTCAGAAAATCTGGCCAAAGATCAGTTGGCTCCGTCAAAACAAAAGGATGGCAGAACGAATTGGGACCGATTCAGCTATCATTGTGCAACTATCCCAGTACCGAGTGCTGGGTTGTGCAGCCAGTACCGAGCGCTTGCAGGAGCGTTAGGGTCTCCAGCGCACGAGCAAAGCTCTTTGGAACATACAAGCCGCAACGGCCACTCTCAACATAAAACAATGACGATGAATCGAGTTCAGAACCCAATCATTCTATTACTGCTTATGTTCCAAGTGGCGGTCGCGCGGGGAGATGATCGCCCCAACATTATTGTTTTCTACACGGATGACCATGGGCATGCTGACCTTTCCTGTCAGGATGTTGTGAAGGATATTCGTACTCCAAATGTCGATGCTCTCGCTAAATCTGGGGTCCTCGCAAGGCACGGATACAGCACCGCACCTCAGTGTGTGCCTTCGCGTGCAGGATTGCTAATTGGCAAGTTTCAGTCACGATTCGGAGTGGAGTCAAATGGTAAATCCCTTGAGGGATTCGATCAGGAACTGACGATTGCGGAGAGGCTGCAGGAAGTTGGCTACATTACGGCGCAGTTTGGAAAGTGGCATCTCGGGCCGACTCCGAGAATTACGGAACATGGTTTCAAGCACGTTTACGCGCAGAATAGCGGTGGGCAATTTGCAGCGAATATTACCGTCGATGGAAAAGATCAGAAAATGCAAACCAACAAGCCGACGATGTATCACATCGATGGCTGTAGTAGAGCCGCAGCATCCGTCATCGAACGTTATAAAGATCACCCCTTTTTTCTTTATGTGGCGTACCGAGCACCCCATGTGCCTCTTGATGCTACGCAGAAGTATCTCGATCGTTTCCCGGGCGAAATGCCCGAGCGACGTCGTAAGGCTCTGGCGATGCTTTCGGCAGTAGATGATGGTGTAGGTTTGATCACACGGACGCTTCGAAAACACCGACTTACCGAGAAGACGTTGATCTTTTACATCGGTGACAATGGAGCGCCGTTGAAAATTCATAAACTCGACGCGCCCGGGGGAGGACCCGGTTGGGATGGTTCATTGAACGACCCGCTCAATGGTGAAAAAGGAATGTTATCGGAGGGTGGGATGCATGTTCCCTTTGTCGTCGCTTGGCCAGGAACCATTCCAGCGGGACAACGCTATGACCATCCGGTGAGCGCCTTGGATGTTGCAGCGACCGCAAGTGCACTCGCAGGCATTGAAGTAAAAGATAGTGATTTTGATGGTGTTAATCTGGTTCCATTTCTCTCCGGGGACAACCAAGAGGCACCACATGAGTCTCTAATGTGGCGTTGGGTTTCACAGTCCGCAATTCGGGAGGGGGACTGGAAACTCCTGCGTGGTGGAGATCGAGAGTACCTCTATAATCTGCAGTCGGATTTGGCGGAAAAAAAGAACCTCGCAAAAGATCATCCTGAGGTGGCTCGACGTCTTCGAGCTAAGCTGGAGGCGTGGTCACAGCAGTTGTCACCACCTGGTCTGTCCACTGCTGGACCGTCAACGGTGTGGAATCAATACTTCGATTTTTATCTCGAAGGCAAGCCAGTCACTCGTCCGCCGATGACGGGCAGGTCGCAGAAGAAGAACCGGGCCAAGAACGAGCAACGCTCACCCAGACAAACACCGGCAGCCGAACGGCAAAAATAATCGCAAAGCAATGCTGGACAGAACTAAGAATCAAAACATTTGGATCTGAGACAGTACTTTTGATAGGCTTGGAGGATCAATAAATGCAATACGATCCTTAATTGCGGGCGTTCAACGATTGAACAGCAATGAACCTCATTTTTGAATTGCAGAAAAGTCTGGGGAAGGGTCCGATCACTTGAATCTGCCAAAGTTAAATCGGATCGACCTAGCATTGAGGTCGCGATGCTATGATCAATGCTGCTGTTGCGTTTGATCCTGATGTTTTCATCGGGACGCGATTGTGAACGCCAGATACTGAATTCCCCTGTCCTGAGATTGCTTTTTTCCGTCCAGAAGGATGAAGTCAACGATGAAACTTACAGGTCTCGCTAAACACACGCAAATTCTACTGGGAATGCTTCTCGGGCTCGTGGTCGGTGCGTGCGCCTCCGGGATTGGTGCGGAGCAGTTGATCATTGATTGGGTCAAACCGCTTGGCGTCATCTTTATCAATCTGTTGAAAATGATTGCGGTACCGATGATCATTACCTCGCTGGTCAAAGGAGTCACTGATTTAGGGGATATCGCTCAATTCTCAAAAATGGGTTTTCGCACGGTGACACTCTATTTGGTCACCACTGTTGTTGCGATCACCATCGGTTTGTTGGCAGTGAATCTTTTGAAACCGGGGACGCAGATTACCGAAGAGACCCGTGCTGATTTGGTTTCTACGTTTCAGGACGATGCAGGGGTAAAGATTGCAGCGGCCCAAACGCAGCAGAGCCAGAGTCCGTTGCAGCCGTTGATTGATTTAGTGCCGGTCAACTTGTTCGCAGCGACATCAGCAAATCGAAATATGCTGCAGGTTATTTTTGTTGTTCTTCTGTTTAGCGTCGGGTTGTTGCTTGTCGAACCGAAGCACCAAGAACCGGTCAAATCACTATTTGATGCGTTGCACGAAATTGTCCTGAAACTGGTCGATCTGATAATGGCCGTGGCTCCGATTGGTGTGTTCGCGCTATTGGCGGCTTTGGTGGCTGAAATCAGTAATCCTGATTTGTTGATTGGACTTTTGTGGTACGGCCTGACCGTGTTGATTGGACTCGCGGTGATGATGTTTATCTTCTATCCCACGCTTGCTGTATGGTTCACCGATCACAGTTACGTCAGTTTTTTCAAAGGTATTTCGCCTGCACAACTTTTAGCGTTTTCAACCAGTTCGAGTGCCGCAACGCTCCCGGTCACGATGGAACGAGTTGAGAAGCATTTGGGAGTTAAGAAAGAGGTTTCGAGTTTTGTGTTACCAGTCGGTGCGACAGTTAACATGGACGGGACTAGTCTCTATCAGGCGGTAGCTGCCGTATTCATTGCGCAAGCTTTTGGTATGGAATTGGATATTGGTCAGCAATTGACAATCGTGCTAACGGCCACTCTCGCTTCCATTGGATCGGCAGCGGTGCCCGGTGCCGGCATGGTGATGTTGGTAATCGTGCTTGGTGCGATTGGAGTGCCCGAGCAAGGGTTGGCACTTATTTTTGCAGTGGATCGCCTTCTCGATATGTGTCGAACCTCGGTCAATGTTACCGGTGATGCTGCGGTGTGTTTATTGATCGCAAAGAAAGTGAGTTAGCAGCAAAAGCCCGTCTGCTTTTTCAGTGAATGATTTGTTCGGCGTCATATTTTTGTAGACGAATGAAGGGGCTGTGTTACCTGCTCGACCACGTGACAACCGTCTTGTTAATGTTCGTCGGCTGATCACCTCCCGTTACGGGATAGGTGACTTTATCGTCGCCAATCGAGCCTCTTATAAAGTATTCGAAGTCGTAGCCTGGATTTGGCAAAGATGCCTTCATCACTTGGGAGCTGTTGTTGATTGAAGTGAGAGCGACGCTGGAGAATGCTCCGGATGATCCTATTTTTCGATAATGAATGTTCGGTTCGGTGATGTCGCCATCGCCGAGAAAAAGAACCGTTTGTTCAAAGTTTTTGTCATCGTCTATCTGCGATACTTCAGGCATGGCTCTGACTGCTTTCTCGCCCTTGTAGGTCGAGCTAACCGGATCCCTGATATCTAATTCTTCGCGGATCGCATCTTTCAAGGTTGATTGATGTAATTGAGCGATGATGCCCAGTTCCGAAATGTTTCTTACGCGTTGTATTTCATGTGTGATCAGCTTACTCCAGCTGCTCAAAATCTGAGCTCGCATGGACGCATCACTGTGATCGCTGTCAACATAACGTTGTCTGTAGATTGCCATTTTGCACAACTCAATCTGGCCTTGAAAGAAATGGTACCAGTACATGTAGCGGTCCCTGTTTCCTTCTCCAATGATTTGGTTTTCAAATGAACAGAACTTTGTGTAGATCTGAATGGCATTGATGAACCTGCGGTCTTTCACACTGGTGGGGTCATCCTCCTCAAGCTCATTCATGGCACTTGGAAGTGACATCGAAGCTTTGGGGATTGAACCTTTCAGCCCCTCACTGGTGTACTTGGGTTCTCCTAGTCGATCTGCCATGGCAAACAGATCACCGATCTCATTGGCACATTCAGGTCCAAAATTAGCCTTGGCCCAATTTCGATAGTGCAAGGTAATCCACTCGGTAAATGCCGATGGCTGTTTTCGTAGAGGAGTTTCCCAAATGTCAAATGCAGGGAATTTCTTTGGCGCGTCATCAAGCGTTAAAAGCTCATCGGCAACCTTCGCTCTATTGTCCCACGACAGTTGGGCATGTGCTGCGGATGCGGGGGATACCGAGTTAATTCGCCAATGTTTTGCAATCAGTGCCTGTACACCTCCATGCAAGACACCGTGTGCGACTTCGTTGTAGATCCCCAGTCCTCTAAGCTGTGGCTGTATTAAACCCCAGTCTTCCTCGTACCAGCACGAGGACCACCCCTCCCGACCCGTCGGTAATACCGCCCACATGCCCTGTGCGTCATCCCACAAAGTGCCAAATGGAACTTTGAGCGGTAGATCATCATGGAACTCTAATTCATCTCCATCACCACCCGAGCTTCCAACTTGCCATCCAAAGGTGGCTAATTGGAACGGAGTGTTCATCTCAGTCATCACTTGTTGGGCATACTTGTAATCGTCTGCAACTGCTTCTATCTGTTTTTTTGATGGAGAATGACCCCCGTAGGACCACATTTCATACGTCCATACCCAGAAATAGTCCAAGGGATGGGTCCTCATGATCCTTGTAAAAATACCTTCGTATAAGGCTTTGGCAAAAGCTTCGTTGTCTTTTCCTCGAGAGGTGGGCAGCGTGTATCCGTGCACATCTCGCATTCGGTCTCGTGCATGTGGAGGACACGTTCGAATCCAGTCACGCGTAATGATGTGTGCGGGGTCACCTTCTGAATTGATTCTTCGATTACCCGGCTCGAAGGCCAATGGTGCTTCAATCCCAATCGCTGTCTTGATTCCTAACCGTTTGGCATGGGAGAACGCATCAAAAAGTAATTGCCCAACATCGTTGAATACAGCAGCTCTTTCACTTGGAGTCGCGGGGTTGCTTCGACCGATTGCATCTGATGCTAATGCTTCGTATGCAAAAAGTTTATCCGCACCATCGCTAAATTCGGTGGTCTTGGTGGGTGTCCCGCTCCAGCTATTCTCTTCGGTTCGAAATGTGCTCGCCCAGTAAGTTGGGTAGGCGCTGGCTTCCTTTACCGTCCCGTCCGCGTTGACGTCGTGCTTGTGTCCAATCCAGACATGTGGTTCTGGACCCTCAAGGGAGTCTGGCTCACCACGCTCCGGATAGTGGTGCAGGCCAAAGAAATTCATTCCCATCTTGGACTGTTGGGTCAGGAAAGATCTGTAATCTGCCGCACTCCACAAATCAGGGCCGGCCAGGAAATTATGAAAGGGAAGGTTTCCACGCAGTTCAAACCAGGGCTGCGATTTCTCATCGTAGGTGCTGATATCGAGGGGGAGCGTGATTCGGAGATCCGGTATCGCATCACCTCCCAAATTAAAGTAACAACCAAGTTGCTCTGCAAAACGGTAGGCTGCATTTAAGGTCGTTGCATTGTCCGCACCGGCGAGAATCAGGATGTCTCGACCGTCCTTACTGATGGACTTTATCAGGTAACCTTTTCGGTTATCAGAACTTGGTGGATCGATACTGCCATAATGTTGTTTCAGTTCCGCGATAATGGGATGGCTGCCGTTGGAGATGATAATGACGTCGCCTTCAGGCAGCTCGCCGTAATCCCCTGCCGTTGCCAAGGCAGGGGCCGCACCGGTGCGAAGAAAGACATAGCGACGGACCTCTTTCGCAGCCAGTAATTCGGTGCGTGACCCATTGCTTGGATAAACAACTGTCGGCAGATTTTCGCGCTCCCTAATCTCTTTTGTCGTTTGACAGATCCCAGCCGACGGGAGTTGGATAGCAAGAACCGACGCGGCAAGTAGAACGTAGGTGTAATACGAACGTGTATGCATGACTTTTCCTGAGATTCTGAGGGAACTCGCAAGAGGATAACAAAAGTCAGTGATCTAGAGAATTCTCAGGTCAGTCTATTTTTCCTGGGCAACGAGCAGGTGCAGACTTAGCTCAAGAATCTCCGAGAATCCCAACGTGGGGTATGACTCGGACTTTGGTTTTGGCAATTCCACCAGGGAGCACCTGAGGTCGGGACGTGATCTATGGCTCGTTTTGGAAAGTGAAGGGGCCTTCGTTACCCACGAGCGATGTAGGTGTCTTGAGGTAGAAGGCGGTCGAGCTACCTAAACAATTTTCAACCTCGGATGGTGCAGGCAATCCCCGAGGCGTCTTCGGCTACTAATCACTAGTGCATCAATCTGCTGAGTCCGCACATGATGAGATAGAGATTGAAATAGAATAAGACGATCAGAAGTCTTATTTGAAAACTTTCGTAGTCACACATGGTACCCTCCCGAGTTGCAAGGGTAATAATTGCAGTGAGCACCAAAAAGGCAAGGGCCAAACTGCTGTCGGAAACCTGATTGAGTTTGGGTTGACTCTCAGTTGGAGGAAGGGAGGGCGTACCGCAGGTAACGCAGAAACGAAAACCTTGTCAAAACGTGACATTTGAGCGTCTTCGCCTTTCGCCTCGCCTCTGCTGTTTCGAGTTTATTCACGCACGTTGCGTTGGGGTTACCCGAGCTATGTGACTCGGCTCCTCCGGCTCCCTGAGGGGAGTAGTGAGCTAAACGGCTCACAAAGATTTGGGAAAGATTAGGTTTGCACCGGCCAACATCCGATCCTGAAGGTCCGAGATAATCCGCTTACGGAGTGGAATCGACGTGGGTATGCACATGCTGTTGTGGTTTGTCTGTCAATAGTTGCATCCCGGTGGATTGCAAACGATACTGTAGGTGGGCTCATTGGATTGAAATGGCTTGCCATTGTGTACGGGATGCCGACTTCAATCTTTCTCTTGTTTGCGATGCGAGCTCTTAACTCGAATACTTGATCGGTCGGTGTCACTCGAGGATTTGGAGATTCATTCATGGGCGGACGAAGCTCTCGCGATGTATCGAATCGATGGCAACACACAAAGCTTGCACGTCGCGAAGCGTTGCAAGTAGGCAGCATTGGCTTGATGGGGATCGGGCTAAATCATCTTGACGGATTGCGTCAGGCGAGTGCTGTCGAAGGAACTGAAGGTCAACACAAGGCAAAGTCCTGCATCTTCATCTTCCTCTCGGGTGGATTGGCACAGCACGAGAGCTTCGACATGAAGCCTGATGCTCCCGAGGAAATTCGTGGTGAGTTTAAGCCGATTGCAACGAAAACACCTGGGATTGAGATCTGCGAACATTTGCCAATGTTGGCAGCGCGTAGTGATCGTTGGGCGCTGTGTCGTTCTTTGACTCACGGTTCCAATGAGCATTCGGCCGGTCATCACATCATGCTCACTGGGCGTTCTGAATTGCCGGCAGGCTTTCAGCCTAATAAGCCAACTCGCGTTGACTACCCATCAATTGCATCGCTTGCCGGTCGCTTGCTGCCAAACACCACCAATCTTCCGCCGGCTGCGGTTTTGCCAGAGAGATTGGTTCATAACTCAGGTCGTATCATACCGGGACAAGATGCCGGCCTGATGGGATCCGCTCATGATCCGTGGATGATTGAGGCATCTTCATTTCACGCCAAGGCCTATGGGGCTTTTCCTGAATACACTTTTGACCATCAGGAACGTGGCGGCAAAGACAATCGAGTCTTTCAGGCGCCTCAGTTGACGTTGCCGCACGGTCTCGGATTACGTGAAGTTTCGGGTCGACTTGCTTTACTAGAGACATTGCAAACACAGCGTCACGGACTTGAGAGAGTTGCGGAGACTGAGGAATTTGATCGGCATCGACAGAATGCTATTTCTTTGTTGACCGATAAGAGTGTTCACCAAGCTTTGGATGTTAGAAAGGTGAGTGATGATTCTCTGGATCGTTACGGTCGAAATTCCTTCGGGTGGTCCCTGTTGATGGCTCGTCGTCTGGTGAGTGCAGGGGTTCAACTGGTTCAAGTGAACCTTGGTAATGATGAAACATGGGATACCCATGGAAATGCTTTCCCTCACCTGAAGAATAAATTGTTTCCACCGACGGATCGCGCTGTATCGGCACTGCTTGATGATTTACATGCGAGCGGTGAGTTGGATGAAACGCTTATTGTCATGGCGAGTGAGTTTGGTCGAACACCTCAGATTAGCCTGCTTCCCAAACACTACAAAGCACCGGGGCGAGATCATTGGGGGGCGGTGCAATCGGTTTGGTTCGCTGGAGGCGGTGTTCGAGGTGGCACGGTGATTGGAGCTTCGGATAGTCATGGCGGCTATCCACACGAATCTCCTGTTAAGCCCGAGAATCTTGCTGCGACCATCTATGAATCGCTGGGGATTCCCTCGTCAGCTGTCTGGAAGGATTCTCAGGATCGTCCACATCATGTCTACCACGGTCGACCCATTGCAGGATTGACTTGACTTTCGACTCCCGCCTGCAAATCGCGGATGGAATGTTTTACGCAGCGTTGTTTTTTAGATTCAATCAATTAATGTCCCCTATGATTCTATTTCGAATCCTATTGATCTTGTTTTTCGGTGGCTTGCTGACACAGTCGAGGCATTTGGCCCGCACTTGCTACGCGCAAACGTTGTCGCAAGTTAGACCAACAGTTGTGAAAGGGGGTGAGACAACCACTTTGACGCTGATCGGAAAGGGGTTGGATCCACCGTTGCGTGTAAGTTCAAATGTGAAAGCTGATTTCATCATTGAATCCGTCAGCGCCGAGAAGGCGCTGATTCAGTTGACCTTGCCGCCACAAACATCCTTGGGTCCATTCGGGGTCTGGCTTGCATCGCAGTCCGGTCCAATCTCACCTTTTGTGTTATTCGTTGAGGACATCGATCCGATCGAGGATATCGGCAACAACCACAGTATTGAAACGGCCCAAGAAGTTTTGCCGCCAATTGCGATTGTGGGTACAAGCAATGGCTTACAGGCAGACTACTTCAGGTTTCATGTCGAAAAACATCAGCGGATGGCCTTTGAGGTGCGAACCCTCGCTCTCGGTTCAACCATGGATCCTGTGATTCGGATTTTCGATTCATCGGGTCGTTCAATTTGCACGGCTGACGACGATGAAATCGGACCCGAGCCAAGGGTAAGCCATCGATTTGAGGAAGCCGGGGATTACTGGATGGAGGTGCAAGATAATCGGTACTCAGAGGGCGGACAGTATCTGTTGAGAGTCGGTGACTTTCCTTTGATCGCGCATAGCATTCCACTTGCGATTCAGCGTGGTGTGCAAACGGAAATTCAATTTGAGTCGCTCGATGACAGCGAGATTCCTGCTAATCTGGTCCTTGTTGATGACGTATCTTCGATCAAAACGGTTCACGTTTCCTCTCAATTCGCGGATGGTCAGCCGTCGTCCACTGCACGACTGAGAGTGTCCGATTTTCCCGTTTACCTGGAACAGAATCTATCGCAGAGCAGCGAGACCGAATCACAAGGAACCGCCAACACTGTCTCTCTGCCAGTAACACTTAGTGGAACTTTAAGTGAGCCATCCCAGGTGGACTCCTATTTAATTCAGGGAGTCAAGAATAAAACGTTTCGATTTTCCTCTCGCACGCGTAGCCTCGGTTCTCGCGCGCTGCTGCGGATGAAGTTGCTCAGGCCGGATGGCTTGCAGGTTGCACAGAGCGAGGTCAGCAGTTGCGATGAGTGGTCTTTTGATTATGAATTTCCTGACGATGCTCAGTACCGCATGATTGTGGATGACCTGGTTAATCGAGGTGGGGCTGGTTTCGGTTATCTGGTTGAGATCTCCGAAAGGAATGATTTCGCCCTTCAGTGGAAGCCTGATTCAAAGAGTCCCGAGCATTTTCTGATTGATCAAGGAATAGGTGCTGCCGCATTGACTTTACAGGTGTTGCGTCAAGGATATGACGGTGCAATCGACCTTTCTCTTGATCCACCGGATGTCGGTTTAAGGATTGTTGACCCGATTATTCCAGCGGGTGCCAAAGAAGCACGCGTGTTAATCGCCGCCACGGACGTCTGGAATGCCGATTCTGCCATTGCGTTGAGAATTCAGGGGAAAGCGACAAATGGATCGGCCAGCGGGGTGGTGATGTCAAGTCTCGCCCTGCATCGAGCAAAACAACCTCACGTTCCTTTTCCAGAACCGTGGAGTGATGGTGTCGGTTTCTTTGCAGGAAAAGAGCGGAGCGATGACTATTTCAAAATTGAACCAAAGGATGCGGTGGTTTTTGCCAAGCCGATCAAAACCCATTCTGTTGATTTAAGTCTTAAGCGATTGAACGAGAAGTTTAAGGGGCCTGTTGAACTCTTAAGAGTTCCCTCATCGAGTGAGTTCAAGATGGTCTCGAAGACCGAAGGTGATGTTATTCATGTGACTTTGAATCGCGATGATGTCACTAAACTGGGAAATGAATTCGAGGTACTTACCTATAGTGAGTTTTCGGGTGGTGGTCGATTGGTTTCGTTTAAATATCCAATCAAGTGGATCGAACCCATTGAGGTAAGTTTGAAATCGAGTAAGCCGCCAGTTGCGGGTAAGTTGAATGAGTTTGTCTTGTTGGTCACTCGTCAGGGATCAGATCCTCAACCCGCGACCATCAAGGTGACACAAGTCCCAAAGGATTGGACCGTCTCTGAAACGCTCGAGCTAGATTCGGGACAGGAGAGCCAGGGTTTGAAGATCGAAATCCCGGATTCTTATTCTGAAACTTCTGGAGTAATTCGCTATGAATTAACCAGTAAATATGAGGGTAATGAATTCACCATCACTGGTGACTTGCAGGTAAATGATATTGTGCCCGCACCTGTCAAGTTAATGGCATACCCAGAACGGATCGAATTTGACGGGCTCCCTTCGCAGCAGCAACTCGTGATTACTGGCCATGACTCCCAGGGGGCGTTGCGCGATTGGACACGGGACGCGGTTTTTCAGGTCGCTGATACCTCGGTTATCGAGGTTGTTGGTTCAGTCGTTCATGCAAAATCCGATGGTGTAACGGAATTAAGAGTCAATGCTGGCGGTAAGCAGTTGTTGCTACCCATTGAAGTGCGAAACAGCGGTGTTAAAAAAACGATTCGATTCGAATCTGACGTTCTGGCTGCACTGTCGAAGCAGGGGTGTAACTCGGGTGCGTGCCACGGTTCACCAAGCGGAAAAGGAATGTTCAGGCTCTCCTTGAGAGCGTTTGATAAGAAACTTGATGAACTTACACTGATCCGCGAAGACTTTGGTCGACGTCTCAACCGAGTCGAGCCAGAGGAAAGCCTCCTCCTGCAAAAACCGTTGATGAAGATCAGTCATGGGGGTGGGAAAAAACTGCACGAGTCCGATCCCGCTTACTCGATCATACGGAGTTGGATTGCCTCAGGTGCCCATGCTGATTCGCCAGACACACCACGGTGTGTACGGATTGAGGTTTATCCCCACGAAAAGCGGTTGTTGTCACTTGATGGTGGAAGTCAGCAGCTCACAGCGACGGCGTGGTTTGCTGATGGTTCTCGTAAGGATGTCACGTCGTTGGCTGTCTATGAGAGCTCTGATAGCAGTGTTGCGGAGGTTGATGAGACCGGATTGATTCGCTCCGTTGGAATCGGAGAAGCAGCGATTCTGGTGCGTTTTCTTGAGCACATTGAATCCGTTCCCATCATGTTCATTGAACATGATCCAGATTACCAATGGGTCTCAGAGCCACCACGTAATTACATCGACGAATTGGTTGATTCCAAACTAAAACAGCTTCAGTATTCTCCGTCACCTCCGTGCAGTGATTCGGAATTTATTCGCCGAGTTTATCTTGATGTGCTGGGTGTTTTGCCAAGCCTTTCGGAAACTCGTTCGTTTTTAAATGATGCAACAAGTGATAAGCGTGCCGCCTTAATCGACAAGCTTCTTGAGCGAGGAGAATTTGCAAAGTTCTGGGCGCTGAAGTGGGGTGACCTGCTGAGAATGACCAAGAAAGATATCGGTGACGCCGGGGTTTACAAATATCACCGATGGGTAGAGGAAGCCTTGCGAAGTAACCTTCCGTACGATCAGTTTGTTCGTGAGTTGTTGGGGGCAAGCGGCAGCACACTTGCTAATCCGCCTGCTAATTTTTACCGCACTGCTAAAGATGTGAATGAATGTGTCGAGACGGTTTCCCAAGTGTTCATGGGAGCTCGTATTCAATGCGCGAAATGTCACAATCATCCATTCGAACGATGGACACAGGATAACTATTACGGGCTCGGCGCGTTTTTTAACCGGGTGCAACGGCGCAGCACTCAGCGGCCCGATGAGATGTTTATCTGGACGGCCGAAACGGGCGAAGTGTCAAACCCCCGAACCGGCAATCAGATGAAGCCTTGGTTACCTCTGCAAGGTGAATTGGAACTTGACGAGCTTCAGGATCGTCGCGATGCCTTGGTGCAGTGGTTGGTTCAGCCCACGAATCCGTTTCTTGCCCGAATTGAGGTCAATCGTATTTGGAGTCAATTTTTTTCGCGTGGAATTGTTGAGCCAGTGGATGATTTTCGTGACTCAAATCCTCCTTCCAATCAGCCGTTGCTTGATGCTTTGGCGGCTGACTTTGTAAAAAGCGGGTTTAATCGAAAGGAAATGATCCGTACGATTCTGAATAGTCGTACTTACCAAGCCAGCTCCAAAGCCAATGAGTCGAATCGCAAAGATGACCGTTATTTCTCGCATCAGCGCCCACGAATGCTTGGTGCAGAGCAGTTGTTGGATGCGGTCAACCACACAACCGGTCTCCAGCAAAAACTGGGTAACTTACCGATACAAACCAAGGCGACCCAGATCCCTGCGCCGGATTTAGTGAGTGTTGATTTTCTGAAAGTTTTTGGGCAGCCGGAACGCAGCACCGTATGTGCCTGTGAGCGAATGGGAAATTCCAACTTGGGAATGGCCATTGAGCTATTTAACGGCAAAACCCTCCATGAAAAGCTGGCGGATCCAAAGAATCGTTTCCGATCAGCCATCGAATCAGGGGCTTCGGTGGAAAGTATCATTGAGGAACTTTATCTGGTGGCCGTTTGTCGAAGACCGTCCAAGGTAGAATTGGAAGCGGCCTTATCGCACTGTTCGAGTCGGGAGAAACCAGCCGATGGACTCGAGGACGTTTACTGGGCCCTTCTCAATACGGACGAATTTCTTTTTCAGCATTGATGATGCTGTGGATGGTTGGATGCATAAGGCGATCGAATCGATCCAGCCTAGAATCCCGAATGTGATAATCGTATGACGAACGCAGTAATCCCTATCGAGTGTAAGCCATGATGGTATCGCTATTTGCTAACGATACAGCCTGTCGGCGGTTGATCTTGGTCAGCTTGATTGCTGTATTTTTCTGCGTTGATACCACTGCGGAAGATCATCAGGTTAGCTTTCGTGGAGATGTCGCTCCGATCTTAATCAAGCATTGTGTTGCTTGTCATTGTGCACGGAAGGCGGAAGGGAGTTACCGGATTGATTCCTTTGACGGACTTCTGAAAACGGGTGATTCGGGGATTGCTCCCTTCTCGACTGCGGACACCGGCGATGAAAAGATGGTCGAATTTTTACGGCGTCTCACAACCGAGGATGAGTCGGAGCGAATGCCGCTTGAGGGGAAGCCACTTGATGATTCGGAGGTCAAGATGATTGAACAATGGATTCGAGAGGGCGTCTCGTATGATGCAAAGGATCCTCAGGCTTTGCTGCAGCAGATTTTGCCATCACAACAATACCCATCTCCACCAGAGCAGTATCCGGCCACCATTCCGATTACCGCGATCGAAGTTTTACCCGCAGGCAATGAATTGATCACGGGTGGTTATCACGAGGTGCTTATTTGGTCCTTAGATGGGCAGCTAAAGAGACGAATTCAAAATATGGGTCAACAGGTTTTTTCCATCAACCTGCATCCTGATGGAAAAAGGGTTGCGATCGCCTCCGGTCAACCTGGTCGAGAAGGTGATGTTCGAATCTTGGATCTATTGACTGGTGAGATTGAGGCAACCTTGGCTCGAAGTGCTGATGTGATTTTCGATGCTGTCTTTTCGCACGATGGAAAGCTACTTGCTGTCGCAGGTGCCGATAAATCGATTCGATTGATTGACCTGGAAAGTTTAGAAGAGACACAAGTTATCTTGAGTCATGCGGACTTTGTAACATCACTTGCATGGAGTGGCGACGACCGTCAGCTTGTGTCGGGTAGTCGAGATAAGTCCGCCAAGGTGTTCGATGTTGAATCGGGGCAGCTTCTCGGTAGCTATCAAGGGCATGGGGCTGCCGTACGAGGGGTGGGTTTTGTATCGAATGATACGGAGGCGATTTCATCGGGCGCCGATGGCAAGTTGCATCGTTGGAAGATTGAGGCAACGAAAAAAATCGCGGAAGTCAGTTTAGGGGGTGAGGGTTTCAAAATTACCTCTTCGTCTTCCTGGGTATTGGTTCCGACGAATCATCATCAAGTGATGCAGGTTGATCCCGTTGGTAATAAGGTCCTCGCGACTCTGTCCGGTCAAAAGGACTGGGCGCTCTCCTCAGCGACCAATTCTGATGCAACGCTCGCGGCCAGTGGAGCTCACAATGGAGAAGTGAATATTTGGAAAATCGAAGGGCAGGAATTAGTTCATTCATGGTTTGCCAAACCATAATTGTCAGAGATTAATAGCACCTTTGATATCGGTCTTCTCGCGAATCTGAAATGTAGAATCTCCAATGCAGGGTCTGCCTCGGGGCTGTCACAACGTTTGAAGACTGTCACAACGTTTGAAGAGTCGTGCAGTGATTAAAACAGACTCTTCAGAACGCGACCATCGGCGAGTAAGTGAAATGGTCTGCCCTGTGTATCACGTGCTTCTAAGTTTTCGACACCAGCCGCGTGGTAGACGGTTCGTGCAATGTCTGCAGGTGTAGTCGGCAGCTCTTCCGGGTACTCCCCGAATCGATCGCTCGATCCATACGTTTGGCCTCCCTGAATACCTCCTCCGGCCATCAAGACCGACATGCAATGAGTCCAGTGATCGCGACCAGCTCCACTAACGCCGCCCGATCGCGGGTCACCAATCTTCGGTTTGCGTCCCATTTCACTGTTGACCAGCACCAAGGTTTGCTCAAGCAGACCTCGCTGAGAAAGATCCTCCAAGAGAGCCGAAAAAGCTCGATCAAATTCAGGAAGGAGGTGGTTTTTTAAACAGTCAAAATTATTCCCATGCGTATCCCAGCCTCCCGCGCTCTTACATTGATCTTTGATCGCGGTGTTCTCCTTCCAGAATACGGTGATAAAGGGGACCTCTGCCTCCACGAGTCTTCGGGCCATTAGCAGGCTCATGCCGTTGACCGAATCTCCGTAACGTTCCCGTATGGACACTGGCTCTTTGCTTATATCGAACACTTCACTGGTGGAGGATGCTAGCAGCAGATCCATGCTTCGCTGCTGCTGCTTTCGCCAGAGTTCAACTTCAGGTGCATGATCAAAGCTTCGTCTGGCATTTTGGAGTCGACTCAGAAGTTTTTCACGGGAGATCAATTCCTCTTTTGTTACGTCACCTGATAGGACCAGTGACGGCGCTTGAAACGTTACAGTTGAGCCATCCGGTCCATTTGTTGAATTGCCATCAACATAGAGAGGGTCAAATTCGATTCCCAAGCGTGCTGAGAACTGGCCAGGTCGAGTGTAAGGCTTGCGACTTGGCATGTGAGGTAGAGTGATTGCACCATGAAGAGATTCGTCACTTGACTTTCTCGAACTCACGACCGATCCCATGAAAGGCCAGTCATCCGCATAGGGTTTTCGATCATTGCCTTGTGTTTTGAACGTCTTGTCGGGAACATGTCCGGTCAGGTTGTAATAGTACCCTGCGTGGTGATCATTTGTGTTGACCGTACTGCAAACTGAGTTGACGACCGCAAGGTGATGTGATTGCTGGGCAAGCAGCGGTAAGTGTTCGCAGATTCGGATACCCGGTGCGGAAGTTCCAATCGAAGAGAACGGGCCTCGGTATTCGGTGGGTGCATCAGGCTTCATATCCCATGTGTCGATATGCGAAGCCCCGCCACAAAGAAAGAAGAGGATGACTGACTTGGCCTTGCCGGATCCTACGAGGCTGGTTGACGGAGTTGGATTGGAGTCGGGGTCTTCCGAAAATACGGAGGTGGGGCTTCCAAGTTGAAGTCCGGCAAAACCCGTGCTGGATGCGACAAGGAATTGGCGACGACTGATAGACATAAACTGACTTTCAAATAGTCGGAATCGGACGTCCTTTACGGAGGTCGGCAACGACAATTGCGTTGATCCCGAAGTTGTATTTGTAGATCGAATTCAAGACGTAGTGCGGTGATACAAGTGCCGTGGGTGCGACTTGTCTGGAAAGTGACGAGGCAGGCATCTCCGTTAGGCTATTGGTATCAGCATCTTTTGCCCGCCTGCGAAGAATTAGAATTTTACGCCGGAGACCCGATGACCTTCAACAAAATTTTACTCGTTGGGGCTCGCTTCTTCGTGGGATGGCGAGGGTCATATTTCTGGATGTCCACTGTTACCAGCCAAACCGAACCGGATTTTGCGAGATCTGAGCGGAAATCGCACGCCTTTGGTCATTGACGCGTTGCGGCTCTGCAGAAGATTTAGCCGCATCATCTAACAAGGTTCAAGGATGCGACGGTTTGATCATTTTCCAGTTCAGCTCATGCGGCATCACGTTCTGCTCAACGGAGATTGCCGCGGCATGCCCGGCTGCCTCGCCGATCGGTACTGCATTACCGGTGACGCGGTAACTGGAGTGCGCGATGAAGTCACCGCTGATGCAGCGTCCCGCCATCAATAATCCATCGACGTCAGCCGCAATCAGGGCGGGATACGGAATGTCGTAGGGTTTTGATCCACCACTTTTGAAGTCCCTGTCGATCTCTTTATTACCCTGGTTCGATAAAGCATGGACATCGATCGGGAATTTTACCGTGCAAACTGCTTGCTCGTGCTTGAGCCCGTTGGCGAGATCCTCCGCGGTAATTGCATAGCGGCCGCGAATCCTACGCCCCTCTCGAATTCCGATTTGCTCAGCGGTTGCGACCACCGATAGATTTGACCACGGGTCGCCAAGGTTCCGCAGGCCTTCAACGATCTTTTGGATTTCGCGTCGTGCGCGCATCGTCGCCTCTGTGATTGCGTCCGGATCAAAGGCCGACACACCATACTCATGGTTGGTCATCAATGAATAGATCCCACTGTGCAGGTGACGCAAGGTCGGCGCGCGGTAAGAGGGAGTAATTCCATGGTCCTCCATTAATTCGAGAAGTCGTGATTTTGCTGAGGAGCCTGTCTCTCTGATGTACGGTGCGATTTCCTCAGGATTGATACCAGTAAGCAGTGCGATCATCGACATCGGTTGGCAAGTGCATTGTGGTCCGCTTCCGACGTCAAACTGACAACCGGCATGTGCGGCGAGGTCACCGTCACCGCTGCAATCGACGAACCTCTCTGCCCGCCAGGCTTCTCGTCCGCTCTTTGACTCGGTGAGAACTGCCACAAGGCGATTCCTTGTGTCTGTCACTGCACCGACCAGTCGCGTGTGAAGCCGAGTTTTTACGCCCGCATGGACGCACATCTCTTCAAGGACCAGTTTAGCAATCTCAGGGTCGTACACAGTCCCACCGGTTTGCTTTGCAACGGCGCTGCCTCGCGTTGAAAACTCTTTAAGCAACTCGGCCATGATCCCCGACTTGTTTCCAGAGTCGAGAATCTTTGTCAGTAAGCCCGCCGTCCAGACTCCACCAAGGCATCCAGCGACTTCGATCAGTTGAACCGAAGCTCCTGCACGCGCAGCCGCAAGTGCAGCCGCGACTCCTGCAGGACCACCGCCGCATACCAGAACGTCGGTCTTTCCCTTCACCGGAATCGACCGTTCTTGTTCAATGAGATGACTTGCATCAGAGGAGAGGTGACCGCGAGTCTGCAGCACATCTCCCGTGATTGGATTTGAGATCTGGTTTTTATCCTGCAGATCGGAAGCTCTCGTGTCGGGTGACGCTAGGGATGCTGAAATAACCAATCCACCAGCGCTCGCCTTCACAAAACTGCGTCGTGAATGATTCGGAGCCGTCATGTCGGTATCGTCAAAAAAAACGGAACGGATGATCTTGCATACTCTTTCCCATTCTATCGGCAAATTGGAACAGACTGTGTTTCACTGAGATCGGGATTTTAAACTCTGTGTGACCGCGAGCACTTAATCGGTGATTTTCATTTTTTGACCGAGCCACGACGTGGCTCAGGAACCGGCGGCTTCGATGGGCGTTTTGCTAGAGGGTCAAAGAATCGCATGTTCTCTCCAACCCGATTAAAATCACCGAGATCTTCACGCATCGACTCCGCTAGTGTCAGCAGACGTACAACCACCCGTGGATGCTTTTCCGAGACATCGGTTGTTTCGCCAACGTCATCCTGAAGGTTCACTAAAAACGGCTTGTCGAAACCGATACGATCCGCCGGGGCAATGTGGTTGTTTCGACTGAAGGGAGCTGCTCCGATGGGTTCCTTTTCACGCGGTAGATGCAGCTTCCATTTCCCTTGGCGTACGGCCTGTAAATGGACTCGCAGGTAGTAAAAGAACGCCTTGCTCGGGTCTGCTTTTTGGAAGTCTCCATGAAAAAGGTGCGTGATATCTTCACCGTCAATCACACGATCCTTTGGCGGATCGGTACCTGAGAGCGCGGCAAACGTAGGTAGAATGTCCATGGTGGATGCGATGGCATCACAGGTCGTTTTGGCTGGTACTCGGCCAGGGCCCCAAAGAATCGTAGGAACACGCACACCTCCCTCAAAGGTGGAGACTTTTCCGCTTCGCAGTAACCCCGCCGATCCGCCGTGGTCACTCGGCAGAGTTCCATCTGCGAGGTTTTTGTTTTTGATCAGCCACGGGCCATTGTCACTTGTGAATAAAACGTAGGTGTTATCGGCAAGATCCAGTTGGTTGATCGTGTCGAGAATTCGGCCAACATTGAAGTCGATTTCCTCAATCACATCACCGTAAAGACCTCGCTTGCTTTTCCCTTTGAAATCGGGAGAGGCATCGAGTCTTGTGTGCGGCATCGTGTGTGGAAGGTAAACAAAGAAGGGTCGTTCCTGATTCTTCTCAACGAACTCGATTGCCTCATCGGTGTAGCGTTTGGTCAGTGTCGCCATCTCTGTTTTGGGTTCGATGAGGGTTTCATTTTGGTAAAGATTTGCAATGCCATCGTTGCTGGTGGGTGTACCGTAGAAGTAGTCGAATCCCTGCCGGGTTGGGAAAAGATCCATGAAGAAACCCGACTGCGCATGTTTCGCGAGATCCCATTTCCCGAAACAGGCGGTGGTATAGCCATTTTGCTTCAGCACTTCGGCGATCGTGATCTCATCCTGATGGAGAATGGGATGAACCTGTTTGGTATTTCCCCGCTCGGCGACACGCATCGGATAGCAGCCGGTCATCAATGCAGCGCGAGAAGGCCCGCAGATTGGTTGGGCATAAAAACTCGTGAACTTCATCCCCTGCTCAGCCATGGCATCAAGTCGTGGTGTACGAATATCCTTTGACCCAAAGCAGCCAACGTCGCCGTATCCTTGATCGTCCGTAAAAATAATGATGAAGTTGGGAGGTTGAGTAAGAGAGACTGCAGAAGTTCCTGACGCTCCAAAGAGAGAGGGTGCCACGACAAAAACCGTTAGCAGTGGTAGCAGTCGAGAGATTACGAGGTGATTCATATCTATTCTTCTTACTAATTACGAATGGCCAAAATGGGGGCCGTTCAATCTTCGCTGTGTAATCTACGGTATTGATGCCTGACACTTCGCAACCTGTAACCCAAAATTGCAAACCTTGATGGCTCCCATGAACAGTATCACTGTTGCCGAGGATTCCGTTGAATTTGACCGGATGTAGGGTCAGTCATCGCTCCTGAGTGCGTTGTTCACCTGATCCAGTAGATAAGGCCAAGCGGTAGGTCCCGTCGGGGGGCATCACTATCGCTGCAGGTTTATTGCTCCTTTTTGAGGAGGTTAACCATCGCTTCGCCCATGGCAAGGCCGACATTCATGTAGGTTCTGGCGCTGCCGCCGTAGTGGCCGCAGGAGCCACCGGCCGGGATGGTCAGCGGGTGAGTGTAGACGCCAGCAACGGCGCCTTTGTATTGTGGGTGCTTCGAAGCATCAGCGATGTTCATGATCGCTTCGAGGATCTTACCACCCCCGTTATCGACGCCCTTCTTGTCTTCTCCGAGCGACGCGGCGACAAACTTGGCATTCGGCGCATTGAAGTCCTTGCGCAGCGCATCGATCAGGAAGCTTAGATGCTTCTCGTAGCGGTTGAAGTAAGCGGGGTTGTTGCGGTCTTTGCAGCCTTGCCACCAAAAGAAACCGACAACTTCATACTGCGTTGCGCCGGGGTAGTAGGTGCCGATTTCAGCGAGGACTTTCTTGGCATTCGTAGTGTCGTCATCATACTGCTTGCCGGCGTACCACTTGATGCGTTCGGCCTCGGTGCCCTTCTCCCATTTCTTTGGCGACTGCTTGTAGCCTGCATAGACCAGGGTTCTGACTTCGCCGCTTCTGTTATCTTTTTCTTCCACTTCCCAGGAGGGGCTGCCGGGTGGTCGGAGGTCCCAGCCCAAGCCGCGGTTACCGATGGAGCTGCGAATAATCAGCACGGGGGCGTCGAAATGGTTACCCAGTTGGTGGCCAATGCCCTGATCGATACCGATCGCCTTGCCCTTGACTGTCAGCCAGTCGTTGCGCTGCATCTTCATGCTGCCCTTGGATTGCATCACGTGCGTCACACGAACGTCCTGACGTTGGGTCCAGTCACCGTTGTCGTCGATCATGAATGGGTACAGGCCGTCATTTTTGATCGCACTAACAAGCGTCTTGTCTCTATCCTGCTCGTACTTTGCAATCCGCTTTTCGTGTTTTTCTTTGGCCTTGTCTTGCTCCTGCTCACTCATTCCGTCCTTGACTTTGAGGACTGGCTCTTTCTTTTCAACAGCGCCGAATTCGAGTGTGTTGGATTGACCCATGATGACAAAGACCTTGACCGTCTTGGTCATGATTGCTGGCTTACCATCGGGGTCCGGCAGCTTGTCGTTGTTGGGATTTTGGGAACACGCGTGGCTGGCGAGCAGGCACAGGCAAAGCAACGCGGCGGTGATTCTGGTTTTCTTCAGCATGGTTGACTTCAATCGAAGTGGCTATTGCAAAGAGCTGGGGAGGCGAGGAAAGTCCGGCAGGCAGTGCTGAGCAAAAATGCTTGGCGAAGCACGGACCACGGTGCACAGCGAGAGGCCGTGACACGAACACAATTGTAGCAGAGCTGGTTGGAATGATCGGTGGGGGTTTGACCCACCGACTCTTTTGTTTGCGCAGCACCAGGCGAGGCTATGGTCCCAATGACAGCCAAGAAAACCCAAACCGAACAGCACGCTGCTATTATTTAAAACATCATCATCGTTGGTTCGTTAGTTCCCGAGACAGTAATTCAAACCATCTCAAATGACAAACAGCACTTTGAGTCTGACACAGAGGAGATTGTACAAGATACAATGAGACACCTTCACTCGGCCGCACTTGATGATGAACAGCTTTACGTTCTCTCAAATACTTTCTAACCCCGCAATCAACACGACGTCGTTCGGGATTCGCCTTGTCTACGGCGTATGTCAACAATTAATGAAGCCAAGACGCACCCCAATGATCATTTTTTTTCGACTGACGTGCCTGTTCAGCCTTGTGGTCACGACCCTTGCGACGGCTGAGGAACGTCCAAACGTGTTGTTTTGTTTTTCTGACGATTGGGGACGCTATGCAAGTATTTATCAGGATCCTGCGAAACCAGGGATGAACGATATCATTGCAACCCCGACGCTCGATGAAATCGGTCGCCAGGGTGTGGTGTTCAACAACGCATTTGTTAGTGCTCCAAGTTGCACGCCGAGCCGGGCAGCCGTCGTGACCGGCATGCCTTTTTACCGTTGCGGCACGAACGCGTTTCTTCGCTGTCGCGAATATGGCAAAGCCTCCGATCCGTACACGTCGTTGCCCGGATTCTCGGAGCTACTGGTAAAGAGCGGTTACCACGTGATGCATTGGGGAAAGACAACGAACAAGTCTGGGAAGAGAAGAGATCTCACACACAAGGATCCTATTTGCAACTTTTCGCAGGCCGTTTCTGCCGCAGACGACAAGGAAGCGAGAAAGAAAGAGATCTTCTCGTACGTCCGGCACAACTTCCGCCGGTTTCTCGACGACAACAAAGACGACCAACCATTCTTTTATTGGTTCGGGCCACACAACTCACACCGCCAATGGACGAGAGGTTCCGGCAAGGACCTCTGGGGACTGGATCCTAATTCGCTGAAGGGAAAAGTACCGAAATTTCTTCCGGACGTGCCTGACGTCCGGGAAGACCTCGCCGATTACCTGGGCGAGGCGCTCGCTTGGGATGGCATGGTTAACGAACTCATTGAGGAGTTGAAATCGCGAGGCGAACTCGACAACACCCTGGTGATCGTTTCCGGTGACCACGGGATGCCAGGCATGCCGCGTGGCAAATGCAATCTCCACGACTTTGGTTCGAAGGTCGCGTTACTGGTCAGTTGGCCGGATCGTGCAAAGCCTGGCAGACATGTTGATGACTTTGTAAGCCTGATGGATATCGCCCCAACCGTGCTTGAAGCGACTGGGATTGGGCCTCCAGATCACATGCTGGCGAAGAGTTTTATGGATCTGCTGACCACAGATCAGAGTGGCATCATTGATACGACACGGGACCACGTCATCATTGGCCGGGAACGTCACGTTGGTGAAGCACGAAAAGATCGCTCCCCATATCCGTCACGCGCCTTCCGGACGTCCGACTTTCTACTGATCCGAAACTTTAAACCGGATCGTATGCCGATGGGCGATATCTTTGAGAGTGAAGCCACTCCTGAACAATTGCTGGAGGACCACAACCTCGCTTATCCGGATATGGACGCGAGCCCGACGAAGGTCTTATTGATGACCAACCGGGATTCCTATTCGAAGTACTTCGATATTGCCTTTTCTGTCCGCTCGGAGTTTGAACTTTACGACCTGAAGAGCGATCCCGATCAGGTCAACAATGTTGCAGCAGAGTCGAGATACGCAAACGTGCTTCAGGAACTCACACATCGCATGATGACCGAACTGCGAGCGACCCGCGACCCTCGTGTAATCGGAGATGGAAGCATGTTCGACCGCAAGCCGTTCGTCGATCCTGCGTTCGTTCCCCCGCCGAAAAAGAAGAAGGCCTTGAAGTTTTGACACCAATCGGAAGATGTCCTCAATGAGACAAATCTCAATATCAATCCTCGTGCTGGTCTGCTCGTTCAGCATCAGTTCAATGCCTGCGAGCGGCGGTGATCTGATGCTGACTGATACGGATGAAACCATCCGTATCACGCTACGTGGCAAACCCGTTCTGGAGTACGTCAAAACCGCCAGACCTGTTCCCGACGGACTGGAAGAGTATTTCAGTCGTAGCGGCTATATTCATCCGGTCTACACCCCGACCGGTCAGGAACTCACGGGTGATTATCCCGCAGATCATGCCCATCAACACGCGTTGTTCTTTGCGTGGGTGCAAAGCGGCTACAACGGCAAGAAAGTGGACTTCTGGAACCAGGCGAAGGATCTAGGCAGAATCGAATTTCGCGAGGTAGTGAATCTCAGCCGGGAGGTGCAGAAGGTCGCCTTCAGCGTCAAACACGCGTTCATGGTGAAGGAGGGTAAAAAGTGGGTCGATGTTCTCCACGAAGTCTGGACAGTCACGGTCCATCAAACACCGAGCGATCACTTTCTGTTCGACGTTGTCAGCGTTCAGCAATGCGTCACAGACAAGCCGTTAAGTCTGGCCAAGTATCATTACGGCGGCATGGCGATCCGTGGCAACTATCAGTGGCTGAAGGAAAAGAAAGATGACAGCATTAACCCGGGCGACGTACAGTATCTGACCAGTGAAGGCAAAGACCGCTGGGAGGGCAATCATACTCGGCCCAGATGGGTCGCCTTCTCCGGCAAGATTGATGGTCAGGACGTGTCGGCCGCCGTCCTCTGCAGCCCAAAAAACTTTCGTGCACCACAACACGTTCGCATCCATCCCAACAAACCCTACTTCTGCTTCGCCCCCATGGTCGAAGGCCCGTTCAAGATCGTACCGGGCAAAGAATACGTTTCACGATACCGGTATCTGGTGACATCGAATCCAACTGACGTAGATATGATTCGAAAACACTGGGAGGACTACGCGAATCGCGGGAAGTAGATCCGTGACTGAAAGCACGCGGCAAGGAAACGCTGCATCATCCTTGCGTGATGGTCCGCCATTCTGCTCGCGAATGCTGACGCGTTCGCAGCAGAATCGGCCTCTCCAGTCAATCGAGCCGCGGACCTGTTCCAGAAGCAATCGGCGAGTGAGAAACGTCGTTTGCTGGAATTCGTACTATCGAACTCGCTCTGGCGAACGGCGAGTTGACGGATTTGGCCCATGTGGACGGTTCGTCACCGATCACGTGATGCGAAAAGCTGAGCCAAGCGACGACGTAAAAGATTGCTGACTTTAATCGAATCATGTTTAAAGGTTCAGGGCCAATGGTGGGTATCTCATTTCGTGTTAGTTGAACTCAATAACGCGAGCGTCATCGGTGGGGAGTTGGATTTTCAAAGGGTCGGTGCCTTTCCGGCGAAAGGTCACGTTGACATTCTTGTCATCGACGCGAAGATCAAAAACGTGGTCACGGTATTGGATGCGGGTGACGGTGAGTTCAGGCCAGTCAGAGGGGAGTTTTGGATCGAGAATGAGATGGTCCGCCTGTGGTTGCAAGCCGAGGAATCCGTAAAGCATGACTTGGGGAACGAGGACGGATTCAAAAAACTCGGCATCGATGCCGAGACCGCCCGGAGTGCCGCCGCCCTGAAGGGAGCCACGCTCGGGTTTTGCGTAGTAGGCACGGTAGCCGCCTTCCGATTGGACTTCCGCAAACCAGTCAAGGATGGTTTTGAGGCGTTGCCACGCGTCGTCGGGACCACGGGTTTTGAGCCGCGCCATGAGGTCGTGGTAGGAGAAGCCAAGGACAGCGCCGCCGTCCTGAACCTGATCACCCCAGGCAATGGTATCGGGGCCGTGCCACACGTAGGCGTACCACTGGACGTTGCGAAGGGTGGTGGCTCGGGGAGCGAAACGCCAGTGGTAGATGTCCTTACCGGTGGCAGTGTCACCCTCGACCATACGGTCGCCAGCGATCCACTGAAGGATCGTTCGTGCCTGATCGTCACTCGCGAAGCCGTAGTGGATCGCCTCAAGGTTGAGGAAGGTGAACCCATAGTCGTGGGACTTACCATCGACATCGATGCAGGCGAAGAATCGGCCGTTCGCTTCATTCCAGAAGAGTTGTTGACCGGTCTTGCGCACTTTCGCTGCGAGGTTGCGAAGTTTTTCCGATGGGATGGGGGGTGGGGAGATGTTCCAAGAGGGGTGGGCGGCAATAGCCTCCTCAAGCGTGGCGAGATGATTCAGAGCATCGAAGAGGTAGATCGTGGCGAGAGCATCCTTGTGGCCGAACGGGAGGAGATCCCAGTAGTTATTGCCAATGCCGCGCCCGTACAGAATCGTCTTTTTACCGGAAGTATCGTGGACGAATCCTGTGCGGCCACCATGTCCGACCCAGGGGACGAGGACGCAGCCGTTTTTTTCGACTGCGAATTCATCGACGGTGTAGGAAATTGCTTGGCGCATGCGTGCGATGTTCGCACGGAGGAAGTCGAGGTCGCCTGTCCAGTTGAAGAAGTCACAGCTGCCACGCACAAAGAGGGTGTTCGTGATCGGATGGCGGGAGTCGACGGCGGTGTGGACAGAACGCAGAATGATCTCGCGCGGTGTGTCGCCGTTGGCCCAGTGAAGGCGAAGTCCCGTGACATGGCCTTTCCATTCGGGATGGCGGTAGGCGGGAATGACCGAAAACGTAAGCGGTCCGCCGGGGCGGGCCGTTTGGAGGGGGATCTCGAGACTGCGCTCATCGTCAAATTCCCGAAGTTCATTGGTCGTCCATTGGAGCCGTGGTCGCGTTTCGGGATCGAGGCCGCTCCATTCGACGACGACGAAAGGTGAGATGAATGTATCAACACTGAACCGGGGCGAAGTTAGTGAAGAGGCAGACCCTTTAGTGGCGAGAACAAGGCCGCGTACGGGATCGATTGCCTTCTCTGTAATCCCGACGGCGGCAAGGGTGTCCGCGCTGGCAAGAGGCACTTTCAAACCCACGGCGTAGGCGTCATTCGAGTGTGTGAAGTGGAATCCAACGCCACCGCTTTGGTGCCACGTTGGGAAAGGCCAACCGCCGGGATGGGCGAGGCCGCGATGCTGGACCATGTTGACGTAGCCTTCGCGATCGATGTGGCGCCCAAGAAAGGAGCGGCGGTAGAAGTCTCGGAGGGGAGCAGCGGTTTGCTCTTCGCCGATCGCAGGCCAGAGTGTAGACATGGGAAGCCATGCGTCCCAGAGCGAACAGGTGATGCGCGGCGAATGATGGAGTTCGTATAGGTCGCCTAGCAAACGCATCTCGCGTTCATGGCCAACAACGATGAATTCTGGGAGAGCTGGTTTGGACGCGGTGGGTTTCTCAGGATTCTCTCCCTGTACCGTTGGAGCGCCTAGGCACATGAGGAGGCCTGGCAATACCCAATTCCGGAACGCGTTCATTTTCTAACTCCCGTCAGGCTCAACACCGAAATCTCTGCTTCCGTTTTCCAGTGGCCAATGCCCTCAAAACCAATGCTGAAGTTGTAGATTGCATACTGCTCGGGATCGGCAGATAACCCGGGCTGCTTCTCGCGTCCTCGTTGCAATGCTTCGGCAACCAACTTCCGAACTCCGACTTCCACGCCTTTGTGTATCGGTCCATCGGCAGCGCGTAGCAGATCATAAACCACCTGCGGATGCTTGCCAGAGCAAATCGGCTGAGCCGGGTTCTTGCCTCGCGATAGTGGTGTGTGCTCCAGCTGTTCTCAGGTCGGATTGCTGCAGGGTGAGAAACGCAGGTCTATTTCCTCAATTGCCTCACGATTCTATCGCCGGCTGCTGCCGAGCCTTTAGGTGAACACTAGGAAGATTTAGTGCTCAATGGCATTTCAAACCTATAACAGCGGATTGCCAAGGGGTAGGCAAGCACGAGACCAAAACATCGTGGGGAAGAAGCTGAATAAAGTTCAGACTTCAAGAAAAAAGAGAGAGGAGATACAAAAACGGAAGCACATTCAGAGTGAGGCAGATCCATCCCACAATATTCTGCTTCGCGATTATGAGAAGACAGATAGCGAGGCTAATTGCAATAAAACTAAGCGAGAGAAACACCGCGCCGAAGGATAGGATTTCCAAAAATGGATAGATAATTCCGTGCGTTAAATCCATCACTGAACGACTTTTGTAACGCGTTGGATTAAAAAAAAGATAAGCGAACAGCAAAAAAACGTATAGCAAAGCGGTGGACAAAACGCAGCAGGGTTGCAGTGACTGGACACTTCTTGGTCTCTCAATTCTGCGCATCGAAAAAACTTTCTATCTTGCGGCCTTCCCAAATTCATTCATCTGTAATTCTCGTAACTTCAAATCGCGATCGATGAGACTCATCTTATCATCGGTAGCCAGCGAATCGACTCAGCAGCACTTGGATCGGACAAAGC
>CAXQOB010000208.1:0-45272 GCA_964225475.1 Candidatus Nitrosopumilus sp. | reverse complement strand
AGCGACATCCGTGACGTCTGATGTGCATCGGCGGAGTCGATGAGGGATTGATGGCTAGGTTTGCGACGAGCAAGTCAGCCTAAGGCGACAGTGATATCGTTTGCCTCAAGCGGTTCACTGCTCTTGCTATTGTCGACCTATCGATTGGCAGATCCGGCTGGCGTGTTTGCCGCTTGTTGAGCGTTAGCCGCTGGTGCAGACTGAAAGTTATTTTGAAGGATCTTCCAGTCAGCTGGCGGTTTCTGAGGAATGAAATTACCGAGGAATCTCTGAAAACCAGCTCCAATCGCATTGCGCTTTGAATCTTGAAATTCGTAGTGATCCCATTTGGGGGCATTCTTGGCGTGAAAGTTGGGCGCGTACATCAGAAGGGCGCGCGGTAAAAATGTTTCCGCATCAAGCGCGATCTGAACGAGCTTGTACTGAGATCGATCCTCTTGTCGTTTTGGCCAAGCTTCGATTAGCAGCATGCCCTCTGCAGGCGCTTGCACCTGACGAACCCAATACCTCTCCTGTATTTGAGTGGCGTCAAGATTGAAGACGAATGGCAGTGGACTGTTGAATATTTTTTGCCCTCGCATCTCCGGTGGCAGCGTTTGAACGCGGCATTCTTTTTGACTTCGATCAAACTCAATCAATTGCTCCCCATTACACACCCAATGCTCACCGAATTGCCCCGGTTGTGGTTGTAAAATTGGTTGCTGGTTTGCATCAAAGCCGCTGAAAAAAACCAGTCGGTCTACGCGGAAGAGTCCTTTGTCGGGTGCAGCATACTTAATAATGCCGTCAGCACGAGACGCGAACTGCCCTTGTGGCGCGGCAAACATGTCGTAATGCCAACGAGTAAAAGAGCACTCGAGTGTTTTCATGCTCTTGCTTTGTTGCTCCCAGTTTCTGAGGAGTGTTTGCAGTTGAGCTTGAGCAGCGGCATTGAGGGCGGGGAAGGGTTGCGCCGGTGCATTGTTCGTTGTACCTTGTCTCACACCGGGAGCGGCCGCATTCTGCGGCTGCTGGATTGAATTCGAAGTCGCAGCGTTCTGCTGTCCCCACACCGAAGCCGAGCCACAGAGTGGTAGAAGTGCTAAAAGCGTGAGCAACGGAAAGAACTTCGTCAGTCGCATCATCCGTGACGCCTGTTTTTATTGGTGGTTAATGGAGTGGTGGTGCTTCCTGCACCGACTCCCACAATCGTACCAATTCAAGGTGTTTGGAGAAAAGATGAATCAAACTCACCGGAGTGACGTGTCAGTGACTCCAGATGCGCTCGAATACCAATTCACTTGATCCACGGGCACTCACTAAAGGCCAGAAACAGCTCGTTTGAGCCTCGATTTCGGGTCTCTACCCTCACAATCGATGGGAAGGGTTCCATGGTTGCTCAGGCCCGATTTCGTAGCGGTTTTCTGAAGAATCCACACACTCCGCAACCCGCAATTGATTTGGAGTCGGCAAACCTGGGCGGTGGGAAGCTTGGTTTGCTAGCCTTTGGCGAAGAGCTTTTTAAGCTCATCCAAGCTTGTCAGGCCGCGGGCGACGGTGAGAATTGCTTCTGCCTGTATCCCACGATGGCCTTCGCTCTTCGCGATTTGGTTGAGTTTATTCAGGTCCTGCGTTTTGAGTAGCGCTGACCGAAGTTGATCGCCTGGAGCCAGAAGCTCATAAATTGCAATGCGACCAAAGTAGCCTCTGCCTTCGCAAACACTGCACGGTTCAATTGGGGCAGGGCGACCATTCTCATCGACCTGCTGTTCGATTGGCGGCGGGATAAAGGGGCGATAAAGCATCGCGACACGACCTGCAGGAATCCCTAACTGCTTTAATAATTGAGGTGTCGGTTCGTAGCCAACTTTGCACTCGTCGCATAATCTTCGCACGAGTCGTTGACCTAATACTGCACCGATTGAAGCCGCGATCTGCGCCGCACTTTCCTTGTACTTAGCGAGGAAGCTGACGAGTCCTTGCATTACATTTGGAGCAACCATGCGAGCGTAAATCTGCTTCTCACTTTTTTTAATTTGCTCGACCGCAAGTTTCATGGATTCCGCATCAGGGAATTCCGGAAAGATCAAGACATCTGGCTCTTTGAGGATTGAACTCTTCACAATTGTTGGAAGGTCCTTCTCCGTATCACCGCCAAAAAAGTTTGGATTGATATTGATAATCTCAGGCTCAGGATTTTCCTTGTTTTCAAATGACTGAAAGTCTCTCACCAATTTGTCCGCCGCCTCCATGGCGATGTTCCAAGTGGTCGTCAGGCCCTCAGCCTTTGGTGCCGTGATCAAAACTACATTTGCATGGGAATCGAGAGATTCCTTGAATTGAGAGTGCATCTTGTCCCTCATTCCAAGGTCCGACATTCTCTGGAAAGGAACTTTATCTGGCTCAATTCTCGCCATTACCTGTTCACCCGTTGGCGTACCGCGTGATTGCAGGGAGAGGGAAAATTTTTCTTTCGCAACCTTTAATCCCAGTTTTCCAGACTGAGCGGATCGACGATCTGTTGGATTCATTAAGCAGAGCTGCTTGAGCGCAACCAACATCGCATCGCCAAGCTCTCTCTCCATGGGAGGCAGTTGTTCCCAAGATCCATCCACCTGATAACGGATTGCACAGGCTGCTTTGGTGTAGTCCAAAAGCATGTGAGTTGCTCGTGATTTGATCGCATGAGCTAGTTGCCCACCCGCAACGGAAGAGCCTACTGACTGCCGCGTTTGTATCAGAAGTGACTGTGATTCTGATTGATCAGAAATTCGCGGAACAAACTCTACCGGTTCGACGGTTTGCCAAAGTTGAATTTCTTGTTGCTCAGCCATTAGTTGGCGGTCCGTTGTGTGGGGAGTTGAATCTGTGTTTGTAAAACCAATTGATGCCGATTCTCATCCGTGCAAAGCGGGGAGTGACTCTGCTCGTTGCGACTCTTGATTCCATCGACCAGGATGCTTATGTCGCAGGCGTGCGGGCCCCAAAGGGCTATCTACTGCGATTCCTCATTTTAGTCATATTAATTGGATTCTATCCATTGGGGGCTTCGCCCAAAATCAATCTGACCCCAAGACAATTTGAGTATGTTGAAATGAGCGGATGCTATTTTAAGAATGAAATCATGGATTGTGCCATCGTCGACCATTAGCTGCCCGCCAAAAGGAGAGCAGGATTACCCGATGGTAGCGAGCTACAGAATACCGGGAGCTTTAACGTCGATCCCCTTGAGGGCCATTTTGAGCGCATCCTTATTAGGAGCTACTGCAAACGCTGTTGGGCGATCAATTAGCTCATCATCAATCAAGCCTTTGAGGCTCATGGTGAAGTCTTGCATGCCGTCCTCTGCACCAATGCGAATCGCATCTGGCAGCTTTTGGTCCTCGCCCTCCAGAACCAATTTACGAATCATCGGACTAAAGGTCATCACTTCACAAGTTGGAACACGAGGCACGTTGGGGCGGATACTCTTCAGTAGCTTCTGAGCAACAATCCCCTTCATGTTAAACGCGATGGCTGAACGAATTGCGTTGTGCATTTCCTCTGGGAAAAGGTCCAGAATACGACCAATGGTTGTGGATGCACTGGATGCGTGAATGGTTCCAAAGACAAGGTGGCCTGTCTCTGCTGCATGAATCGCGGTCATGAATGTTTCTTCGTCACGAAGCTCACCAACCAGAATGATGTCGGGGTCTTCGCGAACCGCGTGCTTCATCCCAATCTCAAAGTCCTTCACATCCTGTCCAACCTCACGTTGATTGATCAGCGACTTATCCTCGGTGAAAATAAATTCAATTGGGTCTTCAAGGGTTAGAATATGTTTCCGATAGATACTGTTGATGTAGTTCAGCATCGAGCCGATGGTTGTACTCTTACCGGATCCGGTTACACCCGCGAGCAGAATCATTCCTTGATCGTAATGACATAGCTGTTCAATTGATTCCGGTAGAAACAGGCCACGAAAGTCAGGGATGAAGTTGTTGATTCTTCGAGCGACCAAGCCGATGTTTCCGAGAGCCTTGAGCATGTTCACACGAAATCGCCAGCGAACACCGTCCACGTGAATGGTATGTGAGAAGTCAGCACCGCCTTCTTCTTCAAAGATGTTCAGATTGCGTTCATCCATCATAGGCAGCAGGAGGTCGACCATTTCCTCTGCTTCGATTGGTGGGCGATTGAGAGGTCGCAGTGTGCCGGCCACACGTACCATCGGGGGTTGACCCACCTTCATGTGAAGGTCCGAACCCTCCAGTTTGACCAATGCCTTGAAGATTTTGTCCACTTCCAGTTCGCGCTTGTCCTGTAGCAGGCTCTCACGAAGACGTGCTGCAACAGCCTCTGCCGTGTTGGACATGGTTGGTTGTGCGGTAGCAGGTTTTCCAGTTTTTGAAGACATTTCGGGAATTCTGACTAGGTGGTGTTTTGACTGGGGTGATTTATCAACTCTTCTTCACCCCGAGTTGGTCATCAGAGACGACTGAGGACCCGGGGGGCATCGGAATCGATCAATGAGCTCAATCGTGGTGAACTCAAGTTGGGAATCAACACTTGAATCACGACGTTGGACCGCTAAATGACCAGCTTGATCACTTTCACAGTTTAGTCAATTGATTCCCCAAGTTCGATTCTCACAGCGGCAGTTGAGCCTTACTGAATAGTAAGTTTATCGCTCCTGTCGGCTACCTCCCCGAATGCTTTTCTGGCTTTTTTTCGGTTTTCACGCTTCTTCTCAAGCTGGATCACCATCGATGTGGACCTCAATCTGTGGATCGCATGAGCAAACCGAATCCATTTTGCTCGAATGAAGCTGGTTTTGACGCAGTTTCAATGGAGCGGCAGGACAATCATGGGAGGAAAAACCAGACCTTTCAGGCATCTTGTCTCATTGCCACGCCCAACATCGAGCCGTTTGATTCCAAGGTGATTCAATCAAAGTTCTTTTCGTGAAATGGCATCGCAAGTTGCTGACCTTCAATTTTGTCTTGAAGGAGTCGACCAAAGAATTGCTTTCCGCACAGGTGTTGGTCGTGGAAAATGCCAACTCGTTTCTGGAGTTGGGAAATCTCCTCAAGATTCATCGAACGAATGCGATGGATTGCATCGATCAGCCCCGCCTTGCCTTGAAAGCAGATTGCATTCTCCCCGTCGATCAGTTCCGGGTGAATTCGGTCCCCGTATTCAATGATCGGAATGGTGCCCACAGCCATCGATTCCACAAGATTGTGACAAATCGGTTGCCGCCCTCCCGGACCACATAAGAAGAAGTGCGATTTCGCAAGGGTCGGTAGCCAGTTCTTCGCTGAGATAGGATGCTCTTTGCTGTCAAGGATTCTAATCTCTTTCGTTGACCTGGATTGCTCCGTTCGTTGGTGAGCCTGTTCCATGCTCTGAACAACATCATTCGAAAACGTTTCTCGCACCGTTTTCAGGCAGTCCAAGCGACTGAGAATCTTGAATTGTTCCTCCATCCAACTTGTGCCATATCGACTTTTCTGGCAGCCCGCAAATAACACGAGACACTCACGTTGTTCAATCTGTCGAAGTGTCGCGAGGTGATTTCGTCTCAATGCTTGAAGTGTGTAGGGATGCATCGGGTACGGCATGACAGGAGGTTCTGTCGGTAGATCGCGCCCAATTTTCATGCGGAAGCAGCGGTGCCCCAACTCGGTGAGCTCTTTTGTTTGATCTTCCGTTACCTCATGATCCCTCAGGATCAATGCGTCTTTCGGTAGAGGTTGCGATGGGTGTAGGTAGCCAACATGAGAGGCACGCAGCATCTGTTTGCCATGGATCTTGTGGGCAATCCCACTCAAGATCAGACCACTGCACCGTAGGTAGGTTGGGGTCCCGTTCTCGGATGAATAGTGGGCAATGGTAAATAAATGCCTACCTCCATCGAAAAGCATCTGTGTTGTTTTTAAATCAAGCACCAGGGGGCGGCAGGAAAGGTTACCGGGGTGGGGATCCTTCTGCTTTAGGATTCGCCTCGCGAGCATCCAATTCATTGGATAACGAAGAAACAACTTCAATGACATGAAGGATTTTCTCGGGGCTGTGCCAGTTTGGTTGCGTCTCATTGATTAATGAGATTGAAAGCTTCTCGGACGTTCATTCGTTGCAATTCACGCAGCCCAAATCGATCATCAGGCCTACAGTTGCGCAGTCTAGCGAATTGTAGGTTCACCGGGCATTTAAAAAATGCTTTGTCGGTTTGGATTCCAATAGAACGCATCATGATTCAGTGTGAACGCTGGAAAGCATCAACCAATCCATGCTCTTCATCACATAAAAAAGCACTCGATCTTGATCAGAATCGAGTGCTTCGAAGTTGATTCGGTCGTTCCCGCATTTTCACTGTCGCCGTCCTTGCGAACCCGACAGTTAGCAATGGTTAGCCTTCTACATTCAGACCCATGCTGCGAGCAGTGCCTTGAATCATTCGAACCGCCTGATCGACGCTACGGGCGTTGAGGTCCGCCATTTTCTTCTCAGCAATTTCCTTGCATTGATCAAGCGTAACGGTTCCAACTTTGGTTTTGTTTGGAACTCCACTGCCTTTGGCAATGCCAGCGGCTTGCTTGAGCATGGATGCCGCGGGTGGACTTTTGGTGATGAAGTCAAAGCTTCGGTCATTGTAGACAGTGACAATGACAGGAATCGGGGTTCCGTTGTATTCCTTGGTGCGGTCATTGAACGCTGTCACAAATTGACCGAGGTTTACACCGTATTTACCGAGTGAAGTACCAACCGGCGGTGCGGGAGTTGCTTGACCGCCTGGGATCTGAAACTTTGCGACGCCGGTAACTTGCTTAGCCATGATTTCAACTTAAAACGCTGTACTGTGATGAAAAATGTTTGATGATCCACCGTTGAAGATCGTTGATTATCAGTTTGATTTTCAATCGGATGGAGAAGGGATCGATACTGGAGACGTTGGTCCTTGGCTCGAATGATAAAAACGAGTGCAGGACTTGCAAGCGGTCTATAGGGGTTCCACCTGCCAGTGATCGAGTTCCATTGGAACACTACGCCCAAAAATATTGATGATCACCGTTACGCGGCCATTGGCCTCGTCGACGGCATCCACATCACCTTCCTGGTTTTCGAAGTTGCCTTCCTTGACTCGAACACGATCTCCGACCTTGAATGGAATACCAATCTTGATTTGAGGTTCTTCGTCTTCACTTTCCTCAGGACGGGTGATGAACCGTTGGATGTCCTCAGGTTCCATCGGCATCGGTTTGCCTGCGGATCCTGTGAAGTCGCTGATACCCCCAGTTTCTCGAACGAGGAACCAAGTGTCGTCGTTGATCAGCATGTTGACCATGATGTACCCAGGTAGCAACTTGCGTTTACTAACCCTTCGTTTGCCGTCCCTTGTGAACGTAGCTACATCCTCAGTTGGAACAACAATCTCACCAAAGAACTCTCCCATTCCTTCCATGCGGACACGCTTGCGGAGAGCATCGGCGATCGAATCCTCTCGATTGAATGCAACCTTGAGGATGTACCAATCCATCTTCGCTTCATCCTCAACCCCGGTGCTCGCCGTTGTTGAAGGTTCAGCCGGTGCTGCAGGTGGCAATTCAGGAGCGGAGCTATCCTCTTGAGTCTCTGCTTCCGCTTCGGTTTCCGCGGTATCAGATTCTTGCGGAGCCGATTCGACTACCGACTCGGTTTCTTGTTCTAGCTCAGGTTCGTTGGGGTCGACTTGATTCACTGTTCTGTGCCCAATTTCTTGTTGGGTCAATATTGGATTGTAAGGATGTGTCCGAAGCAGCTCTGCTACATCGTAACTCCGATCGTACTGAATACCCGTTGCCAAATGATATCAAACAGGAACAGTGACACGGCCAGAAAAAAGATGGTGAAAATCACGACAAATGCCGCTCGGACCAATTCTTCCTTGCCCGGCCAAGTGACTTTGTTCATTTCGGCTTCAACAGCGATCAGAAAGTCCGCGAATCGCGGCCAATTGACCATGCGAAAGCCAATCCAGACGCCCAACGCCATGAAGGTTGCCGGAATCGCTGAGGACATTACTGAGCTAGAATTACTACCCCGCAGAGCGGAGAAAAGGGCCCAACAGGCCAAGCCAACGATAATCCATATCGCCAAGCAAGTGAGCTGCCGGACAATACGACCCTGGTTTGGCTTGTAAACTCCGGCACTGAAAAGCTCTCGCATCAGTGGGGCGTTGTTCGTTCCTGCAATGTCTCGTGACACCCGTTGCACTCCTACAAGAGTTGTTCAATTTGCCTTGGATTCGTCCGTGAACCAAGCTTTAGTAACGTTTTTTTAAGTTCTCGATCGAGTGGCGAAGGAGAAACTCTTCTCTATGCTGAGCAACCGTGACGCCGAAATCAATGGTTTTTCGAGCGGTCATTGGTGCAATCGTTCGTTCATCAGCAGGGGCGGAGGGACTTGAACCCGCAACCGCTGGTTTTGGAAACCAGTGCTCTGCCAATTGAGCTACACCCCTGTCTCGGGACGTGGTTTCCTCTCAAAGTGAGATGGTAACGCATCGACCCTTAATCACCAATGACCAACGAAGGATAATCCTTCGCTGGCCATTGAAATGGTTTACACCGAGCGATGACGTTTACTCGACGATCTTGGTGACGACACCACTACCGACAGTTCGGCCACCTTCACGAATCGCGAAGCGAACACCGTCGTCCATCGCGATTGGCTTATGCATTTCAACTTCAACTTTGACGTTGTCGCCAGGCATGCACATTTCCGCACCGATCAGGTTGGCTGTTCCGGTCACGTCTGTGGTTCGGAAGTAGAACTGAGGGCGATATCCACTGAAGAATGGGGTGTGACGGCCACCCTCATCTTTGCTCAAGCAGTAAACTTCTGCTTCGAACTTCGTGTGAGGAGTGATACTGCCTGGTTTCGCAAGCACTTGACCACGCTGAATGTCCTCTCGCTTCACACCGCGAAGCAAGCATCCGACGTTATCACCCGCACGGCCTTCTTCCATTTCCTTTCGGAACATTTCGACACCGGTACAGGTGGTCTTGGTGGACTCAGCGGAGAGACCGACGATTTCGACTTCCTCACCCACTTTGACGACACCACGCTCAACACGACCGGTCGCAACGGTACCACGACCTTCAATCGAGAAGACATCCTCAATCGCCATCAGGAATGGCTTGTCGTCTTCACGCGTTGGCTCAGGAATGTACTCATCAAGAGCATTCATGAGGTCGGTGATGCACTGGCTGGCATCTGGGTCGCTTGGGTTGTTGTATGCAGGCAACGACGAACCGCGAATCACGGGGACATCATCACCGGGGAAGTCGTACTTGCTGAGCAACTCACGAGCTTCCAGTTCAACCAACTCGAGCAACTCTTCGTCATCGACGAGGTCACACTTGTTGAGGAATACAACGATGTAAGGGACACCAACCTGGCGAGCAAGAAGAACGTGCTCTTTGGTCTGAGGCATCGGGCCGTCAGCCGCAGAGACCACAAGGATTGCACCGTCCATTTGAGCGGCACCGGTGATCATGTTCTTAATGAAGTCGGCGTGGCCTGGGCAGTCAATATGGGCGTAGTGCCGATTGTCCGATTCATACTCAACGTGAGCGACGGCGATCGTCACTGTTTTGGTTGAGTCACGAACGGTACCGCCCTTAGCGATGTCCGAATAGCCTTTTGCTTCTGCCAAGCCTTTAGCGGCTTGAACTGCAAGAATTGCGCCCGTGGTGGTTGTTTTTCCATGGTCAATGTGGCCGATAGTACCAACATTCACGTGGGGCTTTGTACGATTAAAAGTTTCCTTAGCCATTTCTAATTCACCTGCACCTGACCGTGCCACTACCAGTCGGAGATACGCTCCGGCTTAGCCCGAATCCTCAACGCCCGCGTTCACACCCACGGTTGAATCGCCGATTCTCCGGCCGCACTGGTCCAGCTCGTTCAACAATATCGAAACGAAATTGAAAGCTCGCATTCCCCTGTGGAATACGAATTAAATACTCAAATTTGAACGTTAATCGACACCACATCGCACAAATGTGCATCAAGTGTGGAGGGTCGATTGTGTAGTTGTCGCGAAAACTCCTGAATCTTGCAATCACCAATCCCTAAAAACTCGCTGCAATCATCGAGCATTTTTCGGATTAATTGATTCAGCACTCTGATCTGGACTTTTCAGCAAGCATTACCCCCCCTGCGGATTTCACCAACGGCGGAGCAAATTACATCCTCACCTGAAAGTTATAAAATCGATCGCCACCTTCTCCTGTTACCTAGTTCTGCCGTTTTTTGAGTCGGCATCACGCGGCAAACCCGCAAAAAGTGACAGCGATCGACTGCCTTTCAGAGCGGTCGACTCACATTTGCATGACCCCCCGAAGGAGGTGTTTCGTTTGGCTTTCGAGTGAAATCCAACCGTCGCAACGTACTGCGTGGGTGATGACCTACATTGGTAATGTCTTTCCAAAGTAGCTCTTTACCCCAAAGCAGAGCTGCTGATGGGACTTGAACCCATGACCTCTTCCTTACCAAGGAAGTGCTCTACCACTGAGCTACAGCAGCGAATCGACCGAGAGCGGGTGAAGGGAATCGAACCCTCACAACCAGCTTGGAAGGCTGGGGCTCTACCGTTGAGCTACACCCGCGTTGCTGATCTGTCTGAAAGGTGGTTCAGTCAAATCGGCTTCAAATCGTTATTGAAAGTCATGAACGCGTGACAACTTTTGGTTCGATGTGTTGACCGCTATCCCGACCGGTGTTTGGCTGGCGGCGACCTCATCGAATTGCGATCGAGTCGATACGATCGCCGAACAAATGGGGGCTACAGGATTCGAACCTGTGTAGGCGTAGCCAACGGATTTACAGTCCGCCCCCTTTAACCACTCGGGCAAACCCCCAAAATTACGTTGTCGTGAACGCTTCATCATGAACGCTCAATCTCAAAGTCTTTGTGTTTTTTGGAGCCTCGTCAATCGGTGGATGGATCTGATCGAACTAAATCGCCCGGAATTTCGACGTTGATAGACGTTTCAGGAACTTAAATCAACTCTAGATTTCGGACTGGATGCTCATAAGAGCCAGCGGAGGGACTCGAACCCACGACCGGCTGATTACAAATCAGCAGCTCTGCCAACTGAGCTACGCTGGCGGTCTCCCGTGATCATTTTGTGTCCTACGAGACGCAAATATTAATCACCTTGACGTTTTTGCGAAAGTCAAATCGAGTGCGATTCTGGTTCAGGAGGCAATTCATTCATGCCTTCAGCCAACTCACTCGACCTGACCATTAGCCATCATCCATTAAGTTGGTGGTGGCTCAATCACGCCCTCGGACGAGATTCATCAGTTGGGCTTCCCGGTGGGTAGCCGTTGAGGTCACTCGTCAGAAACGGCAGAGTGTAGCGACCGGACGCAATCGAGCAAGGTGAAACCGGTTGTTGATCCCTGATTCTGGGGACTTTTTGCCAGTTCGCTTTCCGATCGCATGCTCGCACCGCTTGATCTTGCTTGTCCTCTCGCACCCTTCGATTCGGAAATTTGCTCACAGTGATAGATCAGAGGGGTGGAAATATTCAGAGGGATGATACTAACCAAGTCTGCTGATTATCAGCGTCCTTCAGCTATCCACGCCGACTTCTTGCAGTCGTTTTTTCTGCATCCCAGTCAGGCAAACCATCCAACGGGTCGCGGAGCCTGAGTAAAGAAAAAGCCCAAAAAAAGCGGGTTGCCCTCGATCGGGCAACCCGCTTTCAGTTAACTCGATTAAGTCTGCGAAAATCAGACTAGCTGGTTTTTGCAGTCTTCACGGTTGCGATAATCACGCTTGCAACTTTGTAAGGATCTGCGTTGGATGCTGGACGACGATCTTCCAGGTAGCCATTCCAGTCGTGCTCGACGGTATGGATTGGAATACGAATCGAAGCACCACGGTCAGAAACGCCGTAGCTGAACTTGTCAATCGATTGGGTTTCGTGAAGACCCGTCAATCGCTGATCATTATCGGCACCGTATACATCAATATGCTCTTTGATGCGTGGTTCGAATGCTTGGCAGACCGCCTCGAATACATCTTTGCTTCCAGCAGTTCGGAGCAAGGTATTCGAGAAGTTGGCATGCATGCCGCTTCCGTTCCAGTCACCCTTGACAGGCTTGCAGTGCCAGTTGATGCCCATGCCAAACTTCTCAGCAGTGCGCTCTAGTAAGTAGCGAGCAACCCAGATTTGGTCGCCTGCTTCTGCAGCACCCTTGGCAAAGATCTGAAATTCCCATTGTCACATCATGACTTCTGCATTGATGCCTTCGACATTCAATCCAGCTTCGAGACACTGCTCAAGATGCTCCTCAACGATTTCTCGTCCAACTGCTTTGCCCGCTCCAACGCTGCAGTAGTAAGGGCCTTGAGGGCCTGGGAAACCTTCTGCAGGAAACCCGATTGGCAAGTTGGTTTCGGGATCCCAAATGGTGTATTCCTGTTCGAAGCCGAACCAGAAATCATCGTCATTGTCATCGATGGTGGCGCGGCCATTGCTGGCATGTGCGGTTCCATCGTGATTCAAGACTTCGCACATCACGAGGAAGCCGGTACCGATACGATCAGGATCGGGGCATACGTAGACAGGTTTCAGCAAGCAGTCAGACGATCCGCCAGGAGCTTGTTCGGTTGAGGAGCCATCAAAGCCCCACATCGGAGCGTCCTCGACGTTGCCGCTGAAGTCGTCGACGATTTTAGTTTTGCTTCTGAGGCTTTGTGTGGGCTCGTACCCGTCAAGCCAAAGGTACTCCAACTTGCATTTGGTCATTTGTGTGATTCCCCTTGTGAATCAGTGATGTGGAACTTTAAGTCGTCGATTTCACAGTTGTGAGAGCGACGAAGATTAACGATGTATTCCTAACGGAAATCTACCTACCTTCCGTCCGGACCCGTTGATCTCTATCAGTGGCGAGCAAATCACGCCGTTTTCAAGCAGACCATACGGGGTAGACAACATCACATTCCCTCGCGAGCCGTCTGACCCAATGGCCTGTAACCATAACCGAATTTTGATTTCGCGAAAGTACTTGCGAGCCGAGTCTTGCTCTTTTCGTCATCGGTTTTACCCGAGGGATTGCGGTAGGATTGGACCGTCTTGATAGCCCAATCGACAAGCTTTTCCATGGATCTGTTCACCTCGGTTGGGGAGTTTGAGCGGGTTGGTGAAAAGATTCCATCTCCGGATTAATCCCCCCGTTTGATCGGAGAGGCGATTGATGATTCATCCGCTTGGCATCTAAGGGACAGATTATTACCAATGATGTCGATTGATGGCTTCGCAGTAGCCGATGGCTTGCCCCCCGGTTTTGTTGCTTTCAGCAGAACCAAATCAGCAATTATTCCCGTGTCAATGTCATCGATCCAACGTTTTTCATGTGGCATCCCCAAGCCGAGATCACCCCAGAAAATCAGTCCGGTATTTTCCGCTCGCCCATCTTTTTCCAAGAGAGCGGGAAACTCTCCAGTCATTTGATCGATCAAGGTGATGTGGTGGTGGTGCCACGCCGCGTTTTTTCTTGTGGCTACCGTGTTCGGAAGGTTGTCAGGGATGGTGTCAGCAACTTTGGTCGTGTCGCGTTGCTTGTCGGTTCCGATTTGAGGAATTACTTCTGCATGCTTGACTTCTCCGTCCCATCCCTAGCTATTTTGACCAGATTGCTTATCGTTTCTGACTGTGCCTTCGCTTTTCAGCGTTTCCATTTGACCGCGCGGGTGCACCGCTCCCCTCTGATCTAACCTTACCCCTGAATATGAGTGAGAGACCCGATGAAAGTCGCAACATTTGATACCGACAAAGGCACGATTCGAATTGAGTTGTTCTCCGAGCAGACTCCCAAGACCGTGGAGAATTTTGAAACCCTCTGTGGTAAGGGGTTTTACGATGGTTTGACATTCCATCGGGTCATCAGTGATTTCATGATTCAGGGAGGTTGTCCCCTTGGAACCGGAACAGGTGGTCCCGGCTACCAATTTGAAGACGAATTCGATCCTAATCTTCGACATGATGGCCCCGGTGTACTCTCGATGGCCAATGCGGGTCCGAATACCAACGGCTCCCAGTTTTTCATCACGCACGTTGCGTGTCCTCATCTAGATGGAAATCACAGCGTTTTTGGGAAGGTCATCGAAGGGCAAGATGTTGTGGACAGCATCGAGCAAGGGGATACGATGAAGACAGTGAAAGTTACTGAGGAGTAGCACAGCTTTCCCGCGAACTTCACAATGCTGAAACCTCTTGATGGGAGAAGTTTCCAAATCGCTGAGGATTCTGCTTACGTCCTCAGTTATGTTGTTGAGCACGCGCGATTCTCCGTATTTGATCAAAGGAGGCTGCGTTCGTGAGGGCTGTGGCTGTCGTTGATGCTCAGCTCTCTGCACCTGCAAGTCAACGTGTAATAGCAGTTGATCGCTAATTACCGTTTTAACGTTAAGGGGCGAAGATCGTGGGTGAACTGAACAATCAGAGGCCGGCAAGGTATCGCTTGCTTTTCAAATGGACGATGGGGATCCTCGTTGGCACCCTGTTGATCGCACTTACCTCGCCTTGGTTCGTGCGTAGCTACTTACCGCTCGTCGTTGATCCAATCCGCAAGACATGGGTCTTAAAGCCCGGCTCTGAGTATCGTTGGCGAAGCGAAGGTTATGCGAATTCCAAGATCGGTCCACTCGGAATGCCGGGCCGAACTCAATCGATACCCAACATTCGTCAGCTTGGATCCACTGAATCGAGTGGCGAACCGGCACAATTAGTTTCCAGACTACGCATTGCATTGTGGGGTGATTCTCAAGTTGAGGGAGTTTGTGTTCCAGATACAGATAAGTTGTTTGCCGTCACTGAGCGTCTTGCCGGTGGTGCGGTAGAAGTCTTTCCACTTGCCCGTAGCGGTGAGGACGCTGCGGATTGGCTTACGCAGATTTCAACGGTCGAGCGTTATTTAAAAATCGATTTACACGTTTTGATGGTCGTTGACCTCGAGGATTTATTCACAGCACCTCTCGCTCCTCTATCCCCTCCATCAAATGCGGATGTGAGCGCTGCAAACGCTGCAATTGCCGCTCGATTTCCCGCATTTATCATTCAAGCTGCTAGAAATCTTCTGACAGAAGGAGATGGTGCAACGCCTCGGAAACTACGCTTCGGTTTGGGGCCTGTGGGTGATCCCGTTGGTGGTGTTGCAGTCACTGATTCTGCCGAGGTTCGTGGTGATCCAGTGTTTTGGAGTGACTTAATGCGATCGATTCGACAGTCGACCGCCAAGCCAATCTGGATCTTGGACGCACCTGTTCTTCCTCTGGTTGTGGGGGGCAAGATTCAGAGTGATCGCAGTCATGAATCCGAATACAAACAGATGCGTGCGGCGGCCATGGAGAACCACGTGCTCGTGGTTTCCGCAAAAGATGCATTAATAAGAGAGGCGAATCAGGGGAGATGGCCTCATGGATTTCATCATGGTCGGATTGGCAGCGGACACCTCAATCCGATTGGTAATCAAGTCATTGCCGAGGTTTTATTGCGAGCGATTGATGATCAATTGGAAGCTGCGAAAGAGAGTAGTTCGCAATCATTTGATGAGACCTCTTCCGACTTAAATCAGCTTCAATGGATTGAAAGCGTGAAGCGATTCGAGCAGGACAATGTTGCTTTGAGGGAGCTTCGCTGAAATGTTATTCACTCAGTTGGAGTTCTTGTTTTTCTTTGCCTTGGTGCTGGTGCTCACGTGGTTGTCTCGTAATACACAGTGGCGTCACCGGTTATTGCTGATTGCAAGTTACTACTTCTATGCCTACTGGGATGTTCGATTCTGCGGATTGCTTCTACTTTCAACCATCACTGACTACTGGGTTGCGAGAGGCATTTCAGTTGCCGCAACACAGCAAACCAAGAAGCGTTTGCTTTTGCTTAGTCTTTTTGTAAACCTCGGCCTGTTGGCTTTTTTTAAGTACTGCAACTTTTTTCTTGATTCAGCTGCGTCATTGTTAGAGGCGGCAGGGTTAGGTAGTTCTTCGCTGTCGATTATTCTTCCTGTCGGCATCTCCTTTTATACCTTTCAAACACTTAGCTACACCATTGATGTTTACCGCGGTGTGATCAAGCCGGTCGGTCGTTGGGTTGACTTTGCTTTGTACGTTTCTTTTTTTCCTCAGTTGGTTGCAGGGCCTATTGTTCGTGCAAGCGAGTTTTTACCGCAATTGGAGCGGGCGCCGAAGTGGTCGAGTCGTCGCTTTTATGCGGGCGCCCAGCAAATGCTTCGAGGAGCGATCAAGAAAGTCATCCTCGCTGATCGACTCGCCGAGATGGTGGATGTCGTCTTTGCAGGGCCCGATCTTTACAGTGGGTTCACATTGATGATCGCGGCGTTGGCTTATGCTGGCCAGATTTATTATGACTTTTCAGGCTACAGTGACCTGGCGATCGGCGCTGCAAAGATGATGGGGTATCGATTCCCTGTTAATTTTCGCCATCCCTATCTTGCTACTTCGCTCTCAGAATTCTGGCGGCGTTGGCATATGACTCTTTCGCGTTGGTTGCGAGATTATCTCTATATTTCACTCGGTGGGAGTCGTTCGGGAATCGTCAGGACCACCTTTAACTTGATGCTGACGATGACACTCGGTGGCCTATGGCACGGGGCCGCGTGGACGTTCGTTCTCTGGGGGATCTTGCATGGGGTTGCACTCGGTTTTGAGCGAAGCTGTCAACGGTTGCGATCCATCGGGATCGACCAACCTCGATCCAGCGGTTCATCTGATCAGTCATCCCGTAGTACGGTTGTTCGGGTAATCAACACTTCCTTCATGCTTTTGGTTGTGATGGTCGGATGGATCTTATTTCGAAGCGAAAGCATTGAACTGGCGGGTTTATATCTTCATCGTCTTGTTGGTGTTGCTGACGGGATCCATTGGTTTCCGCCTCTTGCGATTGCCGCGATGGGATGCTTGCTGGTCGAACATGCACTATGGAGGACTCGATGGCGCCGTGTGATGCGTTTACCGTTTAACGCTTGGTATAGCCCTGTTGCCACGACCCTCATGATATGGGTCTTGTTGCTCTACGCTCCAAAAGGTTTTCGGCCCTTTGTCTATTTTCAGTTCTAATTCGAGCATGAAGAGGATTGTTGGATCGAAACGCGGCGACAGTTTTCAGTGAAAATGCATTTGAAAACCAAAGGTTTCCATCATTGGTTTCGCGTTTGCAGTTCCGTCCAGTTGATTCGATGTTGCGTCGACGTGACCTTTCGGTAGGCCAGTGCCAACGAAGTGACAGTGCCCAAGGCAATGGCTGCCGCGATGACGAACATGATCATGATTTGGTAGCGGACCGCCTCCATCGGCTCTGCTCCTGCCAGCAACTGGCCGGTCATCATCCCCGGAATGCTTACAATCCCAGCAACAGACATGGTGTTGAGGATAGGAATCATTGCAGCTCGTGTTGCTTGAATCATCGAAGAACGACAGCTTTCCCATCGCGTCGCGCCGAGGCACAAGAGTGTTTCAATCTTCTCGCGGTTTTGTTTGATTTCACTCAGAAATCTCTCGAGGCCCAAAGAGATACCCGTCAGAGAATTGCCGAGTACCATTCCTAATAAAGGAATTAAGACGGAGGGACGATACCACGGTTCGGGTTTAAGGATTGCAAGTAAGGTGATGCCCGTAACAATCCAACTGCTGATCCAGATCGAAAAAATTGCTGTTGAGTAGATCGTTCGATAGTGAGTGTTAATTCGCCTAACAGCCGACACACCGGCAATGACCGTCATCACACCAGCCAGTACGAGTACAGGCGAGATTAGGGCAATCGCAAAGATTTGCTTGAGGACGAGTCCGATTAATGCAAGCTGAATGGTCATGCGAACCGAGCTGGTAATCAACTGTCGCGCGATGCCCAGCTGAAGAAAGAGTGAGACCAGCATGTTAATCACTAGCAATGTCGCGGCGATTGCGACTTCCATCCAGCTTAGATGAATACCTCCTGCCGACAGGTTCACGCTTTGCCCTAGAGCCAACGCGTGATCTGTTAGCAAGGAGACGTACTGAGCATCGATTTCAGAGATGTTGTGATTGATCATGTTGCGACGCCCTCCTCTTTAATCTTACCTTCATTCATCGTCAGGATTCGATTGGCCAGGCGATCGAGTTGCGAGGCGTCATGTGAGGACCAGATAAAGGCCCGGGGTTTCATTTGTCTTTCATCCTCATTGCGGAACCAGTCCTCAAGCACATTTTCAAACTGAGACTCCGTTTCCGAATCTAGTGATGCCGTTGGTTCATCAAACAGAATGATATTTGGATTGATGAGAAGGCATCGAATGAATGCCATTAATTGTTGTTCACCACCGCTGAGCGAGGTTGCGATCAAATCAAGGAAAGTTGAATCACGTCCAAACTTTCGGAGATACATCAGTGCCCCGTCCTCACTGTAGCTTTCTGTCGTCACACCGAATGAGAAAGGCAGGGTGAGGTTATCACGGACCGTTCCCTCAAACGTGATTGCGTGTTGCGGTAGGTAGGTGGTGAATCTGCGAAATTTGGGAATTGACTCTGATGGCACTTCTTCACCTAAGAACAGATGGTTCCCAGACTCAATGGGATCAAGTAGCGCAAGCGAACGAAGAAGAGTCGATTTGCCACTGCCGCTCGGTCCAACTAAACCAATGCGATCTCCATCGTTGATTCGCAAGGTGGTGGGGTGAAGAATGATACGATTGCTGATCAAGTCAGTTCGAGTGATTTGACGGATCTCAATCAGTGTTTGGTGGGTCAATGGATCATTCCCTTCTAGCTACCTGCGATTTCAAATTATATCAAGGAAGCTTGTCGTTGCGTTTTTACCCCGGAGTGCTTTTTCAACAGGGCATCCCGCCGAGGCAGTACTGTACGTCCTGGTTTTTCAGATGAATATTCCGAGTCGATTATCGTGCAGACCTTGTGATTACTGAACCGATCTGAGGTTTTTGACAAGGCTTTGTTTTAGGGTTTTGGTTTCAGGCCATTTCGCGTTGCTCTAGCGGTGCTTGGGTCCTCTGGCCAAGCATGTTTTGGATAGCGACGTTTGAGCTCTTTTTTAATGTCCCGATAAGTCTTGGACCAGAAGTTTTCTAAATCTTCGGTGATCTGTTGCGGACGACCGTTCGGGCCCAGTAGATGTAATTGAATTGGTGTTCTTGCGTCCAGGATTCGGGGGGTGGTGGTCCAGCCAAAGATCTCCTGAATACGGACTGCGATTTTTGGGGTTTTTAATCCGTCGTATTCAATGGTTGCCATTCGTCCGCTTGGGAGTTTTATGGTGGAGGGGGCTAGACGATCAATCTCTGCCAGAGCTGCGTAGTCGTAGCGGCTTTTTAGCAATTGGTGCCAATCCGCTTTTCGTAATTCCTCAACCGATGTGCTGCTGTGACACAAGCTTGAAAGAATTTCGAGGTAGCCCTCTCGGTTGATTTCCTCGAGCTCAAGTGTCGGTACATACTTTCGGATAAGTGAAACTCTTGATGTGAAGTAATTGAGTGTCGATTGATCCTTAGGTAGCACCCAATCGAGATTATCCTGCACCGCTGAATTGAGCAGCTGACTGACTTCAGGACTAGGTTTGCAGCTAACGGGTACTTCATGGATGACGAGGCCATGTGCCGATCTTTGGCGTCTTGCAACAACCGCTAATTTTCGACTGTCAAACGTGTAGGTCTGCGTTTCCGTGAATTGGGATGAGTCGATCCAGTCCTCGGCTAAGCCAGATGCGATTCTGACGGTTGCTTCGATTCCACTAGATTCCATGTTAAGACACAGAAAAAGTTCGCTATCACGAACACAGCTTTGACGCAGACGCACTCCTTTGCCCGCCGCTAAAACGCCACGAAGATCTTGCTCGGAGGATTGATGATTTGACGAGACGCTTTTTACGCGTGAGAGATGTTGATTCTTTCCTTGTGATCGTCTCTTTGCGAGGCGATCGGGGAATGCGGTAAGTAAAGCCTGCCGAAGTCGAACGGAGGGAGGTAAATCCTCGTACTGATGAATCTCGTCTTCGTCTGTCGGATCCTCTGGCTTCTTGCTCGAAGCTTCATTGATTTGATCCTGCAGAGGTATTCGCTCCATTTCTCGCTCTAGCTGTTGAGCTACGCGAATAACTTGTTTTGCTGCGTTCGCGTTCGCAATATTTCGTAAACTGCCACTCGCGAATTGCTCAATCGCTTCGATGCGTGGCCAAAGATCGCATTCAATGGGACCGTTATTTTTTTGTTCATCAATTATGCCGTTTTGATTGCTTGAACGATTTCTCGCTGTACTATCCATCGGCGAGTTTGTATTGAACGGATCTCGCTCGCTGAGTAAGGATGCGGCAATGGCTGCTTCTCGAAGAACACCACGTTTCTTGGCGTCCAGCAACAATCTGGCCAGTCGCGGAGACACTGGCAGTTGCACCATCTGCCTTCCCATGGAAGTGATGTTCTTTTCGTCATCGATCGCTCCAAGTTGCTTGAGTAGCTTGGTGGCTTGGTCCACGCCATGCGTGGGCGGTGGGGTCAACCAATCGAATGCATGGCAGTCACGCTCGCCCCATTGTGCGAGTGTGAGAACCACTGACGATAAATCACCTCGAACGATTTCCGGGCTGTCGGTTTCGCGTCTCGATTGCTGCAATGCAGGTGGCCATAGCCGATGACATTTTCCGGGCCCAATACGACCGGCTCGACCCGCTCGTTGATCCGCAGAAGCTTTTGAGATTGGTTCAATTTCTAGCTTCGGAAGTCCTACGGTGTTGTCATGTTTAAGTACTCGTGCGGTTCCGCTATCGATGACGGATTCCACACCCGGTATCGTCACTGATGTTTCAGCAACGTTTGTGGAGAGGATGACTCTGCGAAGTCGCCCTGGCTTCAACGCGAGTGCTTGTTTGCCGGTAGGCAAGGAGCCGTATAGCTCAAGTAACTCGATTTCCTCGAACTGAGGGTCTTCCTTCTGCATTCGTTGAAGGTGTTTTTTAACTCTTAATATTTCTCCAACGCCAGGGAGGAACACCAGCACGTCCCCGTCGGTTTGCTGAAGCATCTTTTTTAAGGATGAAGCGATTTGCTCACCAATTGGCTTTCTTTGCATCTCCGCTTCGTAGGTGATTTCGATAGGGTATGAGCGGCCCTCGCTTCGTAGAGTGATTGAATCGTTAAGGAAATTAGCTAACGGTCCAGGGTCGAGAGTCGCAGACATCACGACCAATTGTAATTCGGGACGAAACTCCCTCCTGATTTGTTCAATCATCCCAAGAGCCAAATCGATTTCAATCGATCGTTCATGAAATTCATCAAGGACCACGCATCCTACCGATTCCAAAAGTGGGTCGGAAATCAGCTGCCTCAAAAGGAGGCCTGTCGTTAGGGTGAGCAATTTAGTTTTCTTGGACGCTTTTCTTTCAAAGCGAACCTGATAGCCAACTTCCTCGCCTAGTGTTGTTTCTCGTAGCTCTGCGATCCTTGTGGCTGTCGCAATTGCTGCTAGCCGCCGTGGCTGCACTACAAGAATCTGTTTTTCTTTAACCAGTCCACTGTCGAGAATTGCAGGTGGAATCACGGTCGTTTTTCCCGCACCCGGGGGTGCTTTCAAGACAACCGGTTTTGCTTCGCTCAACGCATGCAGGAGCGAGTCTAGGCATTCTGTAACCGGAAGAGATTCCTCGATGCTCATCTGGTGCTGCGCTCATCTAGTGCTGCGCGCGGTTTGTTGTTGTTTGATTTGTTCTGGAGTCGATGTCCGACGAGGATTGATTCCAGGTTTCTTAGAGGTGTCGCTTTGCAAACGCGATGTATTGTTCCCAATCATAAGAGGTCACATCATGTTTGCCGGTACGCAAGTGATAACCGATTGTTCCTGAACGCACAGCCTGATCTGGATCTGGCATGCTCGAGTTTGGTTTGGTGCCCCCAAGTCCATCCGTTCCAAGCAGTCGATAAACAGGATCGGCTTCCAGACAGGATAGGAATTCACCCTTGGGATCTGCCCATTGGTCTCCCGTTGCACTGGCCACGTAGACGGCGCGAGGTGCCATTAAGGCAATCAGTTGATGCTGATCGACTGGGCAAGCATTTTCATTTTGATTGTATTCGAGGTAGTGATCACAGAACCAATGCGGAAACGATGTGTTGATGCGCCCAATGGTTTCACCGATGGCACGTCGGCTCAAAGCAGCGCCTCCGCAGCCAGAATTGTTACTGATGACGAGCTTGAAGCGTTGGTCGTTCGCCCCCGCCCAAAGAGACGTCTTTCCTAGTCGTGAATGGCCGAACACTGCAACGCGAGAGCCATCAATCATTGAATCATTTTCCAAGTAATCTAACGCCCGACTCAGGCCATAAGCCCAGCCTGCAATGCTGCCCCATTTTTCTTTCGCAGGAATTCTCGCTGCTTCCTCTTTCAGTGCTGCGTGAACTCCGTTTTCAAAGTTGTCATCGAAATCTGGATCGATGTCACCGTAGTAGATCGTGACCAATGCAAAGCCGTTGTCGATGATCATTTCCGCTGGCCAACGACTTGATGCGATTCCTCGTGAGGCTTCACTTGAACGATTATTCGATGTGATCCCTTGTCGGTTTCTCATCCAGTTCTGATTCAAGCTGATCGAAGGGTCAGGGTCCACGCTGTGATTACCTTGGAAATTCAAACCCAAAAAAGCTGGAGATGGGGAGGATTTTTTCGGGGTGTAGATCAGCAACCGCATGGTCACCGATCCTGATTTACCACCAAAGGTAACATCGACTTCTCTGCGAATTGCTTTTCCGTTGACAGCGTCTGTTGATTTACTGATCAGCCGGCTCTTTATCTGGCATGCATCCGGCGCGCGACCATAGACCTGTTGGGTAAACAGTTCGAGTAACTCCGGGCGACGTTGCTGCTGCCATTGTGTTTCCGTTTTGATTTTTTTCCCATTCTCAGATGTTAAGACTTCAGGTAGTTGATACTCGGGAATCTTACTTTCATCATAATTTGCAACGAACTTCCCCTGACTGAACGCGGGGTTGGCCAACGCAATGAAGAGGAGCGATAGTGCCATTGATGCAAGGTCGCGTTGTTTCATCATCTTTCCTGAGATCCTTCGCGTTGGTTTTAATTCAGTAGCCAAGATCGGACGGTGGGATAAGCATAGCAGAGGGCTCACCTAGGACCCCCATTGTCGCACGAATTGCCTCGGGGAAACAACTAACCACCTTGGAAAAGTAGCCGTGTTTTTGGTCAGTCATGCCACGGTAACGCCTCGATGGTTCCCATTGAGTTGTCCGGAGTCTCATGCCCAGCGGTGAACAGAAATCGCTTTGCCATGCAGGCTGGTTCAAGGCGAACCGTGGGGTAAATCGCTAGCGGTTCATTCAACGGCTTTCATCGCCAAGCGAGGCTTTGGCTTCGGGTTAAATCAATCGATCAATTCGTGGAGGTGGACAAAAGTTTTGCCCAGTCGGCCACCGTAATTGCCAGCACTGATTTTGATTAGCCCCGAAGTTTTCGACGCCGCAAGGATTGCATTTCGAGTTGCATCCTGAAGAGCCTCGAGGTCTCGGCCATTCATGATGATTTCCATCACGCTACCGACACCTTCGGGTAATCGACATTGATCTCCTAGCTTTTCCCGGAGAGTCGGGCAGTATTCTGCGTAGGTGGCAGCGATGAGGAAGTCATAACTGCTGCCTGCTTTGGATCCACTGGAGGCGATGCCTCCCGGGAATGTTGTTACCACACCCTCCGTTTCTTCGGTGGCTTCCGATGCTCGTTCCGCGGCTTCCAGTGCAACGGACTCATTCGGTCCAAAGAACCAAAGGTTCCCGCCCATGATCCCGTCACGAAAACCAAATCGTCGCGAGAGGAAAAAATCACCACCCAAGGTTGGAATTACCCAACCCTTTTCGCCATGCCGTTCTTCGCGAAATTGGTGTCGATCACCAAATAAAGCAACTTTGCGACCCAGTTTAAAATAGGGGTCGGTATCAAGGTTGTTGAAGCACGTTGCGGTGGGGCAAGTGAGGATGTTTTGACTGATTCTGGCAAGCATCACTTTCTCGAGATGCTTCTCTCGATTTTTGACAAACCGGGGTACGTGAAATTGAATGATCGCGCCGGGACGCTGGTCAGGTGTTGCACCGGAGGCGGCTTCTTCTTCACTGATCCACCTTGAAACTCCAGCTTCACAGTCACACATGATCGTACTCGATGCGTGACCGGTTGCAGCCGAAACACAGTGCTGCAACCACTTTTGGTCGCGTGCTGTGATCAGGATCTCACCATAAATGCTTCGGAAGCCCTCAGCATAAGTATCTTCAACGAGCTCTCTTAAATCTGTCATTGTTGGATTGATTTAGCCCTTGCGACCAATACCGTCGTACACGTTGGATTCAGTGACGACTTTGTCCATGAAAATATCGTGATCCTGCATCGGGATCTCATCAAACATTTGGCATTCAAATGCGAGTGAGATCAACGGGGTTTCCGCTTTTGCATTCTCGAGGAGTTTGTCGTAGTAACCTTTGCCGTGCCCCGTTCGACCACCACGAGCGTCAAATGCGACACCTGGAACCAGAATCAAATCCAATTCCGATACGCTTACTTGTTTCTCAGTGACTTCCCGCAACTCAGTTTTGGGCTCGAGAATTTTGTACATTCCCGTTTCCAATTCATCCATTGATTCAAGGTGGAATAGTTCCAATTCACCGTCCACACAGTAGGGGATCACGATTCGTTTACCACTTGCCAAAGTAGCAGGTAACGCATGACGCGTTCTGGCTTCGTCCCGGACATCGACGTACCACATAATGCAATTCGCTTGCTCGTATTCGGCTAGCTGCATCACTCGGTCAGTAATCGCTTGGCTGACGTTCTCCTTATCTTCCTGAGCTTTTCTCGCAGCATGTGCTGCGGCGCGGATTTCAGTTTTTCGTTGAGCCAAAGATTCTGTGGACATCGCGTGCTCGCGGGATATCGGGAAAAAGTCGTTTTGAAACGGACGAAATGTATCGTAGTTTCGCTTTGCTGCGTAGGGTGCGAACCGCAGTATCTCTCGGTTTTTACTCTGTTAATCGCGATTCGACTGAAGGCTGATGGGGTTGCAGGATCACGATCTCCTGACGAATGACAGGAACTGGTCAGACGTAGCGGTGGGTAAGATCAATCCGTTTCGCCGAGCGTTATAGATTGGCAAATCTCGCGGCCGCTTCCTCCCACCTTTCACTGCTGTGAGGTTGGTATTGTTGCGTTTCAAAGCTTTCCCTTACCAATCGTCTTGCTTCTTGAACGTTGGGGATTTGATGTGTCCCCATCATCTGCATGAGTAAGTTGCCGATGGCGGTCGCCTCAACTGGACCTGCAATGACGTGTCGATTGCAGGCATCAGCAGTCATTTGGCAAAGTAATTCATTTAGTGAGCCACCGCCGACAATGTGAATGGTGTCGATTGGGTTGCCCACGAGGGTTTCCAGCATACCGAGGCACATGCGATAGCGTAGAGCAAGGCCTTCAAGAGCAGCCCGATAAAGCACACCGGGCTCATCCGTCGTCGCTTGCCCGGTTCGGCTGGCGTATTGGTTGATTGCTTCGATCATGTCATCGGGGGCAACCAAGCTGGGATCATCGGGGTTGATCAGTAATTCAAAGGGAGGGGATTGCTCCGCAATACGGACCATCTCCGACCAATCATGGGCTTGCGATCGCCGTTTCATCGATTTGCGAATTTGTTGAAAAATCCAGAGGCCTCCGATGTTCTTCAGCAACCTTGTGCTGCCTGAGACACCGCGCTCATTTGTGAAGTTGAGCTCCGAGCACGTGGAGTTAATTTTTGCTTCGCTGACTTCGCAGCCCATCAGTGACCAAGTCCCACTGCTGATATAGCACCAGTTTGGATTTGCCGGGGCAAAATCATCCGCAGGCACTGCTAAAACCGCTGATGCAGTATCGTGAGTGGCGGGGACAATCACGGGTACTTCGGTTAGTCCCGTTACCGTCGCCACGGACTCCTGCACGTTTCCTAAATTGGTTCCTGGTTCGACGAGTTCTTGAAATAGTTCGGAGGGAAATCCAAATCGTTCAATCAGGTCGTATCTCCACGACTTTGTTCTTGGGTCGAGTAGCTGAGTGGTTGAAGCGTTGGTAGCTTCGATGCTTCTTTTTCCTGTTAGCAGCCAATGGAAAAAGTCACCCATCATCATGAAGCCATCAGCAATCTGAAGAGCGGGATCATCAGCAAGTTTCGCTGCAAGTAATTGGTACAGCGTGTTGATATCCATGAATTGTAGACCAGTCGCCTCAAAGATTTCCTCTCGAGGAACAATCTCAAATGAGCGTTCAGTCATTCCTTGATTGCGGTTGTCTCGGTAGCATCGAGCGACCCCGGTTAGTTGCTCGGATTTGTCTACCAAGACGTAGTCAACGCCCCACGTATCAACACCGACGGATTCAATCTGCTCATGTTGCGAGGCAGCGACACGCAAGCCTTCTTGGATTTCTTTCCACAGACCCAGAACATCCCACTGAAGCGAATCGTGCACTCGTACAACCGAGTTCTCAAAACGGTGTAACACATTGAGTTCAAGTTTGCCGTCGTTCAACAGGCCGGCGATCACCCTCCCACTGGATGCCCCTAGATCGACTGCGAGGTAAACCTTCTGGCTATTGTCGCTGTTTTGCATCGCTCGTTTCACTGATTTAGGAAGGGGATGTGTACCAGCGGTTTCACTCGCTGGCTTCTGGGTGAAGTTTTCAACGATTGTTCTCGCTGCCTAGACATCTGCACGGTTGAAGGCAGTTGTGACGTCGACACCAAGAGCCCTCTTTTTGATTGCCATGAGCAAGTTCATCGCCATGAGCAAGTTCGAGGGGCGTTCGTCAGCGAGGTAGTGTCTCACGAGAGATAAGGCTAACGAGATTGCTTCTGTGAAAAAAGCAGGTGTTAAAATAGGCGGTTTGCAGGTGTTTGTTCATCGACTTGCTGGAGATTGCCTCCATCGCCTCTCGTCGAACCGCAGAGCATAGCTCGATTGGGTGGTTTTTGGTCCAATTCCATTTAAGCTTGCTGGTCGGTGAGGAGGACGAGGGAAATCGGTGGATTTTTTTAAATCACGATTCGCCAAGGCTTTAGCGTAGGAAGTGAAACCAGTGGCCTCTGAATTCCGAAATCTGCAGTTGACCGAGTGGCGAGAGGGCGTAATCTAGAGCTACGGACTGCGACCCGAGCGTAGATTGTTTCCGTCTGAGGAAATCGCTCAATTCGGATTGCATTCGTTGTTGCAAGTTATTGCTTGCAAACGACTTGCGTCATGCAGGGGTGTTTTGTTGACACATCCGCCATAACGCATTTCCTCCGCAAGTTCGCCTTGTGTGGGGATCAACGACGTCAGCTTGCGGCCACGGGCTGACAGAGCAGGAATTCAGCAAGCTTTGCTTCGCAGAAATCCTCCGATCTTCACATGCCGGGTGCATGATGTACCCGGCAGCGAACGCTTGCGAGAATCGCTTGCTCGACGGTTGCAATGCTCGGCGTACCGCTCAACGGGTCAAGAAGTTTATCACCAACTTTGTGTCATTTCGGAAGTAAGATCAACTTGTCCTTGCTGCATCGCCACAAGAAAGTCTGGCAAGCTGGGTAGCATTTGGTCACTCACTTGGATTTGTCGCTTTGTCATCCAAAAGATCTCGGCTACCTCCTCAGGATTTGCGATCGGTTCTTGATCATCGGTGATTGTTGCGTGCCACCATGCTAGATCTGTTCCCCAGCTAGTTGTGTTCCTCCAGCAACGTTTCTTTGGAGTGACCTGAAGATTGAGTTCCTCTCGCATCTCGCGAACGAGTGCTTCGGTCTCCTGTTCACCCGGTTCAATTCCACCTCCGGGTAGGCATAACATGCCCGGAGCGGTCACTTTCTGGGATCTTCGAATCACCAGCAGTCGGTTGTCTCGAAAAATGACAGCAACCACACCCTTGCGACGAGAGGGATCATCGAGCGATGGTATTTGAGTGGGAGGTTCAGATGTTGGATCCATTGGCATGATGACGGGTTAAACTGTCTTTGGCGGCATAAACGGAGAGGAGTGTCAATATTCAGGAAAGAGCTGGGCCACGAATCACTGGTTGGTGTGAATATCGCTCGTTGTTTGATTGATAAAGAACGCCGTTGCGGTATCAGTGACGCGTTGCACAATGTAACGTATTCGATGCGGCAAGAAGGATTGCCTTCAGTGTTCGTGTGCAGGCATGTTTGCAATGGTATGTCTCACCGGGGGGCCATTTGCGTTCTTTCCTCTGCCTAAGATGTTCCCGATTCGTCACTCAGGAGGGTCGTTGATTTGGCAGAGGCTTTGCTGCCAAAATGAACAACGGTTGGACCGCGAGCACTGACCGCTGAGCAAATCTTGCAGGCCAGAGATTTAGACACATCAAACATGTCGCTTGATGAGCGAGGTAACGTTGGTTTCGCGATCAAATCAAATCGAATTGAACAGAGACGCCGAGGAAGCGGTTCGCATCATTCGACAGCTTCAGCATTCGGGGTTTGTTGCGTACCTGGCGGGTGGATGTGTTCGTGACTCGCTTCTGGGCAGGGAGCCAAAGGATTACGACATCGCCACCGATGCAACGCCCAACGCAGTCCGAAAGGTTTTTGGTAAAGCCAATACTCTTGCTTATGGTGCCTCTTTTGGTGTGATTGGAGTGCTACCTGAGCGTGCTGCCAAGTCAGGGCGAGCTTCACAGGCAACCGAGGTTGCCACATTCCGGAGCGATGGCGACTACAGCGATGGACGTCGGCCAGATTCAGTTCATTTCGGAGATCCGGAGCAGGATGCCCTGCGCCGAGATTTTACCATCAACGGCCTCTTTTTCGATCCGGTCAACGAACAGGTGATTGATTTTGTCGGAGGTCAGGAAGATCTGCGGAGAGGACTTCTGCGAACCATCGGTCATCCCGACGATCGATTTGGAGAGGATCGCTTGCGCATGCTTCGAGCAATCCGCTTTGCAGCAACTCTCGGGTTTCGAATTGATCCGAAGACCTTTCAGGCAATCACTTGCCACGCGGATGCCATGAGTGTGGTCAGTGAGGAGCGAGTTGGCGCTGAGATGCGACGAGTCATGGTCTCGCCATTTGTAATTGATGGTTTGAAACGACTCATCGAGACGGGTTTGTCGACACGTGTGTTTCCCGAATTAGAGGAGATTGAATTTGCTGAGTTGGAACGACGAATATCAGCATCCAAATCAAGCGATTTTCGTCATCCACTTGCAGCGATTCTGTCTCTGGCTTCAGATTCCGATCAGGTTCTGAGATCCCTGACACGACGATGGAGATTAGCCAATGAGGAAGCAAGATCGTTGTCCACTTCTCTTCGGTCTTACGACCATTTATTGCGGTTTCACCAGCTTCGTTGGTCGGAGTTGCAGCCTGTCTTGATCGACCGTGACATCGAGTTCATTTTGGGGTTGGCATCATCAATTGCCGAATCGACGGTTTCATCCAACGGAATGCAATATCGGGAGAATGTAAATTCTGTGCGAGAGGCGTTGCTCTGGCCTCCGGATCGATTGGATCCTAGCCCTTTGATTGGGGGTAATGACCTTCAAGATCTCGGCTACCCACCTGGGCCCAAGTATGCCTGCGTTTTAAAACAGATACGATCCGAGCAATTGGATGGCCTTCTTCAATCTCGCCAACACGCAATCGAGAGAGTTGGAGAACTTTACCGCGACTCAATCAACCATTAGGCCAAGGAATTGAAGGCTTTGAGCTAAACCATTTTAGATTTTCAGTTAATCGCCGGTCCTCGATCTCGGTCCTAGGAACCGGAGGGCGGTGCGAGGAAGAAAGGGACGAGGTCGGGCAAACGGTGCCGGGATTCTTGATTGAATTGCACAAACTAGATCACCGATTACCAAGACTGACCTTGACCATTTCACCGCCCTGGGATTAATTGTGCTCTGGCGGTTTGCTGATTGTCTTCGGTAGGCGTTCGGATGGATCCGGATGACGCTTATTCTGACAAACGATCAAATCTCGAAAACTCCCGCAATTACAACGAAAAACACATCTCAGCCAAGGAAGGTTGTACGATGGGTCAAGCCCCGCAAAACGTTCCCCTTCTCGACATCAATCGAGACAATCGCCCTCATCGTGAGGAATTTATCGAAGCTCTGACGGAGGTGGTTGATAGCGGTCGCTTCCTTTTTGGACCTGACGTTGTCGAACTTGAGAAGGAAGTCGCTCAATACAGCCAAGCTGAACATGCTGTCGGTTGTGCATCGGGGAGCGACGCCTTATTGCTAGCTTTAATGGCGTTGGGGATCGGCCCGGGGGATGAGGTCATTGTCCCGAGCTTCACGTTTTTTGCTTCGGTGAGCTGTATCACACGGCTGGGTGCAAAGCCGATCTTTGCTGACATACGACCCGACACCTTCAACATCGACACACAACACATGGAGAGTTTGATTACCGATCGAACTCGAGCGATCATTCCGGTACACCTCTTTGGTCAGTGCGCAGAAATCGATCGGATCTGTCAGATCGCCGGAGATCGAGATATTCCGGTGATTGAGGATGCTGCCCAAGCAATTGGTGCCGCATACCATTCTCGACCGGCGGGGAGCTGGGGACTGGTCGGGTGTTTTAGTTTCTATCCAACCAAGAACCTTGGCGGCATGGGTGACGGCGGAATGCTGACGAGTGGTGATGCCGCGATGGCTGATCGTTTGCGGCTCTTTGCGGGCCATGGCATGAGACCACGTTATTATCACCAAGTGGTTGGCATTAACAGTCGGCTTGATACCTTTCAGGCTGCTGTGCTTCGTGTAAAGCTCCGTCATTTGGGCGAAGCGGTGGAGAAGCGAACGGCAATCTCGAACCGCTATGCACAGATGCTGGGTGATCACCAATTGGTCAGCGACAGTCAACTCACTTTACCCTATGTCGATCCGAACGCTTTCCACGTTTGGAATCAGTACTCGATTCGAGTTGCTGATGGTCAACGCGATGCTCTGCGAGCTCATCTTGCGGAGCAGGGGGTGGGCAGTGAGATTTACTACCCTGTCCCAATGCATCGGCAGGAGTGTTTTGAGTACCTTGAGGTCGACGGAGAGACACTTCCAGAGACCGAGAAGGCCGCGGCAGAAATCCTGAATCTCCCCATTTTTCCGGGGCTGACTGAGGCTGAGCAGGTTCGAGTGATTGAGTCGATTTCAAACTTCTACCAGCAGTCCTTACGCATTGCTGCCTAAGAGAGCTTACTCGGCATGCTGATGCACTGGTCGGAGCAGTATCATTGTCTCCATCACGCACTCAGTTTGTTTTGTTGTCCTTGGCGATTCGTTTTGCGAGTGACAGAAGCGATTCGCGAATTGCCTTGGGATCAGCCGTTGCTCCTTTCTTAGGACGCACCACGAAATCGTAGCCTTGGGGAACCAGGTGCTGCTGTTCGCGAAACGCCTCCCTGATGAGACGCTTCCATCGATTTCGCATGACGGCGTTGCCTGTTTTTTTGGGAATGGTTATTCCGAGTCTCGTTGGACCAGTTGGGTCACTTTCGGCAGCGAACAGGACGAGAAGTTGATCCGCACGACAATATCCGCTTCGCAGGATCTGTCTGAAGCTCTGTCCACTAAGAATCCTTTGCGATTTTTGGAATCGTAAAGCCGGCTTGTTTGCTTTGTCTACCAACGATGGGTCCGAAAGAAATGGTGTCAATTTTGATCCCGTTCGAGCGGCAACCTGTCATCGATTAGAACGATAGATCTGACCGGAGTGAAATGGGATTTCGCTCATCGAACTGCTTTGCCAGTTCTCTTGATGCATCATCCATTGGGTCTGGCAGTTCAATTTGTAGGGTAACGATCAGGTCACCGGCTGTGCCGTCGCGCTGTTGCACGCCCTGCCCTTTCAATCTTAGTCTTTTTCCACTGCTGCTACCGGCAGGAATGGAAAGTGTCACGGAACCGTTTGGTGTGGGGACATCAATTTTCGCTCCCAGAGCTGCTTCCCCAAATCGTATCGGAAGTGTCAGCTCCAGATTGCGTTTCTGACGTCGAAAAAAAGGATGAGAGGAGATCTTGATGATCAGAATCAAATCACCTTTTGGTCCCCCGAATCTGCCCGGCTGCCCACGATCTCTGAGCCGGATTTTGGAGCCATCATCAACGCCCGCAGGGATGTTGACCGCGATCTTCTCTTGTTCGAGATAAAACTCGGTGGTTCCACCTTTTACCGCCGTCTCAAGTGGGATTTCAATTTCATACCGAATGTTCTCGCCTTTTCGCGAAGGACCAGCTTGCCGTTGCCCGGGGTGGCCGCCTCCTCGCCGACCGCCTCCAACAAGCTGTTCAAAAAAGTCGGAGAACCCATCAAATTGCGTTTGGCCACCACCACGTCCAAAGATCTGATCTAGGTCCAGACCCTCAAATCCAGCAGCTCCCGGGTGGAAACCGCCTCCGCGTATTTTCTCAAAATCGGCACCGTACTGGTCGTAAGCGGTGCGTTTTTCTTCATCGCTGAGAACATCGTATGCTTCTTGTACACGCTTGAAGTTTTCTCGCGCAACTTCATCGTCTGGATTCTTATCCGGATGGTACTTCAGCGCAAGCTTTCGGTGCGCTTTCTTTATTTCATCTTGTGAAGCGTCTCGATTAACGCCCAGGACTTGATACAAATCTTTTGACACGGAGGGGTCGACTTAAACGGAGGTAAGGTGGGCAGTGTCTCCGAGAAACAACGCGTTCCCGAGGATTGGGCCAGAATATTCGGCTCTGTTTACCCGTGGAAGCGGTCTCGGTTGTCGACCGCGTGCTCTTTTGTTTTAACTTCCCGCAACTCAATGCAAAACCTGTCAATCAGGCATTGAGCACGAGAACTACGCCCAGAGCAGCAAATAGCGAACCAAACCCAAGGATGATTCTCGTGAAGGCGGTCAATCATGAATTTGAGAGGGTGGAGGCTGGTTTCCGCGACTTCCCTGCACTCATTCTAATCAAGCTGTATTCATCATTCCGATAAATCGGGTGGCTCATTTTGGCCCAATGTTTCCGTTGGTGTTTCAATGATGATTCTATCCGCTTCTGAGATGGCCCGAAGTCCCGAGGGGAAGGTGTAGCTGCCATCTCTCGAACCGGCGATGAGCTCGGATAAGATTGTCCAATGTTTCTGATGCATCTCTTGCCTTGGCCACTGAAGCTGTTTCCAAATCTGCTGAAGTGCTGCAATCACAACCGCGGGGTTGGTTGCTGAATCTTTGAGGATTCTCGTTCCTGCTTCACACTCAAAATGGGTCTCGAGCCATTCTTTAGCCGATTGATCGATACAAATTCTCCAGCTCTTTTGTAGCTCAATCGCACGCAGTATTGCTTCGGTCGAATGGGGGTACTCTGATTCCATCAGCGGAATCAATGTTTGACGAATCCAATTTCTTCGATAGCGGCAATCAAGATTCGAGAGATCCTCTCTCCAAGGGTAGTCACGCTCAGTCAGGGCTTCACGAATCAAGTTCCGTCGTGAATGGATCAAAGGTCGAGTCAGCACAAGGTCGTGACCGAAAGCAAGTGGGTGGCCAATTCCACTTAAGCCTGCCGGTCCCGTTCCTCGCATCAAATGATGGAGCACGGTCTCCACGTTGTCATCTGCGGAGTGAGCAAGTGACAAATAGCGAGCTCCGTATTCATTGGCCACGTGAGTCAGAAATTTCATGCGAACACGGCGCAGCGTTGCCTCATCGGAATGGCGGTTCTTCTGATTGATCGTTTCTGTATGTCGGATTTCCTCTGCTTCCGTTTTGGAAATCTGAATTCGGTTCTCTTCCGATTTCCCCAATGCAAATGGTAAGTCGAGGGATCGAGCTAGATCAGCTGTGAACTCCGCATCCTCATCCGACGCTTTGCCTCGAAGTTGATGGTTGTAGTGAGCAACAACAAGAAAACCTCGAGCGGTGGAAATTGCATCCGCTTGGCGTTGTCGGAGTTCAGCCAACGCTCGAACCAACGTGACGCTGTCCGCGCCACCGCTGCAACCAATGACTACCCCAACGTGTCGCCATCGATGTGAAGGCCACGTTGATTCGATCTCTGCGAGGATTTGGTTCCAGGAGGTATTTGATTCAACCGATTCGTGGTTCATCGGTGCGTTCGCCCAAGGGAGTGTGCTCGGTCTGCCGCTCTGCTTGGTGAGGCAGGGCTTTTTCAGTTTAGATTGCTTCAACCGGTCAGTGGTGTCTCGGTTGGTTGAGTTGGCAGCCGTAGCCCGATTCATTCTGCCACGCCATTCTGTCACGGGAAGTAGGGTTGCTAGGCCGGCAAACCAGTTTGGCGAAGTTGGCATCGAAAACGGGAGAATCGCTTTCGGTTTTCCAAAAAAAAAATTGCTGCCTGATTTACCCGGTTTACACCCGGATTTTCTCCTTTGGTGGCGTATCAGATCCGAGGATGTGGGGCTGGCTCGTTTGAATCGAGGTTTGAAACTGTTAGTCTTTGGTGGTGGGTGCCTACGGGAGCCCCAAGAAAACAAATTTACAAATTGACAATTACCTTCGGACAACAAAACCACTGGTGGGGTTGAGGTCGGGCAATTGGGCAGAAGCCACTTTGTTCTGCCTTTGCGCTTCATGGCTTTAAATCCACCATTCAAAAACAATGATATTGTCTCTGTTCTCTTCGCTGATTAACTCGACTCGCAAGCGTATGGCTGCGGTGTTTGGGCAGGATCCGTTGATAGAGAAGCTGAGACACTCTTTCCCCGATGATACGTTCTCGGCAGAAAAAACAGACCACATCGAATTGTCCATTGATGATGATTCGATTCGGATTTTTCTACCGCGGGTTTCGAGGCTGCACACGGCACATGTCGAATCACAGCCCTGCTCATACAGAGAAATGTCGGAACGATCAGTGTCAATCGTGCTCAGGGATGAATCGGCATGTCAATTCATTGACGCTGATTCAAAAGGATCGGTTGCCGGTGCAGGGTCACCTGTGGCCAACCGCTCGACGGGTACATCGACATCTTATCAGGGGCCAGTCCTCGCGGCGTCAAGCTTCCAAGCTGAGTCATTAGCAAGAACGCAAAGTTCAATGGAAGAGCAGGCGAATCCAAGTCACGTGACACGCTTTGATGGGCAGGAATGTCAAAGGGAAACACCAAGCAGGTCAGAGGTTGAATCGGTAAGAACCTCTTTTCTGGAACGGTTGTTTTTGAACAATCAGGTAGGCCTGACAAGTTGCTGTTCTGCAACGTGGTTTTCGAGTCCTCGACTACGAGGACCTTTTTATGGACCAATCACTGCCGCTAGCTTGCTTAATCTCCGTGATCGTGGGTCTAAGCCTAGCCTTTGTATTTTACAAACTTAACGAAAAAAAGTATCGCGCTCAGTTGAAAGACGAGTCAGACCGGCTAATGGAGTCGGCAAGACAGCAGTCTGAGAATGAACGCAATCAGTTGGTTTTGGATGCAAAGGAGTCCGCGCTTGAAATGAAAGCGAGCGCGGAGGAAGAAATTGCCGAGTCTCGCAAATCCTTGAATCAGCGGGAAAAAAAGCTGGATCGTCGCGAGGAGCAATTGCAGCATCAAGAGGATTCGATCCTGAAGCAGCAACGTGGTTTGGAGACAAGTCAAACGCGATTGGCGACGCAAAATCAAAAACTAGCTGACTTGCGTTCGAAGCTTGATAAGACCTTGCAGAGTCAAGTGGAGATTCTTGAGCGTGCCAGTGGGATGTCCAAAGATGATGCATCACAGCAATTGATGAAGGCGTTGGAGAGCGATTTGGAAAGTGAACGTGGCGCGTTGCTTCTTCATCACAAGCGAAGACTATCCGAAGTGGTGAAAGAGCAGGGTCGTGAGATGTTGCTTACTGCAATCCAGCGATATGCATCAACTCACACCGCAGAGACCACCACCAGCACCGTGGACGTCCCCTCTGATGACGTTAAGGGTCGCATTATTGGACGTGAAGGACGAAATATTCGTGCTTTCGAGAAAGCGACTGGAGTGGATGTAATCATTGATGATACGCCGGGAGTTATCATTGTCAGCGGATTTGATCCGGTGCGTCGTGAAGTTGCGAGATTGGCCATGTCCTCTCTGATTGCGGATGGGCGGATTCATCCCGCTAAGATTGAAGAGGTGGTCGCTGCGACGGAAAAGAAGATTGAGGATGTGATTCTGCAAAAGGGGCGTGAAGCCGCTGACGAGGTCAATGTTTCGGGCTTGCATGACAAAGTGCTCAGAATGTTGGGGCGTCTACACTTCCGAACCTCTTACAGCCAGAACGTGCTGCGTCACAGCGTTGAGGTCGCGTTTATCTCTGGGCTCGTTGGTGAAATGCTAGGCATGGATGGTGATGTTGCACGTCGGTGCGGATTGTTACATGACATTGGTAAAGCGGCTGATCATGAGCTTGAAGGTGGTCACCCCAAAATTGGTGCGGATTTACTTCGTCGGCACAAGGAGTCACCAGAGGTCGTGCATGCCGCGTTGGGACACCATGATGAAATTGTCACCGAGCATCCCTACACGATGCTCGTTGCAATTGGGGACGCCTGCAGTGCCAGTCGCCCTGGTGCGAGACGTGAGTCACTGGAGAGATACGTCAAGCGGATGGAGGAATTGGAGTCCATCGCTGAGCGATTCGATGGTGTCCAGCAGGCATTTGCAATTAGTGCAGGACGGGAACTACGAGTGATCGTGAATAGTGAAAAGACCACCGATGAGCAAGCTGCCGCCGTCTGCCATGACATCGCCAAAGCGTTTGAGAGTGAGCTAACCTACCCTGGCGAGATCAAGGTGACGGTACTTCGGGAATCGCGTTATGTAGAAACGGCCCGGTAGTGATGCCACTGGAATTCGATGGGGGGTGTTTTCCAGTGTCTTGGACCCGGGTTGGCAGAAGCTTGTTAGACTAATAGTCAGCGAGTCAGCAGATCGGGTTGGTTAGATTCCAAAATTGGAATCTGATCGCCATGGAGTCTTTTCGCGTCGAATACGGTACAATGCCCTCGAATTCCCAGTATTGCGTACCCTACAGTCGAGTACCGCGTACCCTGAAGTCTGGGGCGATCTATTTAGAGAACGAATCGTCATGAGCGTTGATTTTGATGCAATTGCCCAACGCGGGCGTTGCGATGTTTCGAGTTTACGATTGGCCTTACCTCTGTTAGAGCAGGGTTTTTCACCTCCTTTTCTTGCTCGGTACCGTCAGGACGAATTGGGAGGAGTGAGTGAAAGAAGCCTCTGGGAACTACTGTCCGCTCTGCAAATAGATCAGGAGACACAGCAGCGTCGTGACGCTCTGGTGGAGTCTTGGCAGAAAACAACGCTGCGGGATCCAGCAATCGGCAGCGCCCTGAAAAGTTCGCGTTCGTTGCGAATGCTTAATCGCTTGGGGAGGCGACTTAAACGTGAAACCGGTGATGCCGTTGCGCCATCGACCAAGCTTGCAGTCCGAGTGATGAATCCCCAGCAGGGCGATTCGGACGATTTGGCTTCACTGGCTGCGGGACTTGAAGGTGTCGATAACCCTGAGGAAGCAAATTCGGGACTTGATACTGTCTTGGCTGAACGTCTCGCGGGTGATCCTCGAATGATTGCGGCAGCAGTTCGATGGCTCAATAAAAATGCAAAAATTCATATCGCCAAGGTTCACGATCCGCATCTTTCGGGAGAGGATGATTCTGCCGCCTCGAAAGATCGAAAGAAAAGCCGCACTGCTGCAAAGGCAGATAAAGAGCTTGCTAATTCGACGGAAGAGCATTCATCTTCCACCGACAATAATTCGAGTGCCGATGGCGAAAACAAAGCAAGTGCTCAGCCTTCGGCAGATCCCGCTCCCCCCGAAGTGGAAGTGGCTGATTCGGCAGGCAGTTCAGTAGCCCCCGATGCTTTAGCAACCAATGATGCGGTCAATGCTGAGGTCAGCCAATCCGAGCTGTCAGCGCAGGACGCCTCTGAAGATTCCAACACGGCCGCTTCCGATGAGGTTGCAGCATCCGAGGGTGAGCCATCGCAAGCGGTGGAGGGTGATGGCGATTCAGCAGAAGCGACTGCATCTGGAGAAACTGCAGCCGCTCCTCCCTCTGCCGATCCTGCAGAATCGTCAACTTCGTCTTCTGTGGAGAGTGCCGTCGCCGGCGAGGAGGCTGGCTCGAGCGATAAGAAAAGTGAAGCCGGTTCCGCAAAGCCTGCCAACGAGAAAAAAACAAAAAAGATCTCTCCACGCCAACGACGTCGTCGATGGCTTGTCAGTGTCTTAAAACCCCTTGCAGGTAAACGTTTTGCGGGTGACAAGTTGAGTGCATTCCAAGTGGTAATGCTTGGTCGAGCTCTGCGTAGTCAGGTTGTCGTCTGTTCTTTTGAATATGACGCGACACGCCTTGTTGCCGAATTGCAGCGGGTTGCAGGTTCAATGAACCGTCAGTTTGAATCGAAGTTGCAAGAGACTGTCCTGCAGTTTGAGGGTGTGATTCGTGAAGCTGGAGAAACCGCATGGTGGGACGATCTGCACGAGAAGGCTTCGGCAAAGTTGACCTCCATCACTGCTGACCACCTTGGGCAGCAAGTGAATCGAGGAGCTCTAGAGGGTCGTGTGGTCTTGGCGATTGACGCGGTTGGACCTAGAACGGCTGCAACTTCAATTGTCTGTGCTGACGGACGGATCCTTCATAACGAGGATCTTCCGTGTCAATTATCGACGGCACTGCGTACACAAGCCGTGACGCGTCTCGGCGAGTTAATCCATAGCTATCACGTTGATCTAATCGTGATCAGTAATGGTCCAGCAAGACGAGCCACGATGGTTGCTTTGGGGGATTTAATCGAACAGTCTCCCGAGGGATCCATTCGGTGGACCCTTGCTGATCGTAATGGGGCTGATGTGTATGCAGGAAGTGGGATTGCGAATGAAGAAATGCGTTCAACCCCACGTCGGTTCCGAGCTGCCGCGTGGTTAGCATTTTCGGTCCTTCAGCCAGCTCAAGCCTTTGCGAAAATTGATCCGCTCAAACTTCGGCTCAGTTCATTTCAGCGAGAGCTCGCCGATGAACAGTTATCTCGAACTCTCAATAACGTGATAGTCAGTGGAGCCTCGCGAGGTGGGGTTGATGTGAATTCAGCTCCCGTTTCTTGGTTGACGCGAATTCCTGGAGTCACAGAAAGTGTTGCTGAGGCGATTGATAAGGCGCGTCGAGAAAAGCTTTTTGTTTCACGTGAGAGTTTAAGTGAGTTGTCTCAATGGGGTAGCGTCGCGGGAAGTCGTCAGGCACTACCATTCCTGAGAGTCTTTGAGAGCGAGAAGACACTCGATGGGACCTTGATTCATCCGGATGATTACGCGTTGGCGGAAAAACTGGCAACTTCGTTGGAGATCGAGTTGCCACCTGCGAGCCCACCGGGATATATCCGTCCTGATTTTACTCAGTCGGAGGATCCAACTACCAAGAGCCAAATCTCTGAAGCTCCGGCGGAAGAACAGGCTGCTCCTGTCGAGGAGTTTTCGAGCCTCGATAAAGAAGCCACGGACTTCGCAGTGGATGAACCTGATTCTGCATCGGATGCGTCCACGAGCGCGGTTGCAGTCGACGATGCGTCTGAGACACCCGTTGATTCAGGAGATGCTGATCCGAGTGAGTCGGATGAGTCAAGCCAAGCAACTGCGGATTCGGAACAGGACGCCGGTGATACCAGTGCTGACAGCACTGAGGCTAATGCGGAGGAGGATCAAGACCTCTCAACTGTCAGTGAAGAGACCCCATCTGAGGAGTCAGCAGATTCTCAGGTGACGGCCGATTCGGACGCGATCGAGAGTACCGAAAGTGCCAGCGAGTCATCCTCGACGAAGGTGGCAGAACTTGATAAGGGTTCGATTCCTAAGCCCATTCGACGTCCGCTTCCCGAAGCGGGCAAGATCGATAAGTGTGTGAAGGAATGGCAGGTAGGGAGTCGGAGGTCCCACCAGCTCGTTCAGTGGCTTTGTGATCCTTTCGGTGATAGTGATTCCTCAGGGAATGCTCCCGCCGTTCTGAGTCGAATCCCCTCAAACCAAGGTCTCAAGCCTGGCGACAAGGTGATCGGCGTGGTGGTCGGTGTCATGCCATTTGGAGTGTTTATTGAATTAGCACCGGATTGTAGCGGTTTAGTTCATGTAAGCCGAATTTCTGATTCTTACGTTGAGGACCTGCACGAGGCAGTGCAAGTCGGTGATGTGATCACGGCGTGGGTAACCGGAATTGATGAAAAGCGACGACGAGTCGCACTCTCTGCTGTCTCACCCGAGAGGGAAGCTGAAGTGCAAGCTGCTCGACAAGCCTCAAGAGGCAAGGGATCACGGGGGAATCGTGGCTCAGGTAGCGGGACTTCGCGCCGAGGTGCAAGAGGCAATCAAGACAATCGCGGTGGAGGTGATCGCGGTGCCGGTGGCGGACAAAGCGGTCCGAGCCGTGGTGATTCGAAACGCGGTGGTTCCGGCGCGGGTGCTGGGCGTGGCGGATCGCAACGTCGGGACGGAAGTGGTCGCGGACGTCCACAGCGAGGTAATGCTGCTCGAAATGGCAGAGGCTCGCGAGGGCGTGATCGTAAGCCCGAGTCGTACGGATTTGTCAGTAAGGCGGAAGCGAAGCCCATTTCTGATGCAATGCAAAAGGGTGAAGAGCCGCTTCGGTCCTTTGGTGACTTGATGCAGTTTTTCGATCATTCGAATGCTCCAGAGTCCCCCGCCAAAGAACCAAAGGCCGCTGCCAAAGACGTCGAACAACCCAAGGCTGAAATCCCTGCAGATACTCATCAGGATCCCGCTGTAGAATCTGGGGCCGGCAAGCCAGCGGCTGACCTTTCAGATTCCGTTGCTAGTGAGTCAAAGACGCCTGGGGCTGAAACTCCAACAGGTACCGACGAGTCAGGGTCGGCTGAATCGGATAGCTCCAAGGATGAATCGTGAGTATGAGTGAAGATTTTGAATCGCGTTTGGAATCAGCGATCAATCGAGGTCGACATCGAGCCAGCCAGAGTGCGTCGCAGGAACGGCAGAAGGAGCTGACAGAGGAAGAGAAACGGCGGATGCACACCACGTATCGGCTGGCTTTGTCAGAACGGATCGAGAAAGCCATTCAGCGTGTCGCTGACCACTTCCCTGGGTTTCGCCAGGAATCGATGTATGGCGAAGTCGGTTGGGGTGCAGCGTGTTATCGTGATGACTTGAGAATTGAACAGGGTCAGCGTACCAATCAGTACAGCCGACTGGAAATGGTTATTCGCCCGCATAGCGATTCGCAGGTGCTGGATTTGAAGGGCAAAGGTACAGTGATGAATCGCGAGCTCTTCAATCGCAATTTTTTTGTGCCCATTCCTGATGTTGATTCCAATGAGTTTGAGAATCTGATTGATTCTTGGGCAATTGAATATGCAGAGGTCTATGCCTCAAAAACCTAGAGACCGAGTGCCTTTGGCGACCGTGATCGATCAAAACCTTCTCTTCAATCGAACTTGGCGATAACTCCAGCCAACTTCGGGTCTAGGGATCCACCTCTTTCATCCCACTCATTTAAGGCTGCTTCTAGCGTGACGCGACTTTTTCTTGGTCGCTTTAGGAGGGGGAGATAGGTATGTCCAGCTAGGGTGACAAGCTAACTTTCGCTCAGCTTGTCACCCTTCATGTGCTGCTCCAGAAATTCAAGCAGTTTTGGTGACGAGGCTTAAGTGGAAGCTTTGATTGCTTTACCGACTTTGATCAGTAGATCTTTGCTCTTCTGGATCCCCTGCATTTCACCAATCTTTCCACCCTCATACTCGATGCCGACGTAGCCTGAGTAACCATGTTTTTCGATGACAATTTTCATCATCCTGACGTAGTCCGTATGGATTTCGTCACCATCTTCATTGAAGTCATGAGTCTTTGCGCTTACGGCTTTAGCAAATGGCATTAGTTCGTCAACGCCTTGGTAGCGATCGTACTCCTCAGGATTGGGGCCACGGCGGATGAAGAAGTTCCCAAAGTCAGGAAGGGTTCCGCAATTGTCCAGTCCAACTTTCTTAATAACGCCGGCAAGCCATGCTCCATTGCTGCTCAGACCACCGTGGTTTTCCACGATTACATTGAGCGATGATTTCTCTGCATACTCGCTGACTTTTCTCAGGCCGTCCGCAGCAAGTGTCTGTTGTTCCTCAAAGCTACCGCGACTCGCTGCGTTCACTCGAATGGAATGACATCCCAAAAATTTAGCTGCATCCACCCATTGAAAATGATTCTCGACAGCTTGGTTCCGTTTTTTCTCGTCGGGGTCACCAAGATTACCTTCACCATCAACCATGATAAGTAGACTCTTGACCCCCTCGCCGTCCGCACGGCCCTTTAGTTCCTTGAGGTACGTTTGGTCTTTTGCCTTATCTTTAAAGAACTGATTGACATACTCGATCCCATCGATCCCGAATTCCCGTTTTGCAATCCTCGCAAAATCGAGGTTGGTCAGGTTTTTTGAGGGGTCTCGAAGCGTTCGATGGAGAGACCATTCTGCAAGCGATATTTTGAATGGTAATCCTTCAGGATTTTCTGCATTTGCAGTTCCTGCATTGTGAATCAATTGACTGGTTGCCGCCAAAGAGGCAGCAGTTCTGATAAAATTTCTGCGATCCATATGAGTTTGGTTGTGATTGAGTGTGAACGGATAAAAATGCGGGGGTTCATTGTACTCTTGTGAGTTTATTAATGCGATTCCTGAAAAATGGATCGTGGTCACCTGGGAATTAAAATCGTTTCCGATGTGCAGTGTGCAATGCGACGCTGTGGATCGGAAGCTGGGAGCTTTTCGTTTGTTTTTTATTGACCTTACGTGAGTTGAGATTATGCGTCAGATTGGCATTGCCGTAATTCTTTTTTGCTTTCTATCAGCCCTAACCCCTAACACGAAGATTGTCGCTGAGGGTAAGAGCGAACGTGTGATCTTTCAGGATGATTTTGAATCAGGTGCTAAGAGATGGGAGATGCTTGATCCAAAGACTTGGGGCATGCTCCAGCATGATGGCAATCAAACCCTTGAAATCACTCAGCGGTCAAGTGAATACAAGCCGCCAGTCCGAAGTCCTGGTCATGTTGCCTTGATTAAGGGCTTGGAATTGGCCAATGTCGATATTCGCTTCCGTGTTCGAAGCACGAAGGATACTGGTAACCATCGCGATTGCTGTGTGTTTTTTGCATATCAAGATTCACAGCATTTTTATTATGTGCATTTGGGAGCGAAACCAGATCCTCACAGCGGTCAAATTATGATTGTCAATGAAGCACCGCGTTCTGCGTTAACGGATAATGATAAAAACACACCTTGGGATGATCAGTGGCATCAGGTTCGTTTAGTTCGGAATGCCGTCAGTGGTGAGATCAAGGTTTATTTCGATGATATGGACAATCCTCACATGCAAATTGTCGATAAGAGGTTTTTGAAAGGACGCATTGGGATTGGTTCTTTTGATGACCTTAATGAGTTCGATGACATTGAAGTTCGAACTTGGTAGTTTCTGGGGATAGCCCGATAGCTTTCGTATCACGGGTTTTGAGATCCACTCTGCAACTGTCGGTCGCGTGCATGATTTATCTCTGCCTAATTTCAGGTTGATTTACCGCTGCGATGCCTGAATACTGAAGAGTGGATGTTGGTTGCCCCGTTTGTTTTCGGTCTCAGAGATGCGAGCTGCTGTGACGTCAAGCTTTGGTTGTTGATTCCCCGATGGGGTCCGGTGTAGAGTTCACCGTCAGGTCGAATCCTCTGGAGAGAATGACTAATGAATCCGAGACCAATCGAAGCGACATTTAAGAATTGCCCGGACTGTGGAGCGATTGCTAGTCATGCAGGGAAGGTGCCATTTCGCTGCGAGAAATGTGGTTATGCGCATTTTTTTGGTCCGGTCGCAGCTGTAGGCGGACTGATTGTTGATCAGCAGAACCGTCTGCTGATGGTTCGTCGAGCTCAGGATCCTGAGCGTGGAAAGTGGGGCCTGCCGGGTGGATTCGTTGACCGTGGTGAGACGATTGAAAAAGCCCTCAGTCGGGAGGTTCTTGAGGAAACAGGTCTGCATGTGAGGCAAAGCCACTACCTCGTTTCCTTTCCTAATCTTTATGACTACCAAGGGGTGGTGGCGCCTGTGATTGATCTTTTTTTTGTCTGTGAGGTTGAGAAGGAAGGGCAAGTTCAGCTTGATGCTTCCGAGTTAGATGATTTTGACTGGGGCCTCCCATCACCGAAGAGGCTAGATGAAATGGCTTTTGATTCGAATCGAAAAGCCGTTGAGTTGTGGCTTCAGGGAAGAGGTACTCCCAAGTGAAAGTAACTGCTGATTAACGAGAGAGAACATGAGGTGGAATCCGAGAGATTAGACGCTGATTCGTTTTCCGCCACGTTCACTATCCAATGCTGCTGCGTATATCTCTGCAGCTCGATAGACATCGTTTAAGTCACTCATGTTTCGGACAAGGCTTGTTACGGTCCGATGGAATTGTCGCAGAAGTTGCTCTCCGACTGGCACTTCAGTTTCCAGCGATTCAAGATGCCTTCCTGCATCATCAAACCAAACAAGGCTTGAGGGTAGGTCGATAAACGCCACTCCATTCTGACAGCAGATTTGCATCGCTGATGGTGATTGAAACGAAATCGCTTCCTGCCATGTCGGGCGAATGTAATCTCCGCAGCTAATCTGCGCGGTAACGCCAGGTCCGATGTGATTGGAGGAAAACTCCATGTTGATGGAACGATAATGAGTATGGTTTTTTGTCTCACGGGATGAGGCGAAAACAGAGTTTGGTTCACGATTCACCACGTATCGGCACCAGTCAATCAGGTCAATGAATTCACTGCGGTCATCGGTCTGTAGATTTCCGTTGTTTTGTGCAGATGCGTCCGGGCTTTGTTTCTGGATGCGGCGATGACAAAAGATGAGTTCGGGAGGACCTAATTGAGTTGCGATCAATTCGCGAAGACGTAATGTCGCTGGCGCGAGGCGTTTTGGGAATTCAGCCATGAAGGCGATCCCCGATTCTTGAATCGTAGATCGAACTCGCTTATCCGCTTCAGGATCAAAGTTGATTTCACCCGCCCAGTAAATTGCTTTACCTGCTTCGGCCGCCGCTAGGATGGGTAGCCAGCCCTGCCAAGATCGCTCCAGGACCATAACCGCATCGATGTCGTGCCTGCTGACCATTTCTCGGTAGCCATCAAGCAGGTCTGCCTGAAACTCGCGAGCGCAGGTTTCACCTAGTTTAGAGACTGAGGTGTAGACAGCACGAACATCAAAACGCTCGTGAAGGATTTGCAG
>CAXQOB010000207.1:0-14694 GCA_964225475.1 Candidatus Nitrosopumilus sp. | reverse complement strand
AAAGTAATCGGTGATCCAATCCTTTTGAACGTGACCGCGGAACCCTTTCCAACACCTTATGTGGTTATGCCTGTTGACATCTGTCTCGACCTGCATGAGAAAAAACTATTTTCATGCAATTTTTTGGCGGGCTCCCTCTCTGAGCTCTCCCTCCGGACCGACGGAGGACTTAGCGGCAATCCTCGTGTCAGCTTACTGAAGCACTCAGGTGTTCCAGAGAAAGTTCGGCGACTTGGCCCCAGTGCTGCAGCCCAAGAATTGGGGTTCCCAGAGGGTTTTCCAGAAGACAGCTCGCACCCTCATGGAGTCGCTTGCCACCCGGACGGGAAGTGGCTAGTGGCTTGTGATCTTGGCACCAGCAATCTCACGGTCTACTCACTGCCTCTCGGTGATTCTTTCGACAGGGGGGAACCCGATTTTGTCCTGCGTGCTCATCAAGCACCCGACGATAATCGCCATTACCTTGCAGGGACACGCCTCGTGAGATTCTCTCCCGATGGGAAGTTTTTATTCAGCGTCAATGAATTGGACCATACTTTATCCAGTTATCGATTTGATGCTCGAAGGGGGACACTGATTGCCTGTGGAAAGCCGCAAATGACGATCCCGCAGGCGTGGCTCGATGGAATACCGCCACGCCCCTACATGTACAACGCCCAAGCGAACTACAACGCAGGCATCGCCGTTTCACCCGACGCGCGTCACGTTTACTCCTCAGCCCGAGGGCATGATTCCATTGCCGGTTTCAGCATTGACGAAGACGGCGTGATTGAGCCCACCGATCAAATACGAATTGCGAGCGGAGGGCGGACGCCATGGTCAATTACATTCCTCGACAATGACCATTTACTCGTTGCCAATCAGAACGCCGATGACCCTACTGCTCGACAAACAGGTGGGAAGCACAGCGATCCTGACCGCATCGCTCCCGCAGGTCGTGAGCCAGGTAATCTCTCGGTCTTCAAGCGAAACGCCAAAACCGGCGCACTACACCCCACGGGGGCAAGCTGGGAGGCACCCCACATCGTCAGTGCACAAGTGGCAAGTCCCTGACCATTACCTCGATAAGCAGCAGCTCATAAAAAAACCGCCACTTGTGAAAAGCGGCGGTTAGGTCTGAATGAAATCAGCGCATTGCGTCACTCAGTTGGCGCTGGCTCTTCAGCAACTTCATCAGCTGCATCCGCTTCGCTCATCATAGCTTCATCAGCCGCAATCATTTCCTCATAGGATTTCATCGCTTCCTCTCCCGCACCTTCCATCATATTGGTCGGCTCACTCGATCCTCCACATCCGATAAGGGATACAGAAAAGGCAAATAGCAAAGTTAGGTGGAATAGCTTATTCACAGTTATGATCCTCGATCATCATTTGGAGTATTAGATTGTTTCTTCATGCAGCTTGCTAAAAGGATCAACAAGCTGCACTCGAAAAACAGCAAATGAACAGAAACGATTTAATTACTGGTTTAACTGTTCTTCAATGGTTTCTTTACACGCACGTGTGCCCAATGCTCCCCACAATCCATACGGACTGGCAGAACCGGGTCGATTGGAGGGCGTACCCGCGATATTTCCATTCCGCCAGACTTGCGGCGATCGAGAATTCCCGGCTTCCACTGAATCCGTCATGAAAACGACGGCTCCATCCGCCATGAGAATGTGAACACCGCCCTGGTGACGACTTGAGGGCGGAGACACCGTTCTACCCCCGGGGAATCGTTGCGCACACAACTCAGAATTAGGTGGCAAAATGGTATGCATCCCGGTCATGCCCATGCGGTGACTTGCCCAGCGATAACCTCTTCCGTTGACAGGACCCCACACCGGTGTCGATGGTGCCCAGAAACGAGGGCGTTCCGGATCGATCAGCCCCTGATCAGCACAGTACTTTGGATTGTTGCGAATTTGCACCACCCATTGTGAACGTTCAAGATCGGCGATGGTTCGAATGTCTCGATCGCCGATGTCCGTCGCGATCTCACCCATCATGATGGTATTAGCAAGCCCATCAAGGATGTCACGAAAACGCATTTCATCGTGAACAACAAATACCCCGCGGTTGGAGGCTCGGTTGTGAATCGAATGACCCCGATTCCATGCCATTCGCTTCCAAGGAGTGGTTGGGTTACGAAACTGCTTGGCTCCTTGAATTGAATAAAAGTACGAATCGCCCAAGCAGACCGCATAATTGGTACGCCCAAGGGCGGGTAAACCGACCCCAGGATCACTTGGACAACGTAACGTCGGGATCTCGGTGGCCCAAGGAATGTATCGTCCCTGACTGGGGACAGGCCCCATTGGTGGCCACGAATTTGGTGGTGCATAAACGGTATTGGGATTGACCGAGTCCTTGGTGTTTGGGTTTGCAATCTGCTCCCAAAGCGCCTGCTGCTCGAAAAAAGGCGTCAAACCCACCAAAGCACTTAGACGCCATGAGTTGGAGTGAGAGTAAGTCGTCCACCAATTGTTGCTTGGCCCCGAGCGTCCGTAAGGCGGCGCGTTGGCGGTTCCAGGACTGTCAGTTCCTGCTCCGTGCAGAGGGAGTTGCTTATAAGCACTGTGATAATTATGAATCGCGAGGCCTATTTGCTTGAAGTTATTACTACAACTCATTCGTCTCGCAGCCTCGCGAGCGGCTTGAACAGCCGGCAGTAATAGACCTACCAAAATACCGATAATTGCGATCACCACCAGTAATTCCACCAGTGTGAAACCTTCTCTGGATTTCTTCATGATTCCTCCCGAATGACTACTGAAAAAACAAAAAGAACGCTTGTCTCTTGAATCACTCTGCTTCCGATGAACTCATGGCTGAAGCGAGGTATCGCAACGCTTCAAAGCGACTAACGACTCCCCTAACACGCTGTCCGGGCATGAATTCCCTCATTAGCGAGCACCAAGCATACACTAAAGAAGATCGTGAAGCGAATCCCAATGGGGACAACTGGAGATGATCGAAGATAGAGAGATCGCACTGGGGTGAACCCTCACCCCCCAAAGATAGCTACTTGTTCGTGCAGGTCGATGCAAAACCAATCCATTGCTTGCGTCGGCATTGATTGAGCAATCAAAGGAATCATTCCTCATCAAACCCATCAAACAACAATTCATCCTCTCGCCGGCTGATCATGCCATTTTTAAAATGCTTTCGGCATACCGAAACATACTGGTCGTTCCCGCCGATCTTGATCTGTGCTCCCTCTTTAACCACACGTCCCTCACCGTCAATGCGCAAAACCATATTCGCCTTACGGCCGCAGTGACAAATGGTCTTGAGCTCTGTAAGGTCATCAGCCCATGCAAGCAGTTGCTCGCTGCCAGTGAAAAGGTTCCCTTGAAAATCCGTGCGCAAACCGTAACAAAGCACCGGAATGTCGAGCTGATCAGCGACATCGGATAATTGCTTGACCTGCTGTTTCTCCAAAAACTGCGCCTCATCGACAAAGACGCAATCCGCCGGAGACTGCGCGGTACTTGATTTCACCAACGAAAGCAAATTATCAGTGGTCTCAAACGCCTTTGCGGACGCTTGCAGACCAATCCTGGATGAGACGAGTTTTTCACCACCGCGATTATCAATTGCCGGAGCAAGAATTAAGGTTTTCATACCCCGCTCCTCGTAATTGTAACTCGCCTGCAACAACATCGTCGATTTACCGGCGTTCATCGTTGAGTAGTAAAAATAAAGTTTGGCCATCAAAATCGTCGCGTATTGATAGTTGGTCGGTAAAAATCGGCCTGCTACTCTTTCATCACCTTTGATTAAGAATAGCGAGCCTGAGACCCAACACAGGTGCATCCTGATCCAATAGAATAACAACTTGCGAGTTCGTAGCGCAGTGACCATTATTCTCCACTTGGATTTGTCCACTCCTCTAATGGGACCAAAAAATGATGCGAGCTGTTCTGAAGAGTTTGACGTGTGTTGCGGTGGTCTGCGGAGCGGCGTTTGCTCAGGAGACGAACCCCAATCGCCAACGAACTGTGGATGGAAACTCTGAAGTTAAAACATCCCCCTCTGAGCGCGAGACTGATCGTGACCGCGCACCCGCAGAACGTCCTGCCCGAGAAATCAGAACGGATAATTCCCGTGGCGATGGCAATCGAGCACCTGAGTTTATTCCACAAAATGATCGCGAACGCGCACTCTTTGAGATGATTCGGCAACTCAGAGCTGAGGTATCTAGCTTGCGTCGCCAACTAGAAATGTCTCGGAGCACTCGCGAGGTCCCTCGCGATCAATTGCGATTCAACCGTGATCAAACTCGCAACGATGCCGCCAATTCCCGACCCGGGCCTGCGCGCGTGGTGCGGGAGGGTGGTGACATGCGTCGTCCCCCCGAGGGTCAGCGAGACTCATCGTCGGCCACTCGAAATCCAATGATGCAAAAAGCACAACGCATTTTTGCGGCTTATGATAAAAACAAAGACGGCAACGTGTCATTCGAGGAGTGGCTCGCAATGAGAGAAGGCGAGATGACGTCCGAGCGTCGAAGTCGAGAGCAACAGCACTTTTCTGAACCAGCAGGTGACGATCAGAGGATCACCCTTGAAGAGTTCTACCGCTGGATGGAACGACGGTCACGCGGTGCAGCGGTTCGTGAAGGCAGCTCACAGGTGCCCAAACGCGAAGGCAGCTAGGCGAAAAAGCGGCAACTTTGTGCCTCGCTGTCAGTCCCAGCGAGCAAGCGTTCGATGGCAGGAAGCGTTCGGTGGCAGCAACTGTTAGCCCACTGGTCGTGATTCGACTCAGGATTTTAATGCTCGCTCAATTAGATTCCGTGTCATCCTTTGGACCCTTTCGTCAGGTCCATGAGGTCGCGACCAATGCGACCAAGGAAGCATATGCCCGGGCGGACTTGACATTGCTTGAGACCACCAGATCGTCGATGCGTTAAAGACATAATTGCCTTTTGGTCCCGGGTAAATGGTTGCCGTCCAGTGCTGTGGGTTCGTGCCACCTTGCAATGCAGTACCCTCTGCAATCACCTCCAGACCCTCAAGATCACTCGGTGGATCACCGTGATATTCCCAACCGATTAGCCCTGGTATTCGGTCACCTTTCTTCAATGCCGTTCCGGAATAAATCCAATGATCCGGTTGTGTGCATACCCAATCACCACCACCGTTAACGGGCTCAACGTTTCGGGCGCCCATGAGATAGCCCTCATCAGGACCCCGATGCGGAAACGGTCCATGTTCGATTTCGCGTTGACGCGCTAGTTCATAATCGCCGCCATAGGGACCACCACGAAAGAGGATTCGCTTCTCACGGCCATCATGACTCTTGCGATATGGACTGACCCAACACACCGAATTACCAGAGAAGAACAGGAGGTTCACACCCGCATCTCGCATTGCCACCGCACTGTCAAATTGTCGACGGTCCCAGTACTCGTCGTGACCAACACTGAAGAAAGCCTTGCACTTGAGTGCGCGGTCTGGCGTCAGCATGTCTGAATTGCTGCAATAGGTAACATCGTAACCCTGCTGCTCTAACCAAAAGGACATGGGGAACTCAAAGCAGAGCCATTCCCCACTCCCCATCGTCATCGGATTATCGAAAATCTGCGAGTACTTCCCATACGGACGATCAAAGCTTACGTCAGACCACGGACCTTGATTTCCCTTCGGATGAGTGTATACCGAATCTCGATCTGGCCACTGGTTATACGCTTGCCAAGTGTTGTCGCTACATTGCACAAGGATATCGGCTGGCCTTTGATCCTTAACAATGAAAACGACGTAGCTCTGCCAATAACCATACCCACTGACATCCGACTTTGTTGTTAGCCGACCGATATAAACACCGCTAACCCATTCGGACGGTACTTCGATCGCCACGGATGTTTCCCATTTACATTCCCTCAATCGCTTCTCACCATAGGGTGGTGTTGGCTGCTTCTTACCTGGCAGCCCGTCAAGAACCTTGATCAACCTCGCCCCCCTGCCCTGATAGTACCCGGTCCTGAAAATCTCCAGCTTGTAATCTTGGACGGGATTACTCGAAACACAAATCTCGAGTGTCTCCCCGGCTGCAACACTTTGAGAGCGGCAATAACCCTCGATGAATTCAGTACGCATTCCCGAAGCAGAAGTGGGGCGAACGCGTGTCAGCTGCCAGTCCGTGGATCCCTTTTTTGCGTTCTCCCTCTGGATGATGGTTGAACCTCTCTGTTGCTCGCGCGCAGAAGAAACGCCAACGGCCCCTGAGCAGGCCAAAGCCAGAGAGTTTTTCATTACATCGCGTCGAGTGCTCATCCCAATTCCCTTGCCTTCATAAGCTTATGATGTCATACGCCAAGGACCGACCACAAGTAGCCAATTTCGGTGCAGCAATTATAGACGTCTATCCAACACGCCTGTTCCGATCAAACAAGATCAGCTTTAGATGGGCTTACACAAGCCTTAGTAACGTCGGCGGAAGCAAAATCCCCTCGCACTGACGAATCAAAGGCATCACCGAAAACGATGGAGACCGGAGCTGTGTCTTTTTAGGGTTTAAGTCGACTCCCCCAACTTATCTTTGGTCGTTTGCTAAGATGACCCCTGAAGATCGTAAAAGCAAAGCATAAAACGTGCGGCACTGCAGTTACGCCTGGACACCCGGAGCGAGTACGCCTGAATACCCGGAGCGAGTACGCCTGAACACCCGGAGCAATTACGCTTGGACAGAGGGGCGTGGAAAAGAATCACTCGTCACGCCAATAAAAAAACCCTGCAAAGCTCGATCCGCACGTAGACTCGTGCGATCGATCTTAGAGGGTTCTTAAAAGCTGGGTACAATTCAAGAAGCGATGGACGCAGAAGATTACTCTTCGGCGGACTCAGTCTCGCAATCGGAGCAGCAGCTCTTTGCTGCACGACGACGTTTCATCAGGCCACAACGCTTCTTGGCGTCACAGCAAGCCTCTTCACTGCATTCGGCACATGCTTCGGCGGACTCATCCTCTGCACAGCAAGCGCCGTCTGAGCAACACTCCTTGCCCGAACGCATCCGCTTCATCAAGCCACAACGTTTCTTCGTATTACAGCACTCGCCGTCAGCACATGCTTCGCACTCGGCACTTGCATCCGCTGCCGCCACTTCTTCTTCAGCCGCTTCTTCTTCGGTGCAACATTCGCCACACGCGTCACCGCAACAGTCTTTACCACCACGAAGACGCTTCATCAGCCCACAGCGTTTCTTAGTATCACAGCAAGCATCGCCATCACACTCTGCTGGCTCTTCCGCCGCTTCTTCCTCAGAGCAGCAAGCACCTGCTTCATCGGAACAGCATTGGTTCCTACTACGAAGACGGCTCATCAGACCACATCGCTTCTTCTCACCGCAGCAGGCATCCTCACTGCAACACTGAGCGACTTCAACAACCACGGCCGACTCACTATCTACGTCCGCTTTCTTAACAACGGTCGCTGCGTCAGCTGAGGAAAGTACCAGAGTGATCAGCAACATCGTTGCCAAACAACCGATTTTTGTTGCACGTACTGTATTCATCTTGTTCAACTCTCGAAGGTGAATCGGTGGGTCAAACCTGTTGTAGTGTGCCCAAACCGAAAGGGTTTCGCCAAGTACCTAAACTCACAACTCGTTTATTGTAGTCCAAGGAAGCCCGAAAGCGACCCTAGACCGAAAAGTCCGTTTATGGGGGAAAAAGGGGTGTTTGCCCCATTCCCAAGTGACGGCGTTCCTAGACATCCCCTGTCGTAACCGGAAAAATGGAGACGATTTCACCAAAAATTCGCCCCGGATCGATCTTGGACACTCTTCCTAATTCAGGCTCCGCGGAAGCGACGCCATCCACGAAGAACCGCATTTTGACCAATTCGAGGAAATCAGAAACCTCTCACTCAAATGCTATCATCCATGCGTCCCGTTCAGCGGTGAATGATGGTGGCCCAGGAGGCATTTCCAACCTAACCGAACAGAAGAATGTGCCGAGCCGCTGATCTCCTTTTGGACACCGGCTACCTACTCGGCCGGCATGGCCGAAGGCCTTCTCTATTGTCGAATGCCCCCTGCAGGGATAACCTTTGGATTCCGGATGAAGGATCATTCGCGGCGTCCAACAGGAGGGTAAGGAGCGTTTATGCTGAAACGCAGGTCAATACGCACAAAGCTGGTGATAGCTTTGTGTGTTTTGTTTACGAGCGTGACACTTCTAATTGGTTCGTGCATGTGGGGACTGCATCGCTACAAAGATCATACTGAAGCGATGCGGCAAGGCTCGTTCGAATTTCAAAAAGCACATCAGCTCTATCGTACGGCTCTCGATCTCAAATCGAGTAAAGAGCGGATTCACCGGTACAGCCGAACCGAGATGCTGTCCTCCTCAACTCTGCAAGATCCGCTGGTTAACCTCAGTGACCTGGAGTCCGGAAGCTATTGGTACTTGATGAGCTCCTTCGACGATCAATTAACACGTTACGTCGAGGACCTCGATGAACGAATTGCAGAGCGGACACCTATGATCTCGGCTGAGTAGCAAAAAAGACGATTATCAGAGGTTCGCCAGGCATTTGAAGAGCTTGTCAAAAGTGGGCGTGAACTCCCACAAGATCTTGCTGACTTTCAGTCAATGATGCAGCGAAGACAAGATGCACTTGTCGAAGCTACCCAGAATCATCTTGATCTCACTCGGGAAGCGATCGACGCTTACAGTGCATTAATTCGGGAACGTTGCCGATTCTGGTTCAACGTTGCAATTTTCTGCTCGGTGTTAGCCTGTTTTTTGACGGCAGCCATGGTACTCAACTTCATCTCTGTCATTGTCAGACCATTCAGAATTCTATTAGACGGAGCCCGTTTGGTTGCGAACGGACATCGGAGCCATCGAATCTATCTCGGAAACGAAGACGAGCTGGATGAACTGGCTGCGGTACTCAATCAAATGACAGAGGGGTTTCAAACCAAGATGGACGAGCTGCATCGTATCAACGAGAACCTTGATCGAGAGATACAAGCACGCACGAAGGAGGCGGTTCAGAATGAACAACTCGCCAGTGTCGGTTTCCTCGCCGCCGGCGTCGCACATGAGATCAATAACCCACTTGCTGCGATCGCTTGGAGCGCGGAGTCGCTGCAGTCGCGAACCGCGGAACTCTCCTCGATTCCGCTCGGTCCTCAGGACGTCGAGAACAACCTGATGCTCTCCTTCACAGAGAACCTTAGGCGGATCGAAGATGAGGCATATCGTTGCAAGGCGATCACAGAGAAATTGCTCGAATTTAGTCGTCCCGATAACTCAAAACGGATCGCCACTAATCTTTTGGAATTGGTGGAAGATGTCGTCCAGATTGTGAGCAAAGTCAGTGAATTCCGTGACACGCCGATTGAGATCGAATCCCAAAAACCCCTCACTGCATCGGTCAACCCGCAAGAGATCAGACAAGTCGTTCTTAACCTTCTCACCAATGCACTACAGAGCGTTGATCAGCATGGGAGGGTTCGCGTTCAAATGATTGAAAGCGATAGCAAGGTATGTATTCGCGTCATCGATAATGGCTGCGGTATGTCGCCAGAGGTTCAACGAGACCTCTTCGAGCCGTTCTTCACACAACGTAGGCACGGAGGAGGAACAGGACTTGGCCTTAGTATCTCTCGCCGAATCGCCATCCAACATGGCGGGTCGTTGCAAGCCAAAAGCGAGGGCGAGGGGAATGGTTCCACACTTGAATTATCATTGCCATCAGAATCGATCGCATCCAAACCATCGCAATTCACTACCCTTGGAAAGATGAATGAGACCGTCAAAGCAGCTTAAGAAACAGGGAATGCGAATTCTTTTCGCGGATGACGAACGCAATCTCCGCGAGATCATGCGTCTGGAGATTCCTAGGATGGGACACTCCGTTGAAGTCTGCAGCAATGGCCTTGCCGCCGTTGAAATGCTTGAAAAAGAACCGTTTGACTGCCTCATTGTTGATCTGGATATGCCCGGGATGAACGGTATCGAGGTTGTTGCCAAGGCCCGAGAAATCAGACCTGAAGTCGAGGCAATCATTTACACGGGGAAACCAAGCCAAGAGTCCGCGATCGATGCGCTTCGGCAGCAGGCGTTTGAATACCTCACCAAACCCTGTCGGCTCGCTGAGCTTGCAGAAACCCTGGGGCGAGTGGATGAACGTCGCCACTACAAGAAGCTACTTGCTGCACTGAGACATCGGCTTGAGCGCATTGAGGGTGACTCGGAACTAATTGGTGATAGTGAATCGATGCAAAAAGTGAAGAACCTCATTGAAAGGGTTGCTCCTACCGACAGCACCGTCATGATCCGGGGCGAAACAGGTTGTGGGAAAGAGCTGGTTGCAAGAGCAGTGCATCAGGCAAGCCTGCGAGCTAATTCTCCGCTTGTCGCGATTAATTGCGGCGCGCTTCCTGAAAACCTCATTGAAAGCGAACTCTTTGGTCACTGCCGCGGAGCGTTTACCGGAGCGGATCAATCACGCACCGGCCTATTCGAGGTTGCGGATGGAGGAACGATCTTTTTGGACGAGATCGGTGAACTACCCATGCCGATGCAGGCAAAGCTGCTCCGCGTTCTCGAGAGCGGCGAAATTCGGCGTCTTGGTGACAACCAAATCATTAACGTCGATGTTCGAATTATCTGTGCAACCCACCGAAACCTAGAGACCATGGTTGAGGAAGGTCAGTTCCGTGAGGACCTGATGTTTCGAATCAACACGTTTGAGATTAACGTACCGCCCCTTCGCGATCGGACAGAGGATATTCCCACGCTCGCAAAACACCTTCTTCGGCGACACCGCCGTGATGGAAACAATGATCAACTCTTCTCGGAAGCTGCGATGGACGAGCTTGAACTACATCAGTGGCCGGGTAATGTCCGCGAGCTCTCCAACGTAGTGGAACACGCCGCAGTTCTTTGCGACAGCCTACCGATCGAAGTCGCCGATTTCCCGATGGGCTTTACAAAACGTCAACTTCGCAAGGAGATTCGAGAGTCCGGGCCCATGACGCTCCGCGATTTGGAGATGATTGCGATTGAGAGAGCACTTGAGCGCAACGATGGTAACAAACCTGCTGCAGCAGAAGAACTCGGTGTGAGCCTCAAGACGCTATACAATAAAATCAACGCATCCGAAGAGCGTCAAAAATCTGCTTGATCACTCCGCGTCCGTTAACACGCCCGGAACCGTCACAAGAGCGATCATGACTCAGAAACTGCAGCTGTTTTCCTAAGTGCGTCAATCAGACGCTGAATATCGTTCAGATCGTTATAGGCCTGAATTGAAATACGCAGCAGAGAGGAGCTCGTCCTCTCTCCTGCAGGGTCGCATACCCCAGCATAAACAGGGACCTCAATTCCATACTCCTCGCGGAGATGATTTCGAAACGAATCCGCGTCGCCCGGATCAACCCCTGCAAGTGGGAACGCATACATACTGCCTAACATTGAGTCTGGCGTTGAAATGGGCACAGTAAAGCTGTTGTTTAGTTGATCACGAGCCTGCAGTATCAAATCATGATTTCTACGCATGAGCGCCTCGAATCCTCCTGCCATCAAGCCGCTCATGAAATCAATCGCTTTAGGCAAAGTCAGAAGCGGTGAAGGATCATAGGTGCCAACCCAATCAAAGGATGCGGTAAATTGGGATCGCCCAGGCCTGGGCCTGTTGTACGGATGACTAATCACCGTTGGTTGCACTTCATCTTGATACTCAGGCGCGACGTACAGAAAACCTGAGACCTTCGGTGCACACAGCCATTTGTGATGATTCGCAGTGTAGTAATCAGCCCCCAAAGCCCGCAAATTGAGCGGCAGCATCCCCGCGGCGTGCGCTCCATCGATCATCACCCTCGCACCGCGATCATGGGCAAGTGCAATGAGACGTTCGATCGGAAACACCAGAGCTGTTGGACTGGTGACATGATCAACCAGCAGCAGCCTTGTGCGGTCAGATAAAACCGCATCAACAGAAGCGACCACTTCATCCTCGTTATTGACAGGAAAAGGGATCTCCGCAACACGAACCCTTGCACCACTTCTGGATGCAACATAATTCGCAGCATTAGTGCACGCGTTGTAGCCATGATTGGTCACAACGATCTCATCGCCCTCAACCAGCGTCATCGACCTCAGGACAGCGTTGACTCCGTCGGTTGCGTTGCGAACAAAAACGAGATTCGATGCTTTTGCGTCGACAAAATCAGCAATCACACCACGAACGCGATCCAACTTTGATTCAAGCTCTCGCTCAGGAGCCAAGAAATGAACGGGGTCAGCCTCAAGTTGGTCTCGGAGCTCTTTTTGCGCCTCACCCACCACACGGGGAACCGAACCAAAACACCCATGATTGAGAAAGGTTAGGGACGAGCTCAGCTGCCAGTGTTGGGTCAAATGCATACTTTTGCTTCTGCCGGTGCGACTCAAAAAATAATCCTACTCGGTTTGATCAAAGTTTCGATCATGCCTTCTTGGGTGCTCGCCAAACCATGCCTCCCAACCTTTCCCGGTCGCGTCAATAGATTGATCGCCACGGCAGCAGAGGCACCGTAATGAAACTCGACTCACTTTGATAGTGGTTTTACGGATTTAGACGATTCTAGTGGCGTTGATGCAAACGCGCTGTCCCAATTCGGTTATGCGTTGAAAAAAGATCCCCCAATCAATTTTTCTAATACAAAACCTACGAGTTCAATTTGACTCCAATCGAGCGTACCACACATTTCATACGGCCGAATCCATGGGCAGAACTGTCATTCATGTTTTTCCATCAGTACCCCCCCCATGCAACCACGATCGCAAGACCTGCGATGAGCCAGCGAAAGCAATCACCACCCCATGGCTCAATGAACACCTCTAATCCGAATGTGTCCTCGAACGATGAATCCTGAACAGTCATACTCTCATTTCGATCTCAGAGGTGCACTCGCATGAAAAACGAGGCTCAACATGCGCCCGAGATGAATTTATTGATCATGAATCATCACGGAGACCGAAGGGATTACACCATCAAAAGTGAACATGGTGTATTCATTGGGAAGTCCTTCAATTGTGGCATCCAGCTCAATGATCCAAATGTCGCTGATATTCATTGCCGACTAGAACTATCCTCAGGAAAACTTACCCTACAGCGTTGGCTATCGGTGGATGGGCTGAAGGTCAATCAAAAGCAGGTAGAGAGTGAAACCACCATCCAACCTGAGGATGTCATTGAATTGGGCAGCTATGTAATTCGAGTGATGGCCGCTTGCAACGAACCAGTGCAAACGACTCCCTCTTCGATACTGCAGTTGCGACCTTCGCTCTCTAAACCACTTGCGCATCGCGACGAAGCGACTGAAAGATACTCGCCTGAATCCCCCCTCCAAAGAAAAGACCAGCTTGGACATGCGGTGTCGAATTCAGACCCTGCAAAAACACTGACGCGTGCTTTGGACACAATCCAATCCTATGTAGACGCTGCGACCGCAGATCGCTGCGAGACAGCACCGGAGCAAAGTAGAAAACCGGCGAATGAAGACGCCGATGAGACCTCCCCTCCAAAGGATCTCGCAGCGGCGCAGCATCGCCAAGCAAAGTATCGTGATTCGTACAAATCATCTCCCTCCACGTCAGGCGGCCACCGAGGTGGTCAGACGATTTCGGACCTCAGAGAGGAGATCACAAAGCTGCAGAATCAATTGATTAAAACAGCGAAAAAGAATGACGATCTCCAGCAGCGCCTTGATAGCCGAAATAACCATGGTGTTACACAAGAGTCAAAACCTTGTGAGACTGGCTCAAAATCAAAAGAGGCAAAGACTCGGGGACAACGGAGTGACAGCGATCTACCTGCTGATGCGAACAAAAAAAATCGTCACGTAACACCAGAGGGTGCTTTACAAAAGACGTCCACTACCCCAAAGGGCGAGCCGCAAGCTACGAAAGAATCTTCATCGGTGACACCGTCAGGTTCCAGCAGCATCTCCTACACGACCCCTCGAACCAAATCACTCACCTGCAGACGACTACCTCAATCTTCCAGCCCCGGAAAAACCGATACAAGCTCTGAAGACCTTAACCCAGCGGATCGAATACAAGCGTTGAGGAGTCAGTTACGAGAACAGTACAAAATTAACAACGGTCGTTCATCGATTTTCAGTCGTCTCACACAGCTTTGGAAGTAAACGAAACCGACGGTAGTTTCCGAAGAAGAAGTTCATCAAGGGCGTGACTTTTGGTACAGATTTGCAAAATCAATACTTCCACAAACCCGCAATGCAAATGCAGCATTCGCACGACGCCAAGCAAGTCGTTGACCCGAGGCAAATTCTATTACCTCTCCATTAAGCTTCACTTCAACAGATCCATCCTGATTTAGAACCTCTATTCGATTCCATTGTCCCTGCTTTGCAATGAGCCGCTGATAAACCTCCTCCGTAAGGTCAATCGGTCTATCGCATAGACCGTCAATCGTCAAACAACTGGTGCTTTCTTTGAATCGAAAGTCCATCAGAAAACCCTTCGAAATCAAGTCAGATTTGAGTCCGAGCTTTCCGTGATTGTCCACGGGACCCGTGTAAGCAAGAATCCAGTCATTCGACTTCCACTGCCCGACTTCCCCTGCCTCCCATCCTCGCAGGTCTAAACCGCTATAAATTGACTGGTAACCACGGTCGGCAATCGCCACCTCGGTCTGCTCTATCTCGGTATCGGGCAATTCTTTGATACGTGCATTCCGATAATGC
>CAXQOB010000206.1:0-38346 GCA_964225475.1 Candidatus Nitrosopumilus sp. | reverse complement strand
GGTTTCCACATTCGGGGCATTGTGTACGTAGTCCGTAGCGATCTAGCAATTGGTGGATCGATGCGGCGGTTGTTTGATTCGTTTCCAATGTTTGACCGCATGTTCCCTCAAGCCGCGACAGGTGACGCTCAATGGTGAGCCGAATCGATCGGTGCAACCGATTCAGTTCTTGTTTCAATTCACTCAGAGACGGGTCGGGCTCTTGGGATGACATGGTTGGTTTGGTTTTGCTAGCAGTCAATTGATCGGTTTTGCATGACAGCCATTCGCTCAGCGATTCACGGAGTGTTGAGTTGCCAGCATTTATACATAATGTATAATCAAATATTCTTGAGGGGGAAAGCGGTCAGAGAAATCCTTGGTTCAACGCAAAAATCGTTGCAAGGTCAAACTGGCGTCGACGGTTAAATTTCTCTACTGTGCGACGAGATAACTATCAATCCGTTCTCGTTCCCGAAACGCACATGACGGTCAATCAGCAAACGGTTGAGGAGACAAAAGCCCAGATACGCGGTCTGGTCAATGAAATTGCGCAGCTTTCAAAGAGCGGTGCGACACCAGACGAGTTTTATTCAGGGCTGTTGACTCGAATCATTACTGCGCTCGCTGCTGCGGGTGGAGCGATCTGGCTATTGGATGAAGATGGAAAACTTCGTTTGCAGTATCAGGTCAACACGGAGCAGTCGCTTTTAAATCAGGATAATGAGGATGGGATCCGACATCAGCGACTCATTGAGCGGGTTGCAAGAAACGGACAATCGCTTCTCGTACCACCCCATTCTGGTACGACCGATGGCGAGGGTGAGGGTAATCCAACTCGTCATTTATTGGTTCTTGGCTCGCTAAAGCATGATGAGCGGCAGGATGGTTTAATTGAGGTTTTTCAAAGGCCTGATACCGCTCCCGATACGCAACGCGGATATTTGCGTTTTGTTGAGCAGATGTGTGATTTGGCTGCCGAGTGGTTACGTGGCCAAACCCTACGAACACTTGGGGACCGGCAGACACTGTGGCAGCAGGCCGACGCCTTTGCCCGTGCCTCTCATGAATCATTGGACTTGAAAGAGACCGCCTACATTGTTGCAAATGACGGGCGGCGTTTGATTGGTTGCGATCGAGTCAGTGTCGCCATCAAGAAAGGGCGAAAGTGTCGAGTTCAGGCGATTAGTGGTCAGGATACGATTGAGAATCGATCAAATATTGTTGCGGCCTTGAACAATCTCGCAACCAAGGTTGTCGCTGCGGGTGAGCCACTGTGGCACGATGGATCCACCGAGGATCTACCACCTCAGATTGAGGAAGCCTTGGAAGATTATGTTGATCAGAGTTACGGAAGAAGCATCGCCGTGCTTCCTCTTCGCGAGCCGGAGCGGAGGCTGGGTGTTGGTCATGATCAGGGAGCTGCTGGAGAGATTGATCGAGATAACGCCCATCGTGGTGAGGTAATTGGAGCTCTGATTGTCGAGCAGATTGAGAGTGCGATCCCAACGGAAATTTTCCAAGCAAGATGTGATTTGGTCTACGAACATGGGACTCGCGCCATCGCGAACTCCATGTCACACAGCAATCTTTTTCTGATGCCGTTCTGGCGCGCACTTGGCCGTGCATCATGGGTATTGCGAGCCCGAACTCTACCCAAAACCGTGGGAATCATCACGCTTCTGATGAGCATACTTCTCGGTTTAATTTTTGTGAAAAAAGATTTCAATCTTGAAGCCGAGGGCACATTAGTGCCGATGCAGCGTCGTGAAATTTTTGCCCCGATTGACGGAGAAGTTCTCGCGGTGCTCGTCGATCACGATAATCCGGTTGAGAAGGGTGACCTACTTGTCAGGATGGTTAATCGAGACCTTGAGATCCAATTGACAGAGGTAGTTGGGCAACTTTCAACCAATCGAGTCGAAGAACGCCGTGTGCAAGGGCAATTGCGTTTGCGTGACCTCGAATTATCCGAGCGACGCGCGCTCGAAGCGGAACAAATTAAATTGGAAACTGAGTATCAGATCCTCAAGCGAAAAGAGCAGCTGTACGAGCAACGCATGAGCGAACTGGAAGTTCGTTCACCTATTAAGGGCCGAGTCGTTTCGTGGGACGTTGAAAAAACGCTCCACAGTCGACCCATCGTTACTGGGCAAGTGCTTCTGGAAGTCGCCGACCTCAATGAAACTTTGGTGCTCGAGGTTGAATTGCCAGAGAAAAGAGAGGGGCATCTCGATCAGTACATCAAAGATCAGGAGCTTGGGAGCGAAGATCAGCTGCAGGTGAGTTACATCCTAGCGACTGACCCCGATGTTCCACTTGATGCAAAATTAGCGTTGGATAGTGTTTCAATGCGGGCAGACGCGGATGAGGAACACGGTGCGATTATCAAAATGCGAGCAATTCCGTCGCAAGATACTTTACGTGAGCTGCAGCCACGTCCCGGCGCGAAGGTGATTGCCAAGATTTATTGTGGGCGGCGAAGCAGTGGATTTGTGTTCTTTCACGAAATCTATGAGTGGTGCTGCAAGTTCTTTTTCTAGTTTTCCCGCGAGAGCGATTTCGGAAGTTATCGAGTCCGATACTTGTCATTCGGAGTAAAGAGAAGATGCAATTCAGACAGTCAACCATCGTCTGCAGTTTATTGATAGCTGCATTGATAGTTGAGAAGCCTTGCTGGTCCCAGCAGTCGGTTGCTCCTCAGGATTCACCTGGTAACGAGATTGAAGCTGAGAACTGCTTGGTTCAATACATCAGCAAAGTAACGCTTGTCGCTCGCTCTCAAGGAGTTTTGACCGAGCTTCATTTTGAGGAGGGAGATACGGTTGAGATGGGGCAGTTGCTCGCAGTAATTGACGATACCGCAGCAGCTCTTGCTCTTGAACTTAAGTTGGCAGAAGAGAAAGAGGCCGTTATGAATGCAGCTAACGAGGTCAACCTCGAGGATGCAATCAATGCAGAAGAATTAGCCAGTGCTGAATCTGAAGCTTACAAGGATTTGCGTAAGGAGGGCGCGATTCCATACTGGGAAATGGAGAAAAAACGACTCGAGGCAAAGCGGGCGCAATTACGGATCGATCTTGCAGTCATGCAGAAGAAAATAGCCGAGGTCCAGATGATTGCTCGCCGAAGTGAAAGGCAGATCGCTGAGTTCGACTTGAAGCAGCGGCAGGTAAAGACACCTTCGACTGGTTTCATTGAGGCACGGCAAGCGCAGCTAGGTGAATGGGTTCAGCCTGGTTCTCCGATTGCAACGCTCATTCAAATGGACCGTCTCCGTGTTGAAGGCGACATTGATGCGTTGAGTTATCGACGTATGGTCAGACAGGGCGCTTCGGTGAAGGTGGTCATTGAGAATGATGCAGACCCTGAAAAGGCAATCAAAATCGATGGCAAACTCGGATATGTCAGTATGGAGATAGATTTGAATAATCGCCATCGTGTATGGGTTGAAATCGTGAATCAACCAATCAAAGACGAAGAGACAGGTAAGGTAATCGATTGGCTAATCAAACCGGGCATGCGTGCTTCAATCACAATCCCAAAGGGTAAACCGATTCTCTAAGTCCGTTTTCTCTATCTTGCTTCTGTTCATCCTCGTAGTCAATTTGATACATGGCAACGCTTGCGGAATCTCTGGTCAGCAGTTCATCGCGACCGCTGACCGTGCGCAAACGTCCAGACCTCTCTGCAAATCGTCAGCGGTATCAGGGGACAGGCTACTGGGTGGTCAAAGAGCCGGTCGGGCTGCAGTATTACCGTTTTCATGAGGAGGAGTACTTTATCCTCAACATGCTGGACGGTCATGTAAGTTTGCAGCAGATCAAAGATGGTTTCGAGCAGCGTTTTGCGCCGCAAAAAATCACTTTTGGTGACCTGCAGCAATTTATCGGAATGTTGCACCGGAGCGGCTTGGTACTTAGTAATTCACCCGGTCAAGGAAAGTCCCTTCGAGAGCGAGGAAGAAAAAAGAAGAATAAGGAGTTGATGGGAAAATTCACCAATGTTTTTGCCATCCGCTATCGCGGTTTCGATCCAGAAAAAATCTTGAATGGCCTTTTACCTTGGTTTGGCTGGCTCTTCACAGTCCCCGCGCTCATTGGATTCATTTTTACCTTCATTTCAGCATCGCTGCTGTTAGCTTCCCAGTATGAGACGGTTTACTCGCGTCTGCCTTCATTTCAGCAGTTTTTTGCAGCGGATAGGTGGTTCATTCTGGCAATCACTATGGCTGTTGTGAAAGTGCTTCACGAGTTTGGACATGGATTGAGTTGTAAGAAATTTGGCGGTGAGTGTCATGAGATCGGTTTCATGTTACTTGTTTTTACACCTTGCCTTTATTGCAACGTTTCTGATTCATGGATGTTGCCGAACAAATGGAAACGTGTCTGGATTGGAGCGGCAGGCATTTATGTGGAAATGTTTCTTGCGTCGGTTGCTACCTTTGTTTGGTGGTTCACTGAGCAGGGAACAACGATCAACGATTTATGTTTGAACATGATGTTTCTAAACGCAGTTAGCACTGTGCTGGTTAATGGGAATCCACTTCTGAGATTCGACGGTTATTACATTCTGATGGACACATTGGAAATTCCAAACCTCCGACAAAAAAGCACTGAGGTTCTGAAGCGAGCATTTCAGAAAACCTGTCTTGGGCTTGAATTGCCAGACGATCCGTTTCTCCCGAATCGTGGACGTTTCTTTTTTGGTGCCTTCACCGTGGCGAGTGTCATTTATCGATGGGTAGTTGTGTTCTCGATCTGTTGGTTTGTCATTAAGGTACTGGAACCCTACGGTCTCCAGGCCATTGGACGTATGGTTGCAGTCATTGGTTTCGCTGGGTTGATTGTTCAACCAATCGTTCAAACTTGGAAGTTTTGTCGTACACCTGGGAGGTTGTCGAAAGTGAAGCGAACTCCATTATTGGTTTCTCTTGGGGTGCTGGCAGTGATTATTGCCGGTGTCTGTTACATACCACTTCCACATCACGTTGACTGTGCTCTGGAAATACGCCCCAGTCAGGCTGGCATGGTCTATGCTGGCACACCAGGGCAAATTGAGTGGACGGTTTCTCCTAAGGAGTACGTGAACGAGGATGATGCCGTTGCGATTCTGCGCAATCCCGATTTAGAGATTCGGTTAGCGGATTTACGAGGGCGTCAACAACTTGCAGAAGTAGAACTCAGAAACCTGTCTTACCGAAGCCGATATGATGCCGCGTTGAAAGCACAGATTGATACGCAGGAGGAATTACTGGCTGCCATTAAACTGCTCCGCGATAAAACAGAGGAGGAAATCAAGGATTTAACAGTTCTGGCACCCTGCTCTGGGTACATCATTCCGCCTAGTGATCGGCCAGCGCCAAAGGCAGATGACGGTAGACTGCCAACCTGGATTGGTTCACCGTTGGAAGAACGAAATCGCGGGGCGATGCTGACCGCCGAGGATGTCATCTGTGAAATTGGGAATCCCGAGGCGTTTGAGGCCGTTCTGATCGTCGATCAAGGTGATGTTCAATTGGTACAGGTCGGGCAAAACGTGGACATGAAATTAGATTCAGAGCGTCAATCAACCTATCAGGGTGAAATCACAGAGAAATCAAGCGAGCCAATTTCAGCGGCGTCATTATCAATGGCGAGCCAGACCGGCGGTGACCTGCAAACGGAAATTGATCCAGCCACGGGGCAGGTTATGCCACGTAGTATTTCTTATCAGGCGAGAGTTCCTCTGAGTGAGTTTAGCCTGCCGCTTCGGCCCGGTTACCGAGGATCGGCAAAAATCCACGTTGACCCCATGTCTTTGGGTTCTCGGTTATGGCGAGTCATCGCACAGACATTCAATTTTGAAATTTAAACAGAGGATGAGAAATTCTTTAGTGCGGTCTCAATGATTTGCTTTTTTTGCATTTAACAAGCATTGCTCATCTATTGATGATCGAAACAATTTGATACACAAGCGAATTCAAAGATGTTGCGAGATCGAATTCATTATCTGTGACATCAACTTGAAAATGAACTAACCTGAGCATATTTCACCGATTCATGTCTGACGTAAGCTTGAATCAGCGAGACCGACTAAAAGTTTGAAAATAGTAGTTTTTATTAGAATTCGGGAGAATACTTTATGGCTGAGAGCAAAGATTCTGACAAAGCAAATCCTGCACCTGCAGAACAGGCTCAGACTCAACAACCTGTACAAGTTCAAGTTAATGATGATCACGCTGTTGCATCATATGCAAACTTTTGCCGAGTAACGGGATCACCTGAGGAACTGATTGTTGATTTTGGATTAAACCCACAACCGATTGGTGTTCCTAAAGATCCAATTCAGGTGAAGCAGCGAATCATTGTGAATTTTTACACCGCTAAACGATTGCTCGCTGCTCTACAAATGTCGGTTGCTCGACATGAAGCCGTTTTTGGCGTCTTGGAAACCGATATCAACAAACGCGTTCGACCCGGTCTCAATCAGCCTGCTCAGCCAGCACCTGAGAAGAAAGACTGAGTGCACCGAGGTGAAAACCTGCACTTAGGAATTAGAAAATCAACGCCGTGTGCTTGTGAGGAGCACATGGCGTTTTTTTTGCATGGTAATGACTCAAGATGGTCAAATTCCTTGAATTGGAATTTAGACGCGAATCAGTCGTCGATTCGATTGATATCGTTAATGAGCAAGCGTAGTCGCCCCAGCGCGCGTCGATTGAACTGGAAGACGAGTCGTGGCAACTCGGCTAGATCGGGTTCACCGGACTCCTCTGGTAATGCCTCGGTCTGTTCGAAGGTGCCGCTGACAAGGATATCTGAGAATTGATCCCGAATTTGCTCTAGGTGTTGATCGCTCAATGCCGTTTTCAATCGAAATACCAAATGATCTTTGACATACCTCATGCTGTGGTAGACACGGTAAAAATTGAGGATCTCCTGTAGGGTTTCGTCAATGGAGTCAGTGATTTTGTAGAGGTGAACATCCTCGGGACTGATCATGCCATTTGCTAATAATTGTTTTTCGAAGAAGACTCCAGCATCCTTCCAATAACTGCCCTCGGGATGATCAAGTAGCACAAGGGGCAAGATCGTTTGTTTTCCTGTTTGCATGAGTGTGAGGGTTTCCAGTGCTTCGTCGAGAGTGCCAAATCCACCCGGAACACAGACGACCGCGCTGCACTCTTTCACAAACATTAACTTCCGTGTGAAGAAATACTTCATCGTGACGAGCTTGGGGTCGCCTTCAATGTAGGGGTTTGAGCTTTGCTCAAAAGGCAACATGATGTTCAAGCCCATTGAGGCTTCTCGTCCAGCACCACGGTGACCGGCTTCCATGATGCCCCCTCCGGCACCAGTGATCACCATCCATCCGTGATTGGCCATTCGACGGCCCAGGTCCATCGCTGCCAGGTATTCAGGATGGTCCTCCTTTGTGCGTGCTGAGCCAAAGATCGTTAGCTTTCGTCTTTTTCGATAAGGCCTGAAGACTGAGAAAGCGTGTCGCAATTCACGAAGGGTCCGTGAGAGAATTTTCAAATCACCGCGAGCAGGTTGATCCTCTTCAAGGCGGTCAACCGATTTGCGTAAGACTTCAAATAAATCTTGCGAATTGAATTCTGTGATGGGTTCATCCGCCGGTTGCGGACGTTCCAATTCATCTTCGCCAATCGCCTCAAGTGGTAGCTTATCTTCTGTCATAGCTGTTTCCTCATTGAGTGGTGCTGACAGATGAAATCGATCCCGCAAAGGCATGGTCACGAAAAGTGATTCGGGATTGAATCAATCCACGATTTTGCTTTTTATGAAGTGGCAGGATGGGATTCCTCTGGCTCTGAAGCAGAATCTACAATCGGGTTGGGTTTGATTCTCAACGCTTTTCCGATAACGATGGCGAGTGGAGCTGCTGCGAAGCTGAGTAAGGCCCCCATTTTTACGGAATCTTGTACCGGACCAGCAACTTTGAATGCCGCGACAGAGACGAACAGGGCTACCGTAAACCCGATGCCTGCCACCATTCCAAGTGTGACAACGTGCCGATAATCCATCCCGGTAGGTTTCTCCAGTCGCAAGCCCTTTTCGGCAAATAACGTCATCAACGTAATCCCCAGCGGTTTACCAAGCAGTAATCCAGCCAAGACGAGCCACGTTCCTGTTCCCAGGCTACTGAACTCCACACCCGCATTCGCAAGGCCGAAGAAACCAAGGAAGAACTCAACAGGTAGTTTCCAGAAATGCTCAAACGAATTGAGTGTGTCGTCACGGTGAAGTTCTTCCTTGGCAAAAATTCCGAGATCAGTGTGGGCATGCGGCAGAAACGGGATCACCGGTACCAGCCCTAAGGCTGCATGGATATTTGCTTCATAAAAGCTGAACCAAGATAAAACTCCCGGTCCGATCAGGTAGGCCCAGTGGGATTGTATTTTCGCCTTGCGAAAAACTTTCGCCAGTAGAATTGCAGCCGCAGTGAGACCGAACCACGCGGGCTCAATCGGCGCCTGTGGGTAGGCCACCGCTAGGATGATTAGCCCGGCTGCGTCATCGGCGATCGCCAGTAACAGGAGGAAAGCAATCGCCGGGTGGCCGTTTCCAAAGATGAGTCTTGCCACGAGGTAACTGAAGGCGATGTCCGTTGCACAGGGAACAGCCCAGCCATCACCAAAGACAGCGGTTTGCCCGGTTAACATGCATCCGCCGAGGTAAACCAAGGCAGGTCCCGCTATACCCCCGAATGTGGCAAGCAAAGGCGTTGCAGCTTTCCGCGGTTTCGAGAGTGCTCCCCCTGGAAGCATTGATTCCCAGACCTCTTTTGCCGCAATTGCGAAGAACAAAGCCATGAAAATATCGTTGATCAAAAAATGCACGGTTAATCCGTGGTGCCCGCCGGATTCCTCATGGTTGTCTGCATGAGTTGCAGAGTGATCCTCTGCTCCGTGATCCCCTCCTCCCCATCCGGAGATTAAATCAAATTCGATGAATTCTTTGTATTGTTCCGGGGTCAGCCTCATGTTTTCTGGTAACCAGCTCATGTTCAAAGCACCATTGGCCCAAACCAGAGCCAACAGAGTACCCGCAATCAGTAGAAATGAATTATCGATGAGGGTGCGGATGATTCCGTTTTTTTGCGTGTGTCCGGACATCGTATAGGACAAGATTCCTTGAGGGGGAGTCAATCAAGGTGATTGACTCAGGGAGTAAATAATGGTGTTGCCGAGGTTGGTCGTTCTCTACGGGAAGTCAGAAAGGTCGATCGCCACCTACAGCCCCAATCATAATACGTTTATGCGAATTCGGTGAGGTCACTTAAGTAAACAATTCTTTTTCGAGTGTTTCGCTCGATGTGGCATTCCTCCAAGATCTCAATAATCGGCACTGATGATTCCGTCCGTTCGCGTCAGCGACCATCCGGATCTGTCATAGCCAACCGGTTGCATCCATTATTTGTCCGAGGGTCTTTGAGTCCAAATGGGGAAGGTTCCTCGCTCGTTTCTGGTTATGAGAGACCGCTGGTACCCATGATTTCTTCTGCTGCGATCCATGCAAGGCTCATGATCATTGCGTTGGGGTTACCGACGGTAATTCCTGGGAAGACCGATCCGTCGGCGACCCATACTCCCGAGGTTCCTCGGACCTGAAACATAGGGTCAACAACCGCATCGTCTGATGTGCCAACACCACAGGTCCCCAATGGATGATAGAGCGTTTGAGCATACCGCTCGATGGCCCGTTGAATAGAATTCTCTGAATCCCGCCTAGAACCCGGAAGTACCTCCGAGTCTATCAATGCTTCAAACTCTTTTTGTTTTGTTAGGTCACGAACAAACTGGACGCCTTGTAAGGTTTCCACAAGGTCATTGTGATTGCACAAATAATTCGGCTTGATTTCGGGTGCATCAAGCGGATTTGCTGATGTGATTCTGACTTCACCCTGTGATTTTGGTTGAGTGGCATTCACGCCAATGCTCATCCAAGCAGCATTGTCTATCTTCGGAAAACTCAGGTAGTGGGTTGGGGTTACATGAAGCTGTATTTTTTCTTTCATGAACAGTCCGCCACATTCAGCGAGGTTGCTGCACAGTGGCCCGGTGCCCAGCGTCTGCCAACGCACGAGCGATCGAGGGTTGAACTCATCCGAGAACCGTTCCTTGATTTGCTTCAAACGAAAAATCACTGGCATGATAAGGTGATCATGAAGTTGTTGGCCAACTGCAGGTCGACTAACTTGCAGATGGATACCGAGTTTCTCTAGTGATTCTTTCTCACCGATACCACTTCGCATCAGGATACAGGGGGTACCAATTGTGCCCGCTGTAAGGATCACACCCTTTTTAGACGTGAGTGTGGTTTCCCCGTCCCCTTTCATCAGCGTGACACCGGAGGCGTGCTGATTACGCCAAGCAATTCGATCCACATTTCCTCTGGTTATCTCAATACGAGAATGCCATGACCGGACGCCGTTGTCCGTGTCGTGAAGGAGTGTCTCAAGTGAACGTCTGCGGCCGTGATGTTGCAGTCGATCATACGCCATCGGAGTCGCGTTCTTTTCTTTCTCGACAGCTTGCAAAAAAGTTTTTGAAGCTGAGCTAAGCCAGTGAGCTTTTTCAGGTTGGAGTAACGCTTCAATTGAATCAAAGGCTTCGGTGATTCGGGTTGGGGTCCATTGGCCTTTGGTCGCCTGCGTGAGTTTGAGAAGGTCACCCCGTGTGGGAGGAAACCAGATCATCGCATTGATTCGGCTGCTACCGCCAATCCCTCGGCCTCGAGGCCAATGAAGCGAGCGATTCGCGAGTTTTTCGATTTGGCCGGTCGTGAAATTCCAATCATCCGATGATTTGAGTAATCGGAGCCACCGTGCTGGGCGATTTCGATTCATCGCAGGGGCTGGTTCGGAGTTGGTTTCCACTAATGTGACCGTTGCACCAAAATCCCGGGCAAGCCTTCGTGCGATAATGCAACCAGCGGAGCCTGCGCCAACGACAATAAAATCTGGCTGATTCATTCAACTTTCTGGTCGGTGGTACGATGGCCGATTCTCGGTTTGTCGATTACGATTCTCGGTTGTTTTTCAATTTGTTCTTTCGGCATGGACTTTATGCCGTCTGATACCGATTCACTCTCTTTGTCATCATCTAACCATGACTGATTCAAACGGATCTCAGCCAACCCTGCGATTTTCATCTATTTCCACTGCTCCGCCAGATCCCATTTTGGGCCTGACCGAGGCATTTCTGTCGGATCAGCGTCCTGACAAGATGAACTTGAGCGTGGGTGTTTACAAGGACGCTACCGGGCAAACGCCTGTTCTTGCATGCGTCAAAGAGGCAGAACGTCGCCTGCTGGAAAGTGAAAAAACCAAGGGTTATCTGGCAATCGATGGGCTTCCAGAGTACCGAAATGCGGTCAAGGATTTAATTTTTGGGGAGTCCATCGCAGCAGATCGTATTGCCACATTGCAATCACCCGGGGGTACCGGCGCTCTTCGAATTGCTGCAAGCTTTCTTGCGTCTCAAATGCCAACCGTTAAAGTTTGGGCCTCAACGCCCACCTGGGCAAATCACCACGCTGTTTTTGCCGCAGAGGGATTGCAAGTTGAGTCGTATCGGTACCTGTCAGCAGATCGTACTTCGCTTGATTTTGACGGCATGCTGGATGACTTAGCCTCCAAGGCTCAACCCGGGGATGCCGTTTTATTGCATGCATGTTGCCACAATCCAACTGGAATTGATCCAACAAAAGAACAATGGGAATCCATTGCACAGATTTTATCAGAGCGAAACCTTTTGCCACTTTTGGATTTTGCTTATCAAGGATTTGGTGATGGAATCGAGGAGGATGCCGCCGCGATTGGATCCATTCTCAAAAGCAGTGAAGAAGCGATCGTATGTAACTCGTTCTCAAAAAACTTCGGTCTCTACGGGGAGAGAATTGGTGCAGTTTCCTTCGTTGCGGGCAACTCTAATGATGCGGCTGCGGTACAGAGTCAGCTGAAACGATTGATTCGATGTAATTACAGTAACCCGCCACGGCATGGTGGCGCGATCGTTGCAACAGTTTTAGGATGTGATGAGCTTACCGGTCAGTGGAAGCAAGAACTTAAGGTGATGCGAGATCGGATTAAGGATCTTCGCAAACAATTTGTTTCCACCATGCAAGGAACAGGCAAAGGTCACGACTTCAGTTTCCTGTTGCGTCAGGCAGGTATGTTTTCTTTTAGTGGTCTTAATAAGATGCAAGTGGATCAACTGAAATCCGATCATGGAATTTACATCGTCGGTAGCGGCCGGATTAATGTTGCCGGAATGCAGGAAGAGAAGATGGATTTCTTCTGTGATGCGGTTGCACAGGTGCTCGAGGGTTAATCCTGATCACATAAGTTTTTGCCTGATCACATGCGTTTTTGATTGTGTGACCGAAACGTCTCTGTCACAACCGTGATGGCTGTCAGTATTGCCTCGATCGCATTTCAGTCTTTGCGTTCGTAGGTGCATTTTCGTAGGTGCATTGTTGGGTACCAGCAGCTCAAGCTTCAGGCAAGAAGATCATTTACGACTTTTGCTGGCTCTACGCCAGTGAGTCGTTGATCGAGACCTTGGAATGCGTAGGTAAAACGCCGATGATCAATTCCCAATAGGTGAAGAATCGTGGCGTTCAGGTCATGAATGTGAACGGGATTTTCGGTGATGTTATAACTGAAATCATCCGTCGCACCGTGCACGACACCTCCTTTAACGCCGCCACCAGACATCCATATGGAGAAGCATTTTGGATGGTGGTCTCTGCCATAGTTGGTTTTCGTCAATTTTCCCTGGCAGTATGCGGTTCGCCCAAATTCGCCGCCCCAGATCACCAGAGTCTCGTCCAGCATTCCACGCTGCTTCAGGTCCGTTAGCAAACCGGCGGAGGGTTGGTCGACATCACTGCACTGTTTTGGAAGATCTTTCGGTAACGCACCGTGCTGGTCCCAGCCACGATGAAAGATCTGAGTGAATCGCACACCTCTTTCGGCCATTCGCCTCGCCATAATGCAGGAGTTTGCGAACGTTCCGGGAACCAGAACTTCGGATCCGTAGAGATCCAATACATGTTGCGGCTCATCGCTAAGGTCAGCAAGTTCTGGAACACTGGTTTGCATGCGGAATGCCATTTCGTACTGCGCAATTCTTGCATTGATTTCAGGATCACCCACTTCCTGTAAGTTCATTTGATTCAGTGAACCGAGTGTATCCAGCATTCGACGACGTGCTTTGGCATCAATCCCTTTTGGATTGGACAAGAAGAGGACCTTGTCTCCGCGGCTACGCAATGCCACACCTTGATACTTACTTGGTAAAAACCCGCTACCCCAAAGTCGGTTGTATAACGCCTGCGCTTGTTGACGGCCCGTCCAAGAGGCTGTCATTACCATGAAGGCTGGTAAATTCTCATTTTCGGTACCGAGACCGTAGCTGAGCCATGACCCAAGGCTGGCTTTACCGGGGAGTTGATCGCCGGTGCAAATATAAGTGATCGCAGGGTCATGATTAATCGCTTCGGTGTACATCGATCGTACCAAAGCAATTTGGTCAACCTGCTTCGCCATGAACGGTAGAAGTTCACTGACCATGGTTCCTTGTTTGCCATGCGGAGAGAACTTGTAGATGCTCGGCGCGATTGGAAATCGTGATTGGCCACTGGTCATCGTGGTCAGGCGTTGGCCTTGACGGATTGAATCCGGGAGATCTTTATCGAACCAATCAGCCATTTGTGGTTTGTGATCCCAGAGATCCATTTGGCTTGGAGCGCCTGACATGAAGAGATAGATCGCTCGTCGAGCTTTTGCTGGGTGGTGCGAGGTTTCGGTGGATTTTGCTGCATCCTGCGTGGCGCTTACCTGAGTGCGATCAATCGATGCCAAAGCAGCAGCGCCCAAACCTGCCGCACCGCGAGAGAAGAGCGATCGTCGCGTGACGTGCTGCATAGAATCAATAAGAGGTTCTCGATTCATTTTGAAACCACCTCATCCAAATTCAGCAGGGTATTGCAAACAAGGGTCCATGCAGCATCAATGGCAGGCTGTTCACCAACCAATTTCTCACGGAGATCAGGTTGTTTATGGTAGTAGTCTTTGCTGTCTTGGAGTAACGAGTGAATAGCGTTCTGCTCTTCTTCGTTGGGCAGACGTGCGGTTATTGTTTCAAAAAGCCATCGCACTTGATCCAATTCGCTGTCCTCACTCCGTTCTTCAAGGATACGTTTTGCAAGCGATTTAGCGGAATCAATAAACTGTTGCTCATTCAAAAGTAGGAGCGCCTGCAGCGGCGTGTTGGTTCGCTCGCGACGCGCGGTGCAGGATTCGCGACTTGGCGCGTCGAGCATTGCCATCTGAGGAGGTGGGCTGGTACGTTTCCAAAAGGTGTAAACACTGCGTCTGTAGATCTTCGCGCCCTGATCCGGGCGGAATCGAACGGTATTGCTCCCCGAATACCCGACCGCAGCCCATAGACCATCCGGTTGTGGTGGTTTGACGCTTGGACCACCTTGCTGATCCACCAGTAGCCCGGACAAAAACAAGGCTTGATCTCTCAGAACCTCAGCATCCAGACGGTGTCGTGCTCCTCGTGCCAAGAGACGGTTGTAGGGATCACGGCTTTGGAGTTCCGGCGTTAGTTGATGGCTCGCGCAGTAAGTGTCAGAAGTGACCATCATGCGGACGAGGCGTTTTATATCCCACTTATGTGTTCGAAAATCAACGGAGAGCCAATCCAGTAAATCGGGATGACTGGGTGGTTCACCTTGGCTTCCAAAATCTTCACTTGTTTTCACCAATCCCATTCCAAATATTTGTTGCCAGAACCGGTTCACTGCCACACGTGCCGTTAATGGATGTCCATTGCTGGTTAACCAATTTGCAAGTCCTAGGCGATTCTTCGACGCACCGTTCGGGAAGGGTCCCAAGAACTCCGGCACCGCTCGCTCGACAGCATCACCGGGTTGATCGTATTGACCACGAATCAGCACGTGAGAGGTTCTTGGCTCTTTGGTTTCTTTCCATATCAACGTAGTTGCAATCTCTTTTTCGAGTGCCTCTTTCGCCTTGCGGGTTCCTTTCTCTAAATCCAGCAATGCCAACCAATCCGGATGGAGGCAAAAAACATTGCGGTAATACTGCCTTAGAGCAGCAGTTGTGGCGGGAGCTCTCGATTCCTGCGGGGTTTTGACTAATTCAATCAATGCCTCCGAGAGAGGAACCGCTGGCGAGCGAAACGCGTAGGTCAATTTCGAATCGCCTTCATGATTCACGACCTTCAGATAAAGGTCGTTCTTGCCTTTTTTTAATTCGAGGTCAATTTCTTGTTCGAGCGGATTCAGCTCATGCGGTCCCCGCCGAGACGATACCGCTTTGTTATTGAGGAAAACCACCAGCCCGTCATCAGCATCACAAAGTAACGTGATTGTTTGGTTTTTCGGCGAGGTCAGATTTTGATAGAGCATCAGTACCGAGGATCGATCGCTGATAGCCGGAAGCGAGTTAACTGCAACAGGTGTCAGCTTTGTCTGTTTTTCCCAACTATACTCTGATTCCTGGTACGAAAAGGTTTCTGATTTCTCAAACGGTTTTCCTTGCGATGCAAATTGCCGACTGTAACCAGGAGCAGGGCTTTCAATTGGAAAGGGACCCACAGAGTAGATTGGTCCGAGCGAAATCTGTTGATCTTTTGGAATGGAAGGGCTGGAATCACTCAACGACAGCCGGACATGTCTGAACTGATGTTTGGCAAAGTCGCTCTGATAGTGGAGTTGAACTCGCAATTTTAGATTCTCATCGGCAAGGTCAATCGGATTAAAGACGAACCATGCATTTCTTCCCCCCGGAGTTACATGACCAGCAACTGCCCAGCCCTCTTTTTCATTCATCGATGAATCAATTGCGTGGAGCACGTTAAACGATCCATCATCCTGCTCTACGTCTGCGAAGGCATATGCGGGAGTGAGTTTTATCCATCCTTCTTGATTGGTTGGATCACTTATCTCGATCGTAATTTCAGTGAGAACAGCGTTCCCATTTTCAGATGCACCAACTTTTTCATTTTCGGATTCCACGAGTGCTTCGAGATGCAGCGTCTGCCACGCGGCAGTCCGAGGGATGGGGGCGATCATGGTCGTGGTGTCTTTTGCAGCGGCTTCGCCGGTGATCGTGAAAGATCCATCATCGAGAAGTTGCATTGGAACTTCTGCTGCAGATTCGACCGATTCTGGTTTGAGAATATGACGCGTGATATCTCCGCTATTTCTCAGTGACTGCTCCCATTTGGTTTGTGCTTGATCGATCGCCTCAATCGGACCTTGTTTTTCCACTCTAAAATCCGAGATTGCTTCGTTGTATTCTGCGATGAGTTTTTTCTGCTCGGCGGTTGCAACCCGAATGACAGGTGCTGGATCTTTTGTGTTGCCATCCAACGCACGGCCGTCGAGACTGTTGAAAAATGCTGCCAAGGAGTAGTAATCTTCCTGAGAAATTGGGTCGAATTTGTGATCATGGCAAACCGCACAACCCACGGTTAGACCGAGGAAAATGGTTCCAAAAGCATCCGTTCGATCAATTACATTTCGAGCAAAAACTTCCTCGTAGATTGAACCACCTTCATTTGTGGTCACATTCAGTCGATTAAAGCCACTTGCTATCAGGCCTGAATCCCCGAGTTCAGGGATTAAATCACCAGCGAGTTGATGAGTTAAAAACTGATCAAAAGGTAGGTTCTTGTTGAATGCCTCAATCACCCAATCACGATAAGGCCACATCTCTCGATAGTTGTCCAAATGCAATCCGTGAGTGTCTCCATAACGAACCAAGTCTAGCCAATAGCGTCCAAAGTGCTCTCCAAAGTGAGGAGACTCCAAAAGTTCATCGACGATCTGCTCATACGCATCACGTGATGGGTTCTCACGGAAACGGTTTATTTGCTCGCGACTTGGCGGAAGACCCGTCAAGTCGAGGCAGACTTGACGAAGTAGTTCAGACGGATTAGCTCGCGGGTTGCGTTTGAGTCCAGCAAGGTCAATTTTTCGCTGAGTAAAAAAATCGATGCTGTTGCTGCCGTTGAACTCCGTTTTGGAAACCTCTCCGAAATCGGGTCTTCGAAACGCCCAAGGTTTCTGGATCGATGCACCGGCTTGAACCCATTTTTTGATTGTCTGTTTTTGACTCTCTGTAAGATTTTTCTGAAATTCTGGTGGTGGCATGACCAGATCGCTGTCACCGGAAAAAATACGATTGAGGATTGCAGCATTTGAGGAAGCATCGGAATCGAGAATTGATTTCAATCCGTCCGATGTATCGAGCCGTAGATCAGCCTGCCGTTCATGATTGTCGGGTCCGTGGCACGCAAAACAATGGTCTGACAAGATCGGTCGGATGTCTTGATTGAAATCTGGAGCGGTTTGATCCTCCGCATAGCCGATTGCGGATTGCAATGCCACAAGAAAAACAGTGAGCGTTATCGTGATTGAGTTTCGCATGAGTCGATCGAAAATAGTCAGGAAACTTTCCACAAAGGTTTGCTGCCAGCTGAGAGAACGTGCCCCATTGTAGTTTACCGTTCGAAGGGTTCGACTCAAAACTGATCAACAAGCAATGGAGACAGTTTTGAAGTCTAAAGCATCACAATGCACGAGGATTTGTGCTTCGTGGTTCTCAAAAATACGTAAATGTTTTTGGGGTACCTGATTAAATTCAGTAACGGGAAGCGGTTTTTTGAATGAGTCCTAGTGAGGATCCAAAGTGAAAGGGAATTTAATCATGATTAGCGGATCCTGGCGTGTAACAACTTGTTAGCTTGGCGGTCTGCCCCAGCCACCACCTCCGGGTGTTTCAATCACAAGCCGATCGCCTGCTTTGACGCGAGTGGTCGTTTTGAATCCAAGAGAATGCTCTGTGCCGTTGCGGTAAAGTAGGTTTTTACCGGCTTGACCGGGTAATCCTTCATGAATTCCATAAGGCTTTGTTGTGCGTCGGGAAGTGATTAGAGATAAGACGAGTGGTTCAAGGAATTCAAATTCACGGATCACTCCGTCCCCACCCCTGTTTTTTCCCCGGCCACCGCTGCCACGGCGGATTGCAAATTGCAACAACCGAACTGGCAAGCGAGTCTCTAATATTTCAGGGTCGGTGATCCTTGTGTTGGTCATGTGTGTGTGTACCGCGTCAGCTCCTTTGCCGCTTGCAGTGGCTCCACTGCCGCCGGCAATCGTTTCGTAATATCCGAAATGTTCGTTACCAAGGAGTAGATTGTTCATTGTGCCTTGTGAGCCGGCAGCTGACTTCAACGCACCAAAAAGAACGTCGACTACGCGTTGGCTTGTTTCTACATTTCCAGCAACCACTGCAACACATTTGTGTGGGTCGCGGTGATGAGGCGGGTTCAGTAGCCCAGAGGGTATCGAGAGCTTCACGTCCCGCAATGCACCCTCGCATAGCGGAAGTTCTGATCCAGCAAGACATCGGAATACATACAATACTGCTGCAGTAACAATTGCTGGTGTCGCGTTGAATCCATTTGGATGTACTGGACCTGTTTGAAATTGTATATGAAGTTTATCTTCAGCCTTTTCAATCATGACGCCGAGAGGTGTGTTGTCATCCAGTTTATCCTCGAAGTTATGTTGCCCGGAGGGCAATGATTGGATCCATCTTTGAACGGTATCACCTGATAGATTCAAGATTTGACTCATGATCAAGTCAAGCTGCTGAATTGAATACGTCTTGGTGAGATCAAGTAGTGACCGAGCTCCGAAGAGACCCGCTGCTTGTTGCGCCGAGATGTCTGCGATGTTTTCATTTGGGCAACGCGATGGATATTCACCGGCGGAGAGTAGATCGATGAGCTGTTGACGGAAATCTTCTCCATTACGCACAAGAGGAAAGGCTTGAATCAAAACGCCTTCTTCGGCAAGGGATGTAGCATCAGGAGGCATGGAGCCCGGCGATATTCCTCCTATTTCCGCGTGGTGTGCTCGTGAAGCAACAAAGTAGTCTGGCGCACCGTCGGTTTGAGCACCGCAGAAAACCGGGGTCACAGCGGTAATGTCTGGAAGATGAGAACCTCCCGCAAAGGGATCATTGCTAAGGTAGCAATCTCCTGCATACATGGTGGGAAACTCTGCGATCAGGTTTCGCACCGTATGTCCCATTGCCCCGAGATGGACTGGTACATGCGGGGCATTGGCGACCAGCGTCCCAGAGGCCGTAAAAATCGCACAGCTATAGTCTCGGCGTTCTTTCACATTGACGCTGATAGATGTTCGTCGAAGAACTTCGCCCATCGCATCTGCGATCCCCTGGAGTCGGCGTGAGATGACCTCAAGAAGCACAGGATCAAGGTGGTTCTTTTTTAGATCGGTTGCGATTGACCTTTGTGTGCTGTCGACATTTGGTGTTTTTTCAATCGTGGCATCAGCAGCTTTTGTATGCGAGGCTTGGATAATGCCTCCATCACCGACGATAGCTGTCCATCCGGATTCAAGAACGAGAGTTGAGTGTCGTCCGGTGATCAGAGCTGGACCCTTGATCATCTCACCGTCTTTCAGGGTCTCGCGTCTTACTTTCTTCGCAGGGATCCATCGACCTTGATGCCAGATTTTTTTTTCTTCCGATACGATCTTCTCAGCGTTGATTCGATTTTGGTGGTCGTGCAACCCTGCAGCACGTTGGGTGCCATTGTTTGTTGCCGTATTGTTATTCTCAATTGTCGCTTCACACCTCAACGCAACAAGCTCTAATCCATGATCTGCTCTCTTGTAGCCAAACGTTCTCATGTGAGCTTTGTGAAACCGATTTGCCAGGTTTTTTTTCGGCTCGAGGGGAAGCGTCAGAGGTGATTCAGTGCCTTGATAACGAAGGTCAATCTCAAAATATTGTTGAATGGATTCATTAGCGCGCAATTCACTGGTTAGAGGTTCTGTTGCGATTGATCGAATCGCTGATTCATATTGGTCCAGTTGAAGATCTGAAATACCATTCCAAGGTTGATAGATTCCACGAACCGCGAGGTTTCCGACTTTTGCAATGCCAATCCCCAATGCGCTTAGAAGACCTGAGTCAGGGTGATCAATAATCTTGGTCATGCCGAGGGTTTCGGCGATGCGACATAGGTGTTGTCCTGCTGCACCTCCAAAACCCGCGAGTGCCATATGTCTAACATCGGACCCTTGGGCAGTACTTACTGTCCTTACTGCCTCGGCCATGTGCGTGACTGCAATATCGAAAAAGCCATCCGCCAATTGCTCGGCTTGACTGAATAATGCCGGTTCCGTTAATTCTTGCGCTACCTGCTCCAGGCGAGTTTTTGCTGCTTTGATATCAAATGGAAAAGGGAATTGCTCGGGAGCGATGCGGCCAAGTAGCAGGTTAATATCTGTCACCGTTAAAGGGCCGCCTTTGCCATAACATGCTGGCCCAGGTTCGGCTCCGGCACTGCTCGGACCGACGTTCAATCGACCACCTTGACTGACGGTGCAAATCGACCCGCCTCCGGCAGCGACGGTCTCGATATCCATCATCGGTGTCATCACACGAATGCCTGCGACTCGAGATTCGTAACAGCGACCTACCCGATCCTCATAGCGGCTTACGTCAGTGCTGGTGCCACCCATGTCCAGACCAATAATTTTCGCGTGTCCGGTTTCTTTTGCTATTTCACCAAGTCCAACAACACCCCCCGCGGGTCCGGAAAGAATGCTGTCTCTACCACGAAAGGAATCCGGTACTACAAGATTGCCATTGCTCGTCATCAATCGTAGATTGCAGCTTTCTTTTCCCCCGAACTGATTCCATACGCGGTTGATGTAGTGCCGAAGGATGGGGTTTAGGTAGGCATCCAGCGATGTGGTTTCTGCTCGTGAGACATATTTAATGAGCGGTGCCACTTCACTCGATCGAGAGATTTCTTTGAAGCCACATTCTCGAGCGATCGCTTCAATTGTTTTTTCATGAGACCCATTGAGGTGGCTGTGCAGTAAGCAAATAGCGAGCGATTCGATACCCATCGCGCGCGCAGCTTTGAGTTGCTCCATAATGGATTCTGGCTCGGGCACCCGAAGCGGCTTTCCAGAGGAATCCATTCTTTCATCGATTTCGATTACCTGGTTGGCTAACGGCTGGTACTTGTGGATCTGCAGAGTGAAGAGGTCGGGGCGATCTTGTTCACCAATCTTCAGCAGATCGCCAAAGCCTTTGGTGACGATCAACGCCATCTTTGCTCCCGCTCGCGTCAGTAACGCATTGGTTCCTCGTGTGGTTCCTAATCTCGCCTCGATAGCGGGAAGTGGTTTTTCAAGAGCGAGATTAAGAAGCAGCCGAGTTGCAAGGACGGGCGCCTCAATGTGTGCATTGAGCTCGATCGTCAAAGGCCCTTGCAAGTTGGCGATAGCTTCTCGACAGTTATTCGCGAAGCGTATGACCGCGCTGTCCTGATAATCAATAACGCCAAGGTGAATCGTCTTGCCGCTGCGATTGAGAACCGATGCGCTGGCACCTTTCCAGAAGTTGAGTGTGGTGGATCCCGGGTAGGCTTGCAGGCAAATCTCGAATTCACTCTTCATGGAGTGGAATGCTGCTCGCATTAATCCACTACTAAGGACTTTGATATCAAGACGCTGGTTTTGTTGCTGGACAAAACAGTCTGTAAAGGTCCCGCCAATATCGGCCCAGATGCGGGGTAGAGTTGAGCGTTGATTGTTGGAGAGAGTCATCTTCAGGTGATCGATTACTGATTGAATAACGCGAGGCTTTCCTCGGCGGCGGTGGGGTCGATCAATGCGACAACGATGTCGCCGGGCTCCAGACAATCATCCGCTTGTGGAACACGAACAAAACCGTCTCTCTCAACGGCGGCAATCAAACAGCGCCCCGCCAGTGGTAGTTCAGCCAGACTTGCTTTGGTTACGGCTGTATCACTAAGCACCTCAAGCTCATAAACACCAATTGCACCATTTGGCAGCTTTCTTTGGCTGATCACGGCTCCTTCATTAAGGTAACCGAGGATCTGTCTGGCGGTGACATCTCTCTCACTTACTGCGTGATCGATACCAAGTTTGCCTACGACGTTGGCGTAGTCGGGTCGACCCACAACACACATAACGCGATTTGCTCCTAACTCTCGCGCCTCAACACCAGCCATGATGTTACTTTCATCATTCCCGGTGCATGCAACGAAGTAATCAACCGTCCCAGCACCCTCATCTTCGAGAATGGTTCGTCGATTGGCATTTGCGTGAATCACGGTTGCCTTTGGAAGTAAACGCGAAAGTGTGTCGCATCGATCAGGATCGCTCTCGAGCATGACAATGCGGTAATCACGACGCGACAAAGAGTCGGCAAGGTGGTACCCCGTTTCACCGCCCCCCGCAATCAGCACGCGTTGCTGCGGGCCTCGATCTTTGAGCGTTGTGAAAATCTCTCGACTCTTGGCAACTGCTTCGGCATTCCCGATCAGACTCACTCGATCTTCACCACGAAGTTCATCCTCGCCGCTGGCTATCCACATCCTTCCATCTCTTGCGATTGACCCAATTCGCACCGAAGCTGGCAGTCTGAGGTCCCTCAGTTTATGTTCCGCCGCAGAAGAACGAGCATCGACTTCAACTTCATACACTTCTAGCTGACCTCGAGCAAAATGTTCGAGTGGTATCGCATCTGGATTGCGTATCGACCTCGCTAGCTCAAAAGCAGATAGTTGCTCAAGGCTGAGCAAGCTGTCGATACCGAAGTGTCTCTGGTAGTCAAAGGTGCTCAGATCCTGAAAAGCCGGAGCATAGACTCTCGCGATGCTTCGTCTGGCACCGAGTGCCTTTGCCATGCTTGCCGCCAGGATATTCACCTCGTCATCGCCAGTGACAGCTAGACACACATCTGCAGAACACACGTCTGCCTGAAACAGCACAGTGCTTCGAGACGCACTCCCAAGAACAGCTCGAACATCAAGCTCGCTGTTGATCTGCGCGACATTTTCTTGATCCGTATCAACGACAGTTACACTGTGCCCGCGACGGCAGAGCATGTCAGCTACCCATCGTCCTACGGTGCCGGCGCCTAAGGTGAGAACTTGCATTTTCAGTTAATCGTTTTGAGAACTCGCAGAAATGTAAAAAAACCAAGTTTCGTCAGGGTTGTTAGAGTCGTTAAGTAACGACAGGAAGGGGGTAGGGGCTTGCTCGGATAGGCTTGCATCGTGGACTGCTTCTGCAGCGTTCGTTACGCAATGACACTTAACAGGTACAGCACTACAAAAAGAACGCCCATGAATCCGGTGATCCAGCGAGCAGTTTGTCCAGCATGTTTGATAATCATTGACGTGTTTTCATGCCTTGTCGCCCCAAAGACCAGAGCCACTGTAATAATCAGCGGAATATAGTAAAGCATGTAAGTGGGAGAAATAGAAAGCATGCTGAGTCTCTGTTCAATCTGAAGTAATGGGGTTTGATCAAATGGCAATCATTGAAATCTCAAGACCTGGAGTTCGCAGAGTCATCTTTCGAAGCTGTCTCGTCATTGTCCTCCGGTGACTCTTCTTGTTTTCGGCCACTGATCGGAATGGCGAGAGGTCCTCCATAAGCATCGTAGATAACGAGTATATTCAGTAAGCCGGCAATTACCGTGTACCATGTCCCCATTTCATAACCCGCGCCGTACTCTGCATACCACGCGGCGACCTCATCAGCACTGCTCTCTTCCACGGGACGAAAAGGTGGTGCCATGAATCCATTCCAAAGTGGCTCGTAATCACGGTACGTCTCTAGGTATTCATTGGTTGAATCATCCATGTGCCGACCTTGCAGGTACGCTGGCAATGCGACAAGTCCAGCACCTGCCTGTAGATAAAAATGCCACCGTTTATCACCCGGCTGCCAAGAGGAGTACACGACGTGACTACCACCTACCGCGAAGCCCAAAATCCAAGTTGAAAGAATGCAGATAAAAAAGATGCCCGCTTTGGTCGTTCGGCCTTGGTAATAATGACCCGCACCCGGAATCAACCAAGCAAGTAATGCGGCCAGTGGGCGATTGCGTAAATCGAGCAGTTCCCCGTCAACCGCGATGGTATTTTTGTCTTCTGACATCATAAAGCTGATTCTTTGAAGCGTTCCTTCATGTGTAGGAACATTGTAAATGTCGAGTAGCCTCTTCCCTGTATTTTGTCCCCTGTATTGTGAAAGAAACACCCTCGATGCGATAGATGAATAAGTCACTGACTTGTGGAGCTGTGATTTGAGATGCATCCCCATCTTAAGGTGGGTATTACCTAGGGGTTTGCGTGCAAAACATGCATAAAGCTTGGGAAGATTTTTTTCTTGAGGCCGAATCTCAGAACGTGCCTTGACGTGAACGCATGTTTTTAACTAATCGAAACGTTGCGGAATGGGAAATCGTTTTCTCAAATCCCAGTTCTTTGGCACCAATTTGGCTACCTGCAATGGTTCGTCGCTTAAATTTGTTGTTCGTCTTTATCCCGCTTTTTCTTGGTTGCGGAGCAGAAACAGCGCCGGAGGCGAGTCAAGCAACCGTTTCAGCCAATGAAGAGGCTGAGTCAAATGCCTTGGTGAACACTCCAACCGATGTAGTGGGCCAATTTCTGGATGAGGTGCGAAGAGGAGGAGAGGATTCGCTCGCTCAGAGTTTGTTGACTCGCAAGGCACAATCCGAGTTGAAACGCATCGGCCAGACCGTTCAGCCAATCGGATCTCCTGATGCTTCTTTTCAGGTGACGCGAGCTGAGATGGTGCCGGATGAGCCTGGGTCTGCATTGGTGCATAGTCTCTGGATCGAGCCGAATCAGGATGGGACTCAAGCCCAGAACCAAGTGGTCTGGGCCGTGGAACAAGAGGGACGATATTGGAGGATTTCTGGTCTCGTCATCGCAGTGGGTGACAGTCAGGCCCCGATGGTGCTTGATTTTGAAAATGGGGACATGATGGCTCGCTTGTTGGCCGGTTCGCAGCAGAACAAAGCGAATGATTCCCAACCACCTGCTACCAATACCTCATCGGAGTCACAGGCCAAGATGCCAAAGGATTCATTGAATCGTTAGCCTTTGCCTTTATGATCTCATTCACTGACACCCCCTTTCGGTAGAGAACCATCAAAAGCAACCGATGACTTCCTGTGCGTCGACAATTAGCTTTCGCCCGACGCTTCGGAATGTTCACTGCATGAGTCCCATCGTTCTCTCGTGAACAGCTCACCAAACCGACTGTGCACCCCCCCGAAAGTCTGAAGCGGAATTCTAGATTCGCTTGCTCTACTCGATTGCTGAATACAAAACGCCAATTCACAGCGCGGCCAAGTTGTCTCCAAAGACCAATAGGTTTACGATGTTACTGAGGCGGTAAGTTGATAGCTTGATGCAAATGATGGTTCAATTTGACTCTCAATCATTTTGGTTTGATGACGTCTCACGCATTGTTCATCGTTTGCTAATGACCGGAATATTCTCAGATTCAAACAAAACCACAACGTAAGGTTCATCATGATCGCATCGTCACTTAGGAAACAAATTTGGATTGTGGCTTTCGCCGGTATCATTCTCGGCATGGTTGTTCCCTTGGACTCTAATGCGATGGGCCGTGGTGGATTTCTTTCTCGTCTCGGTTCAAACGAGGGTGGTGGCTTATTTTCTTGCCTTAACAAATCCGATGCGGATGCGGAAGAAACTAGCGAGGTAGTAACACTCTCGGAGGAGCCCTCGGAGACCGAGATTGACTCGGACAGTGACACTCGCCGTGAAGGATTTTTTGCCCGGTTAAGATCCAAGCGAACGGGAAAAAAAATGACCACCGATGCCCAGGATATGACGGAGAACAGCAGCAGTGATTTACCCGCTGAAGTCATTCCGCCAGCGCCTAAATCTTAGGTAATTTGGTTGCCCGCTTTGAATTTTAAGAGTGCAAACCTCAAATGCTCATCGTGACTGCATTCGAACGGATCTAATGCAGCATGAGGTCGAAATTGGCAACTCTAGGACAGCAGCATTTTTGGGGTTCACTATCAACTAGAGAGACTCGGTAAGATCGTCTACGACGTCTGGCCGTAGTCGCGCGACATTGTTGTAGTCGTCGATGTCGTCAGGTTTCAGGAAAAGAGATTCTTCTCCATCTGATTCAATGACGCAGAACCAGTTTGGATCGGTTACTGCATAACGGCAGCGTGAGGATTGGATGGAGACGGAACGGCCCGAAGATCTCGATTCAGCCCATCGTTCGGCCGGGTAATCCCGATCATCATTTCGTCCCAATTCCAGCAAGAGGTCTATTACTTCTTGGCTACCGGTTAGATGCGGGATTCTCAACGGGCCTCGACCGGTAAGTAAAAGTGGAATATGGATATCCGAGTACCGCAGATGAGCCGGATGAAGTCCAAACTCTTTATTTTGACCTAATCGGAATCCACTGGTTCCAATGAACATTAGCTGAGCATCTACCCGCTCAACTTCCTCCACGAGATAGCCCAGCATTAGGTCCAATAGCTTGACTTGATTCCCGTATCGGTCCATCCATTGGGGTAAAAGATCTGGATCATCTTTAGGTTCCAGCTTGAAGCTTGGGGGGACCACAGAGGTTGCGACAAGCTCGGGGACACCCACGTCGTCAAAGTCAGCAATTTCTTGTTCCACTTCTACATTGCCATCATCCTCCGTTTGGTGTTCAGCTAAATATGGATCGGACTCCTCTTCTTCCGAGTCCAACAACGACGGCGCGTCCCAAGACTGATTGAGGAACGTGCTATGGATCCAGATTGCTCCCGTTTTATCCGGTTGTGAGATTCGCTCAATGGCAGTTGCAATCAGTTGTCCAAAACGCGTTTCGAAAGCCTCATCAGCCGGCTGTTGCTCTTCATGGATTGGTTCAACCGGCAGTATTGTGATTTCATCAAAGCAGTGATTATCAAAATCGTGATCTTCTTGATCAGAGATCAGGACAAGGGGACCGAGCTTTTTGAATTGATTCGCCCAAGCAACGTCATTGTGAACCCAAGTTTTCAGTAATTCCTTTGGATCATCATTTTCTGCAATCAAGCGATCCCATATCCACCCTCGGCTACTAATCGCATCTAGAGTGGGTGTTTGATTCCAGGAACAGCCATAGCAACTCAGGGCATTGGGCGTGATACCCTCGAGCGATACGATGATGAGCGGTTTGGCTGGCATGAAAAAAATCTTTGGATAGAGAGGGCTTCCGTCGCCTTCACGCAGGGTAGTCGCCGTGGATCCGCGGGATCAATCTTAACCGATCCACGCGACGCACTTGATGAACCGTGGTGCGACGAGCCTTTTTTCTCAGATCGGCAGGCTTTATTCTCAGGGCGCGGGAATTCCTCGGCTCCCATGCGGTTGGCCAGAGGATCCACTCATTCGATTGATTCTGAGGGGATCAGAGCGATCAGCGGGGTGTGTGAGCCCGCTCGATGCTAACATTCCGGCCCGAGCAGACTGAGGAATTAGGCCAATATCACAGAGTGGAAGTCCAAGGCTTTATTTTTTCTTGGGCTTGAAGATTTCAGTCGCAGTTCCAAAGTGTACTTCGCCTGCATTCATCAGCGTCTCACTGAGCGTTGGATGAGGGTGCACGGAGTCGGTGATATCGTGAACCTCACAACCCATCTCGATCGCTAAAACTGCCTCCGCAATCAATTCACCGGCTCCACTGCCGACGATCCCGCAGCCAACCACTCGATGGGTCTCTGGATCGACCAGCCATTTGGTGAGACCGTTGGTGACACCAATGGCCTGAGCGCGACCACTCGCTGCCCATGGGTAGACCTCAACGTCCACCTTCCGACCTGCTTCTTTTGCTTCGGACTCAGTTAATCCGGCCCAAGCAATTTCTGGATCCGTGAAGACGACAGCAGGAATCGCTGTCTTGTCAAAAGCAGCTGATTTACCAGCAATCACTTCTGCTGCAATTCGACCCTCATGCGTTGCTTTATGCGCGAGCATTGGATCACCGGCAACATCGCCAATGGCAAGAATACTTGGGTCCGCGGTGCGCTGCTGAGCATCGCAAACAACGAATCCTCTTTCGTTGACCACAACCTTTGTGTTCTCCAAGCCAAGTCCTGAAGTGACAGGTCGTCTGCCAATGCTGACCAGTACGCGATCGTACCTTTCGTGTCCAAACTTGCCCGGGCCCTCAAAGGTGACTTCAATCTGGTCGTTCACTTCTGCCAGCGAACCAACTTTTGTATTGAGGTAGATTCGTCCCTCGAAAAGCGAGTCCATTGCCTTGGCGAGTGGTTTGACGAGATCACGATCAGCACCCGGCAGTAGTCCGTCCATCAATTCAACGACTGTCACCTTTGATCCGAGACGTGCATAGACAGATCCCATTTCGAGACCAATGTAGCCTCCTCCAACCACAAGCAGTGAATCGGGTACGTCCTGAAGAGCGAGTGCTCCGGTGCTATCAAGCACCCTGTCGCTATCTATTCGAAATGCCGGCGGCATTGCAGGGACACTGCCCGTTGCCAGAATGCAGTGATCGAAGGTGAGTTGTCCACCCTCAGGAATTGACTCGTGATCGCCTTCGAGTTTCAAGGTATTCGAGTCAACAAATGATCCACGCGCTTGGATGATTTTGACTTTCCGACGTTTTGCCAGATTGGCCAGACCACCGGTGAGCGTGGAAATGACATCGTCCTTCTTGGCTCGGACCTTATCGATATCTACTTTCGGTTTACTGTCATAGCTAACTCCCCAGTCTTCCGAGAGTTCTTCAACTTCACTGATGACCTTCGCCACATGAAGAAGCGCCTTGCTGGGAATGCATCCTCGAAGCAAACAAGTTCCACCAAGACGTGGCTCAGCTTCGACAATTGTCACATCCAGCCCTTCGTCAGCGGCCAAAAAAGCTGCTGCGTAACCACCGGGACCACCACCGAGAACGACAACCGGAGCGTGCATGGTTCAGAGATCCAATCAAAATCTTGCGTAGTTAATTGAGGCCTTCAACGAACACTCGGCCTCTTGGGAAATATAGGAACCGCATACAACCAAAGCGTCTAACCTATTCAGGTAAGACGCTTTCGGCGTGTGCTTAAAAATGACGAAGTGAACTTCTTGCGAATCGTTACCCGTTTCAGCGGGATTATCGAGACAAGAATTCGACCACGCTGTTAGCGTCAACCGGTAGGCTGATGTCGCTAGGGCCAGGTACTCCGAGCATCGTTGCTTTGAGGTTTTCGCTGTCAAACGAGACCCAATCAAGTGCGTCAGGGCTCGCGTTGGCGATCACACCTCGGTAAAGGTTTTTCAGATTTTCTTTGCCGCGAACTTCAATGATATCACCGGGCCGAAGTAGGTAGTTTGGCTTCGTTACTTTAACACCGTTGACGCGGAAGTGTCCGTGGGTGATTCCTTGACGGGACTGGGGACGTGTCTTGGTAAAACCAACGCGACGAACCACGTTGTCCAAGCGGCGTTCGCACATCAAAAGTAGCAACTCACCGGTATTACCAGGTTTGCGACCTACCGCATCGAAGTAACGACGAAGTTGACGCTCTCCCAACCCGTAGTAGTGCTTGATCTTTTGCTTTTCCATCAATGCCGCACCGTAGTTACTCGGTCGGCGACCCCGAACATGCATCCCTGGCGGATTTGGACGACGATCGAGAGCGCGTGAAGCACCAGCAGTTTCGTAAATCAGCGTTCCGAGACGACGATTGATGCGACCTTTTGGGCCGGTGTATCGAGCCATGTTATTGTTCCTTCCACGTCGTTGAACGTGATCTCGAGGTTGGGTGCGGAGCAAAATCCAGCACGACGCGATCCAGTACGTCGGCAACGTTCCCTTTTGATTCGGTAACGGTGCGGTGTCCACCCGCCTACGATGGCGGACGGTGGTCGCGTTCAAAATTCAAATAATTTGGGGGCGTTAGTCTCGCGATTCTCACTCCTTTTCACAAGGGGAAGCGTTGGAGATTCGCTTGGATTATGCGTTAAACTTGCCATTTGTGGCGATCAGGCCAGATGAGAACCGGGTTCCTCACGAATCGACCGCTTTGTGTGGGAACTTCACGTTAATGAGAAGCTCACCCCGTTTCGCCATGATTTTGTCTTCTTGGGGTCATTCGGGGGGGCTTATTCGATTCAATGCCGATTCCACCGGGAGTTTGTGCCATAGTGGGATCTTCGGCTTGCGGGTTTGATTGAGATTTCAACTCGTTCTCTTGATTTCTCTGCACCTTTTCTCTGCATCCAAACTCTCCCCTCTTTGCCGCCGAAACGGCCGCAGCCATTTAGCGATCTTCGCCCAGATGTTCGTGATGTTCGCCCAAATGAATGTGTTGGACGACGCAAAGCAGGCCCTGTTCCCATCGCCCATCAACTTGTTGCGGGGTTGGTAACGGGGTTGTTGACTGCCGACCGATCGCGGTCTTTTCGGGTTACGTTGACCGACAGCGCCCACTGTGGGCAGGCATGCTGTGTTTTCTTTACCTTTCTGGTCTAATTCACTATGTGGTTTTCAGTGATCGGTCCTCAGTTCAAGAGAGTGTTTTGATGGCGAGTGTGGATGTTGTAGGAGTCGGTAACGCTTTGGTTGATGTGCAAGCCCGAGTGAAGGATTCGCTTTTGCCTGAGCTGGGAATTGACAAAGGTGTGATGACTCTCGTTGATGACACACGGCAAGCAGAGATACTTCAGAAGCTAGATGGATTACCACTCAACCGATGCGCTGGTGGCTCTGCTGCAAACAGCATCGTTGCACTAGCTGAATTTGGAGGTAAAGCGTCTTATGTTGGAAAAGTTGGCCGAGATGAAGTGGGCCAGTTTTTTCTCGACGATATGCAGAGCCTAGGCATTGAAATGAAAGGCCAGTATGCCGATGCTCCAACAGGTACTTGCGCCGTTTTGATTACGGATGATGCTCAGAGGACCATGCTGACGAATCTTGGTGCTTCTGCAAATCTGACGGTTGATGATATCGATTCGGATTTGATTGCGGGTGCAAAATACGTTTACGTCGAGGGTTACTTGCTTACGGGAGAAACAACCAAAGCTGCAGCTTACAAGGCAATGGACCTTGCTGTGGAATTGGGGGTAAAGGTTGCTCTGACTGCATCTGACCCTTTTTTGATCAATTTGATTCGTGACGAGATATGGAGCTTGGTTACCGGGCCAGTCGATTTGTTCTTTTGCAATGAGATGGAGGCAAAGAGTCTGACGGGAGAGTCAGATCCACTCGCATGTGCTGCCAAAATACATGAGCATGCCGAGAATGTTGCATTGACCCTTGGCGAAAATGGATCGTTGGTGATGCATGGTGGTGAGGCTTATACAATCGACGGACTCTCCGTAAAGGCAATTGACACAACGGGTGCTGGTGACATGTATGCCGGGGCGTTGTTATACGGAATCACCAATGGGATGACTTGGAGGCAAGCGGGGCACTTGGCGTCTCACGCTGCATCGCGAGTGGTCTCTCAGATGGGTGCACGTCTCGATCAGAAATTCAGCGCAGAGGAAATTGAATCTATCGTTTCGCTTGCAGAGTAAGTGGCAAGATTGGAAAGTCTTGTTCGTTCCATATGATCGCCGATTCAGGCTGCGCTAGTCAGAAAGCGGCAGTGATTCACGCAAACCGCTGTCATCGGAACAAAGTAAGGGTTTTATTCTTGCAAGGATCCAGCATCTTCTCGTCTCGGTATCGATTGGGCTGATTGTCTGGCGAGTGTTACTTTGTAGCGATTGCAACGTCTGGTCGGGTGATCTCCCTGTCTTGCTGTCTGATCCCTGTTTGGGGGCGAGTTGTTCAATGGCTAAGGAATGGTTCGAGTGCCGATAGAAGAAGAGATTTATTCTGCTTTTTTCTAACGGTAGCCGGACGCCATGTCAGCTGAATCTTTGCCATACGACGAATCCAGCGAGCGCGAGCCAAATGTTACTCGGGATGTTGCAGCCATCACTTTGGTAGCGATGACGCTGTTACTGACTGTTTCTTTGGTTACTCGCAGCGCCGCGGACCCGGTGGAAATACCTGCATGGCCGATTAGTTCACTTTATGTACCGGATGTGGTGGCTTACCCTCCTAATCCGGTTGTGACCAATGCGTGCGGGTATTGGGGCGCGCTGATCGCTTCCGCTCTGTTGGATTCTATTGGACTCGCGAGCGTGGTCTTTGTGGTTGGACTCGGTGCCTTGGCGACGGCTCTATTGTTAAAACCCAATATTGATTCTCCCGTCTTGCGATCTCTTGGAGCAACAATCCTTCTGACGGGTGTCGCAACCCTTGCTTCATTGCTGCCACTTCCAATTCAAGGTATGCCTGTGGTCGGTAATGGTGGGTACTTGGGAGCAATGACTTCGACTTGGTTACTTGATCATTTTGCTCCAACGGGTGCGTGGATTCTTACCATCACCACACTTGCTGTGGGAGTCTTGTTGGCGAGCGATTACGTTCTGGTGCGATTGGGAGGTGTTGTGGCTCATGGTGCATTGAGGGTTTCCAAATCAGGAGTGAAGAATACACAGAGGGTGCTTCCCGCATTGAGAAGAAAGAGGAGACCTTTTACCGATACCGAAGAGCCAATCACGCTAGATGTTGATGATGCGAACTATGAGGAATCCTCCACCCACGAACCAACGATCAAATTCCGTAAACGTCCAACGAAAGCAGCGGCGCGCGAAGCGGAGGTGGTAGAGGAGGATCCTGAGAGTTGGCAATCGGATGACGAATCAGCTGAGTGGGCCGACTATGAATACGAGGATGATTCCGAGCAGGAATGGGAAGATGAAGATGAGGATATCAGTGAAGATGAAGCTGATTCCCATGAAATGGAACTTGAAGACGAGACCGTCAACGTCCGAAATGATGCGGTTCATGAGGTTCCTTCGCCAAAGATTCGTAATCCCCGCAAGAAGGAGAAGTCGGATCCACGGCGTGCTCTGTTCGAAGAGATGTCCGAGTCGATGCCAAGCGGAATCGAGGATTATCATTTGCCAGCACTTGAACTGCTTGAGCAGAGTGACGACATCAGTTTTGAAGAACAGGAACGTGAAGTTCGTAATAAAGCGAGGATTTTGACGGAAACGTTTCGAGATTTTGGCTTCAATATCCGCGTCACCCATATCGATACTGGTCCGGTGATCGCTCAATATGAAATTGAGCTAGAGGCAGGTTTGCGGCTTAGCAAGATCACTGGGCTTTCTGACGATCTCGCGATCGCCTTGCGCGTTCCGAGTGTTCGCATTGTTGCACCTATTCCGGGTAAGAACACGGTTGGTATCGAGGTACCGAACGAAAATCGACAAGTCGTTAGGCTACGAGATGTGATTGAGGAATCGGATACACAGAGCGCGAAGATGAACATCCCAGTCTTTCTTGGTAAAGACGTTTCGGGAAATCCGATGGTTGTCGATCTTGCAAAGATGCCACACTTGTTGATTGCAGGTCGGACAGGTACTGGTAAAAGTGTTTGTCTTAACGCAATCATTACGTCGATACTGATGTGTTGCCGCCCTGACGAAGTGCGGATGCTGATGATTGACCCCAAGATGGTTGAATTGAGTGGTTATGGCCGTTTACCACACCTGATGCATCCCGTGATTACTGACATGCAAAAGGCTGAGGCGATCCTCGCATGGGCGGTCGAAAAAATGGAAGAGCGTTACTCGCTGCTCGCCAAGGTTGGGGTTCGCCATATCAATAGTTTCAATGACCTTGGTCGTGAAGAAGTGCTTCGACGCCTGGAGGTTGACGAATCAGAAGACGGCAAGGCTGATGTGCCCGAAAAGCTGCCGTTCATCGTGATTGTCGCTGATGAGATGGCAGATTTGATGATGACTGCAGGCAAAGATGTCGAGCAGCACATTATTCGCCTTGCGCAAAAGAGCCGGGCGGTCGGTATTCACTTGATTCTTGCAACTCAAAAGCCAACCGTTGATGTGATTACGGGGTTAATTAAGAGTAACTTGCCCGCAAGACTCAGTTTTCAGGTGGCAAGTAAAACGGACAGTCGAGTGGTTCTCGATGAAAACGGGGCTGACAAGCTCCTGGGTAACGGCGACATGTTATTCCTGTGGCCAGGGACCAGCACACTGATCCGAGGTCAAGGGACATACCTCTCTGATGAAGAAATCGATACCGTTTGCGAACACTGCAGCGAGGGAGAACAGAATTTTGTTGGCGAGCTGTTGAACCTCAAAGTTAGCAAAGAGGACGATGGTGAGACTGCTTCGATGGACACCATCAAAAAACGAGACCCGCTCTACGATAGCGCTATTGAGGTGGTTATTCGTGAGGGCAGAGGCTCGTGTTCACTCCTGCAACGTTGTCTTGGGATTGGTTACGGGCGTGCTGCAAAACTCATCGACTTTATGGCCGAGGATGGAATTGTAGGAGCCTACAACGGAAGTAAAGCGCGTGAGGTTGTGATGACCATGTCACAGTGGAATGCGATGCAGGGAATCGAAGACGAGGAGGAAAGTGATTCGGAGGAGCCTGTTGCTCAAAGCGCCGTTGCCAGGCCAAAGTCAAATCACACGGGTCTTGTAGCTCCCCAGGCTCAAGTTGAAGAGGAGGCTGATGACACTGAGTACGAAGAGGACGAGGAGTACGAAGAGGACGGCGAGTACGAGTATGAAGACGATGAAGAATACGAAGAAGAAGAAGGGGAGTATGAGGAGTACGAAGAGGATGAAGAGGTTGAATAAGTGGTGACTTAATCATCGGAGTCTCAAAAAAATTCTAGACCATTCGTACATCCTCAGAGAAGCTGCCTTGAACCCTTGGGTGACTTCGGGCTACCTTCTTGGTTACCTCATAACACGTCTTCCGTCCGAAAACTCAACGCTATGGTTCATGCGAAATCTGGCCTCGGCGACACGTAAAGGATAAATCTCCTCATGAGTTGCTTGCCGAAGGGAAAGGTTGCTGTGATTCTCCCTGCAGCTGGGAGTGGACAACGCTTTGGTGCTTCCGAAAACAAGCTTTTCTCTGACTTAGCTGGTGAGCCACTCTGGGTTCATTCGGTACGTCGGTTGGGTTGTCGGAGCGAGGTTGGACGGGTGATTCTGGCAGTGGCCAATCAAGATCTCGCAACCTTTCGCGCGCAACTCAGCGATTATGACTTGGGCTGCTCGGTGGACATTGTTGAGGGTGGCGCAGAGCGTGTGGATAGTGTGAAAGCTGCCATGTCCTTGTTGGACACGGATGCATCACTGGAATGGGTAGCGGTTCATGATGCGGCGAGGCCATTGATCAGCCAAGCGGACCTCGATCGAGTGTTTTCAGCAGTCGCCAAAACTGGCGCGGCGATTCTTGCCTCGCCTGTCTCTGGGACCTTGAAGCGTGATTTCGGTGATAGGCAATGCCGTGAGACCGTGGATCGGCGTAATCTTTGGGTAGCATTAACACCCCAAGTTTTTCGTCTCGGGTTGTTGAAACAGGCCTATGCAAAGCACAATGGGTGTCCGGCGACGGATGATGCGCAGTTAGTGGAACGCCTTGGTTATGAAATCACACTGGTGCATGGTTCAGCCACAAATCTTAAAGTCACCTTTCCCGAAGATCTTTTGCTTGCAGAAGCAATACTCGCTCAAAAAAAATAGACATGTCGCAAATCGACCTACTCGCTGAACTTTCATGGCGGGGCCTTATCCATCAATGTACCGATCAAGCTGGATTGTCTGAGATCCTTTCAAAGGAACCACAGACGGTTTACATCGGGTTTGATCCTACCGCATCAAGTTTGCATGTCGGTAGCATGATGCAACTCATGATGCTTCGACGTTTTCAACAGGCCGGTCATCGGCCGATTGCGTTGGTCGGTGGCGCAACCGGCATGATTGGTGATCCGAGTGGAAAGAGTGAGGAGCGGAATCTTTTATCGGCCGATCAATTGCAGGCGAATGTTGATGGTGTTGCACGTCAGATGCGACAGTTTCTTGATTTTGAAGGTGAGCATGCCGCCGTCTTGTTAAATAACTTTGATTGGATGAGGAGCTACTCCTATCTGGATTTCCTGCGGGAGGTCGGGAAGAGCTTTCCCGTGGGTGCAATGTTGGGCAAGGAATCCGTGCGAGCTCGATTGGAGAGCGAAGCGGGGTTGAGCTATACCGAATTCAGTTACATGTTGTTGCAAGCATTTGACTTCGTCCAACTCTGCAAAACCCATGGTTGTCGCATTCAAGCTGGTGGGAGTGACCAATGGGGCAACATTACAGCCGGGATCGATTTGGCTAGAAGAATGCTGGGGGAGCAAGTCTTTGGAATCACTGCGCCCTTGTTGACCACTAGCGACGGTCGAAAGATGGGAAAAACGGAGAGCGGTGCCATTTGGTTGGATGCCGAACGGACGAGTCCCTATCAGTTTTATCAGTACTGGCGAAATGTAGAGGACTCGGATGTCATGCGATGCATTGCCTATCTGACCGAGATTGATCGCGAGGAGTATCAAGAGTTGGCTAACGCAACACAGGATGATCCGGGGCGACGCATCGCCCAAAATCGACTTGCAGAGTGGATGACGGAATTTGTGCATGGCACCGAGGGATTGAGCACTGCGATGCGAGCGTCCAAGATCCTGTTCGGGGGTGAGATTGGAACGCAAACGGATGAATCGCTTGGAGAGATTTTTGCCGATGTTCCAAGTTCGGAAGTTGAGCGGGCGGTGTTGGACGGCGAAGGCTACTGGATCGTTGAGGCACTTCAGACTGCCGGACTGGTTGGCAGTGGTGGTGAAGCGAGACGAGCGATTAAGGATGGCGGTGTTTATTTGAATAATCAGAGAGTCTCTGACGATCAGTACCGATTGAGCTCTTCGGATTTGGCAAGCGAAACAGTAATGATTTTTCGAAAGGGAAAACGGAACTATTCGTTGCTTCGCTTCAAATAAATCGGTGGCCGCGTCGGGTGGTGTTCTGTCAGGACTCGTTTACCTGACCAGCGTCTGGCGGCAGACATCCCCGATCATTTTTGAATCCGCGAGATGCAAGGCTGTAATGTTCTGAGCAATCAGGGGACCTGCGATAGCGGCATAGTCATTCACGTCGTGGGTATTGATCATGACAGTTACCTCCCGTCCGCGACGTGAAAGGCCAATAAGAGCCGCAAGGGTTTCTTCCGTGCAATGCTGCAGAATCACTAATAAGGTGGTGTCTGATGAGAGCTCAGATTCGCACTCAATCAACAATTCTCTGAGAGAGAGCCCATCGGTTCGCTCGAGTCTCGCGAGATGCCGAATCAATTCCGCATAGTGCGTGGAGCCTCGGTTTGGCTTGAGCAAGACGGGACGCAGACGGTGGCTGGTCTCGCGCATCGATCCCGCTTCCGCCGCAGCACCACGAATTCGGTGATCGCCAACCCAACCCTCTTCGCGAATCCGATCTGCAGCGTCTCGCCCGTTGGTGGCCAGACCAAATGGTTCGTTGGCATCATGAAGGGCATTTGCGATGGATGCTGCAGCGGTAATCGCCAAGTCGGTTCTGATGGGTTCGTGTGCAAGAGGATTACTGTCACAGTGAAGGTCAATGATGATTGTCGCGCCGACGATCGAAGAAGGTTCGTAAATTTTGCTGTGCAGCATGCCAGTGCGAGCGGTGGCGGACCAATGAACACTACGCATTGGATCACCGGGTTGCCATTGTCGAATCCCCCGAAGTCGTGTCGGGTCATTCATTACGTTCTCTCGCATTCGGATCTCCCCGATGGGACGACGGGACCCAATTTCGTAGTTCGTCAGCGAAACCACTCTCGGTAGCACGGTGATGAATCGGGGTGATGCACCCATACGGTAACGGCGGTAAAAACCCATCAAGTCGCCGGTTTCCAGAACGGTCGGTCCAACTTGATAGTAACCACGTCGGTTGCATCGGAGTTCGTATTCCAAGTAGTGTTTTTCGCTACCCCATAGACGGGTGACTTTGATCTTTTCCCCTGTTAACTGCAAAGCTGCGGAGGCACCTTTGGTTGCAGTGCGCGGGATTAGATCCTCAATCAACACCCACAAGACAGGGATTTTTCGTTGATTCTCAATGCTGACCCGGTTTTGAATTAACGTACCGATTTTTACCTCTTGATCTCCATGCTGTCGCGTCGCATCCACTGCAGCAGACCATGTCTTGGTGATCCAAGAATTAACGGCAGCTAATAAAAATGCAGCGACACCGGTGATGATCCACAATGCTGATCCAAAGATCATGCCACCTAGGAGCAAGGCGCAAACAGAAGCGATCACGTGGAAGCGGACGCGAGTAGGAGCATTCGTGGTATTCACTTCAATCGGCATTTGGATCATTCAGATCATGGTGTCTTTGAAAGTGAGGAAGGTAAAAAGGTTGCTTTGAATCCGGCTTGAATTCTTTACGTCGTTGGTTCGATGGTAGGTACAGCAATCTCTCCAACAATCTCCTCAACGACCTTT
>CAXQOB010000205.1:0-57857 GCA_964225475.1 Candidatus Nitrosopumilus sp. | reverse complement strand
CAAAGCTTTGGTATTCAAATTGAAGCAGAAATACCGTGGCCCGGTGGAGGGCTTTCGATTTACTGTCGCGACCCGGCAGGCAATAGCATTGAATTTGCTACTCCCAAGATCTGGTTCAGGGAGATGTAAGGGAACTCCTGCGAGTGTACACGGCTATAAAAGGTCCTTGCCCTACGACTGAATCACCTGCGATAAGTCTTTGTGAATCATCGGTATCGAGTTTCCTGTTTCGATGCCAAGTCATGTGTAGACGATTCAGTCATCAGGCTAGGGGCAATCTAGCTAACTCTCTGTCAAGGATCACTTAGGTGTGATTAGCCAAGGTTCTTAGCGATCTCATAGATCTCGGCTGCATCTAATCTTTTGTCATTTGATTCAAAGAGTGACGCGATCGCAGCTCGGTGAGTTTTCATTTTCAATCCGCCCACACCAATGGCTCCATACCCTACGCCGTTTCCAATGGGTTCTGCTTTGTCCATTACTCCAATGCCTCCCAGCCCTGCAGGTGGGACCGCATTCAAATCAATCGCCACAGCCAAGTTCGGTAATGCCTTGATCTGTTGCTCGCTCAGTAATTCAACCCCAGCGGCCCCGCAAGAAATAATGATCTGTCGATCATCAAGTATCGAGATGTCTGATTGGATTGATTCAGATGAAATTGCCTCGATTTGGATGTCGTTGTCAAGCTTTTGACTAATTTCGAGACCAGCTTTTTCGGCACGTTCTCGAGATCGACTGGTGAGGGTGACGTTGGCTCCGTCCAATGCGAGTAGCTGGGCCACTCGCCTGCCCACGGGGCCTGTTCCTCCCAGCACAATCGCTTTGCTTCCCTCTAGCCCTAGATGGCGACTCGCCGCAACGACTGCAGCCGAAGCAGTGGTGTTGCAACCATTAGCATCCAGCATGATGGAAACACGGACGGGACCAAAAAAGGCTTTGCACGCAGCATTCATCAATTCTTCTGCTGCAGTAACATCTGAACCACCAATGAAAATTGCAGTGCTCTTCAAATCTTCGCCACCGCGAGTGAACATAGCGCCATGCACCAACGGTTCAATCGAATCGGCTTGTACATTCCCGTACCTCAGCAATTGCTCAACTCCTGCATCAATTGCAACAATTGAATCAAAGGAGCTTGGTTGCAAGTCATTATCTAGTTGGAGAAGAATACTCGAGGGCATTGTGTCAATCCATTCACGAGAGAGAGGCTGGCAGGTGTTCGGATGTTGCGAAAAAAAAGCTTTCCGATTTGGTGAAACCGGAAAGCTCTTTGTCTGAGTTGAAGCCTGAAAGAAACGGCTTAGAAACCCTTGAAAGGGTGTGCTGCTGAATCTTTCTTCTCAAGCATCTCGTCGGCAGATGGCTTGTTGCCCATCGCATTAATCAGCGATTGCTTGGTCGCTTCATAGTTGTAGTTGTAAATTTTCTCATCATCTTCAGCTGCGGGGTGAATGAAGACACCACAGACACAGACGAGATCTTCGGCTTGGTCTTTTGGAATGATTCCTTCACCCACTGCATCTGCAACCGCTTTCGCAACTGCTGCTTGAGCAGGTCCAAACATTTGTACGGCTTGCTTCATGCCTTTGATCGTAACTTTGGTGATCATTACCGTTGCTGGTTTGACCGCAACATTAGGTTCAAGTACAGCCAACAAGTTGGTGTGACCTTCGCTTTGGGTCGAAAGAGCGTTGGCGAAAGCAGTACCAACAGGGCCATTCTTGCTGCCAATCATCAAGTCAATGTGGGCGATTTCATTACCATCACCAACCAATGCTTCGCCAATGTAAAACTGCATAACAACGCCTGTGGATTAAAGAGAGGATTCAAATGGTTTGTTTACAATGAGAGAATGTCAGAAGCATGTTTAGATCCAAGGTCGCACTTCAAGTCGCGACCAGTCTCACTTGAATTCTGTTTCTCTCGACCTTTACGTGGTCTGATTGTTCCGCCACGTGTACACTGCTGGATTGCTGCAGAACCGATTCTTTGCGGCCGTGAGATCGCCGTTTATTTCAATCTGGTATCTCAACTGCCTTGGTTTCAGCAATAACCCGAAGCAAAAACCTATCAGACCTTGCTCACGATGCAAGCACCCGAACCGCCGAAAGAACCATTGACTGGAGAACCGGGAAACCAAGCACGGCAGGTCTGTCTGATTGGAGCCTCCGTTCGATCAGCTGCAGAATCGGCAAAGAGGGCCGGTTACGAGGTTTTCGCGGTGGATCGGTACGGCGACCGCGACACTTTAGCCGTCTGTAGACGCCACATCCTACTGCCAGACCTTGAGCAAAATAAGATCCTGGATTTTGAGGGATTCCTTGCAGAGGTAGCCGTTTGGGTCCGTTCGATGCCTTTTTTGATTGTTGGTGGGATGAAGAGTGCCCACCGGTTATTGGATGCCCTCCCATTAAACGAGCGTGACCTCAGCCAAGAACGCTCCCGACGCAACGCTCGAACACTAGAGGTGCTTCGTCGAGTCTGTGACGAAACAGATTTTGATTTTCCCCCAACCCGCGGAATGAAAGAGTTTTTATCCAAGCCGAACCAGTTTCCATTCTCTGAACGAGGCGAGTCGTGGTTGATAAAGAAACCAGATTATTGCGGCGGTTTGGGAGTGCGGTGGGTCAATGGTGAGGATCTAACGAGACAGCCGGAGGAGTTCGGGTCTGGATATCTTCAAAAATGGATACCCGGTCGGCTGTATGGGACTAGCTTGTTGAGTAACGGCCTGGAGGTTGCCGTGATTGGGACTTGTCGTGGAAGATTCACTCGCAGGGGTTCGCTGCCATTTGTGTACTGTGGATCCGTTGGACCTGTTCCAATCAAGACGTCGACACATCAAGCGATCTTGGAGGTTGGCAAGCGTTTGGTTCGCGAAACTGGTTTTCGCGGTATCTTCAATCTTGACTGGATTCAGGCTGATTCTGGTCAAAAATGGTTGATTGAAATCAACCCCCGTTGGAGTGCAAGTGTCGAGTTGCTTGAGAGGGCATGGAATGAACAAATTGCGGTTACGAGAGAGATGACATCAAGCACGTCGATGATGCATTGGGTTCTGTCCGCACTCAATGGCTGTCCGCTTTCATCCTTAATCGGATTATCCTCTTCCAGTGTTGATCCTCGTCTTCATGCCACCAGCGCCGGTTCGTTTTACAAACGCGTGGTGTTTTCTAAGCAAACGCGGCTTTTCGATCCTCGACGTTTGCGGATCCAGCTTCACTCACGTGAATCGTTGCATGATTTGCCTTCACGGCCAGTGGAATTAAATGCTGGAGACCCGATCTGCACTCTTATTGGGCCGTGGCGTGCTGGAGAAATCGAGCAAGCCCGGCAGCGGTACAGGCAGCTCGTTGTTGAAATATCGCGCGGTCACTCGCTGACGTAGTGTTTTTCAGATTTTGTGTTTGTCTTGACCTTTAATAAGTACGTCGATGAGTCTGCTGGGTGTAGACCAAAATGCGAATTGCCGCGGCTTAACAAAAAAAGCCGGCTCACAGGAACTGTGAACCGGCTTTTAAAATCCGTTTTAGAGTGTTCTCTGATGTTACCGTTCATCGTCTAAGGTCATTACGGTAACGGAGGATGAGAGCGGTTTCTTATAGTCCTCGCTCTTCTGCGTAGGTATACGTTCTGAACATTTGTTGATCAGATACTTCCTCTGCAACCGTTAGCTTTCCCGACTGATCGAATAGAAGCATCATGCCAGGGGAGGAAAGTTCTCCGGTAATTGAAAGAGGTGAGCCACCTTCTAGATCCACGATGGTAGTTCCACTTACTAATTCTGCCTCCGGCAGCTTTTTCACCGACATAGTAATCGGGTCGACGACATCAGTGGATTCCGTTTTCTTGCTCAAGACGGTTCCCTCAGTTGCTTCAATTTCCATTGGAATTCGAGCTCCGGTTTTGAGGTCGTACTGAGAAGCTAGGATCTTGGCTTTCGGCGCGTCGCGAGCGTATTCAACATCTTTGCCACCGACTTTCAATGTGCTGATTGCACCACGTTCAATTGGCCCTGCGAAGTATTGCTCGAGTGTTGGCAGACCAACCGGCTCGGTTGCTTCACTCCAATCACTCCAACGTCGGAAAGTTCTCTTTTTATTCTTCAAAGCATCACTCATCAATGCTTCAACTCGGGTGGCTACATCCGGAGCCAAGCTGCTCACTTTGGGTTGCAGAGTTTCTGCAAAGGGGAAATTTGGGTCGTTGACGGCATATCGCACACGATAAACGTATTTGCGACCATATTGCGGTGAATTTTTGAAACCAGCGAAGTCATAGAATCGGATGAGTTTGTAGTCGACAGGGTCCGCTTCCAGGGCCCCACGTCCCATCATTGCCATTCCCATCCCCATCATCATGCCACCTTCCATGCCACCTTCCATGTCCATTCCCATGTCCATTCCCATGTCCATCCCCATTCCCATGTCTTCACCCATACCGCCGAACATGCCGCCACTGCGTTGGCCGGGGGCAACAAGTTCGGTGTCATCTTCCATTTCCATGGAAAATTCTTTGACATCCTCGGTTTCCTCGGTGTTACCTTGCTCCCGTTTGATTTCACTCTGGGAAAGTCGGGGAACGAGTGGATGAAGAGCGAATGATCGGTAGTCGTCCAAAAGAACGGGTGGAATCCACATCGTCAGGGCTTCATCTCGGTAGTCAACCGGGACAATTTCAGGTGCAAAGCCAGACCAGTTGTAGGCCGCGAGTTTGGTGTAAAGGGTTCGATCCCAAACTTTCGCCCAGTCTGCTTCAACTAATTGATCCACCGATTTGTCGGTGACATCTGCACGCTGTACCTGCAAATCGTAGTAGAAGGGGGTATCACGGCGTGGGTCATATTGATCTGCGTCTTGTAATGCTTGCTTATAGGACTCGTAGAGCTCACGATGAGGCACAACTGCGCTACCTGCAATAAACCACCCGATCGCCGGTTCGGGATTGGCTTTATCTTGCGTTGGAACGGGTCTCATGCCGAAGTCATGGGTCGAAGCAAAGGAACGGGAAGGCCCCCCACCATCCATTCCCTCGTCACCGGTGCCCATGCCCATTTCCATTTCCATTTCCATTTCCATGTCACCGAACATGTCCTCGCCCATTTCCATTTCCATTTCCATGTCGTCGCCTCCTGCATTTCTGCCTCGGCTTCGGCGTTCTCGGCGTTTAGGCTTTTCAACCACTTCAACTGGTTCGGCATTCTCGAGAGCAGCTAACGCATAGGCATCTGTCTCGGTTCGGCTTCCTCGAACGGCGATCGACGTAACAACGGACCGGACGATGAGTGATTCTGGCGGCAGTAGCTTGGGATCAAGTCGGCGGACGACTGAGTTCGGGGATTTACCGGTCCAGGTTTTCGGTAGCGAGTAATCCAGTGGATCTACCGCCGTGTCGAGTCGCGCCGTCTGCTTGACAATGTCAAATGTTGGCTGCCGATCTGGAATGATTTGATCGTTATGATTGAGGTCGATATCTGACTTAACCGAATTCGCTAAGTCTTGCAGCGCATCTGGTTGTTGCGAATCGAGAAAATTGGGTTTCTGTGAACCCGAGTAGATCATGTAGCCCGATCCCAAGATCACAAGGCATAAGATCATTTTCTCAATATGGTTTTGAAAGAAGCTTTGAATCTTTTCGGCGTCCATGGGATTATCCCTCGCTTGGTGTCGCTCAATGGATCATCAATCGGGTGGATCGATGAAGTAGGTTCAATGAAAACGGTTGGCCCCGGAGGCCTTGGTGCAGGACTCCAGGAGATTTTGTCAATTAGGTTATCAATTGCCGGTTGAGGCAACGGGCGGTGAAGTAACCGGTGCTGCTGGCTGCGTCGCATTCGGGTCAGCAGCGTTCGGGTCAGCAGCGTTCGGGTCAGCAGCGTTCGGGTCAGCAGCGTTCGGGTCAGCCGCGTTCGGGTCAGCCGCGTTCGGGTCAGCCGCGTTCGGGTCAGCCGCATTCGGGTCCGTTGTGACGGGAGCTGGATTGGTCGTTGCAGGAGCAGTGGTGGCCACCGCTTGGTCCGAGTCAGCCCCTGTTGAGCCGTCAATGACCGTATTCTCGTCGACTTTATCCATCCCGAGCTTTTCTTTGTCGTTTGGATTGTAGATGTAGATGATTCCATATACCTCAACATTCATATCAAGCGGGAATTCATCCTCGGCTTCATTGGGGCCGCCGCCGCCCATGCCCATGCCGCCACCCATGCCCATGTCGCCACCCATGCCCATGCCGCCGCCCATGTCAGTACCATCCATCCCTTCATCGCCACCCATGCCCATCATACCGCCACCGGCGTTTGCGGACTTGGAGAGCATGCGGACTTGATGAATCTCAACCATTAATCTTGCACTTCCGCAGGTCGCGATCAGTTCTGGAATGGATCTTTGATCCATATTCAGAGAAAGCATAACGGGCACTCGTTTTGCCACCGCAAGTGCAGCATCACTTGGTTGAGCGCTGGTGAGGGCTGATCGCAATGAGGACCCCGTGATTGGCTCCAACGCAACGTTGACGTAACGGTTCTCAGCCGGATCGTTCACGGTCGTCGACCCAAGCCCCCCCATGTCCCCAGCCATATCTCCGGTGGACATGTCATCCATTCCCATATCCATCCCCATATCCATCATCTCATCCATCATCCCACCGGCACCGCCGGAGGAGGTTTCACCTGGATTTGAGATATTGCCTTGCGTGAAATTCACGGACTTACCAATTGCGATTCTATTAATCTCGTGAACTTTTGCTTGGTAAGGCTGTGTGGCATCTGCATTAAGATCGGAAACAATGCCGAGCAGCTGCTTCAGGATCCAAATATTCTCTTGCGAGTAATAGATATCGAGCGTGGTAGGAATGCTTCCTCGCCACGGAAACAGGTCCTTGAGTACTTGCGTTTGACTCTCGTTACTCCACGTAACCAGAGGACCTTTCTCTGCACCAGTGATGTCAACATCTGGCCCGGTTCCGCCGGGACCGCTCATGCCCATGCCCATACCCATGCCCATGCCGCCACCCATTTCCATACCACCAAATCCGGCAGTGCTTTCGAACTCTGCTGTCCATTCGGTGTTCGCAATTTTTGCGATATTCGGAAGGATGTTTTTGATGTATCGCTGATAGCGTGTGCGAAGCGTGGTTTCCAGTTCCTTGGCCGGGTCAGTTGGGAACTCCACCATTTTTTCGACGGGGAGTAACTTGCGAAATTCGTCGACGAAGTCTTTGCCCAGTTCTGCCTCGGGCCATGTCAGGATGGTTTGCTGGCGATCATAGAGGCGTTTCCACGACTCTAGCACTTCATTTTGACGATCCGTAATCAGGAGATTCATTTCCTGATGGGAGAGATCATTAGGTTGTTTGCCGATATCTTCCTGAACGCCGTTAACCGTGGTGATGGCATTTTCAATCTTCGAAGTCTGCTTTTTGTTCTCCTCTTCCAAAGCTGAAGTGGAGACAAACCAGATTCCTACCGTGGCGATAAGCACGAGGCTTGTCGAAATCCAGAACCCGTATTTCAAAACAGGAGCGAGTTGGTTTTTCAATTGATCCATGATTTGATCTTTGTGCTATGAAAAGATTGAATCTGCTTGTGTAGTTGAATGACGAGTGCCGCTATCGTTTGGTTTTCGGAATCTCGCGTTGGCGTTAACCGTTGTTTCTCTGTGTCAGCCACACGGATTCTATTTGGCGATAGATCCGGCGGGAGTCGTGTTTGCAATACGGGTGTTTTACTGATTTATTGCGTCATCTGTACTGGCTTGCTGCTCTGCTGCATCCGCTGCCTCTTGGGCTGCCTTTCGAGCCTCTTCTCTTGCTGCAAGCACCTCGCTCATTGATTTTTCCTGCCAAACAATCTGGAAGACAAAATCTAGTTTTCGGACTTGGAGCATCGGTGGCTCGAATCCCTCTGGCAAGTTATTCGGGTCAATCTGTCCGCCGGCTGGCGATTCAGCAGCCATCGCTGTGGGATCGTAATCCGGATTCGGTATTTGCGTATCAGATGCTCGGTTGTCATCGAGCAGCAATGGGTAGGTAATGCCGAGTTCTTCGAGGGTGAACGTTTCAGTGATGTCTTGCCCGTTGTCATCTTTCTGACCGGTTGGTAGGTCAACGGTGCTCTCCTTGAAACTGGTGGTCATGTATTTTCGAACATGATCACTCTCAATCTGTCCACGATTATTGGGGTCGTTGTAATAGTGGTAGCAGCGCAACTCGATCACCCAGCCTGCTCCCGTTGGTCCGGTCTCCGCTGCAAGTTGGGTGTCGAACTCATCTTTCTCTTCCGTTGTTGCATTTGCATTCGTCAATCGCAACCAGCTGCGTTCTTCTTCCACGTATCTCGCTGAAACTTCGTCAGACCACCAATCGGCAAGATCTTCGTATTGTTTTGTATCCGCGGACGTTACATGGATATCTTTTCTCTGCGAGTAAGGTAACTGTTTTGGTGTGGGTGCTTTGCCATCTGGGTAGTTGGTCCGCGGCACTGCTGCATTGATCGCGCGAATCACCTCAAGCCATTTCAAGCGACGCTCTGCATTTCCAGAAACTTCTTCACCGAGTTTATTGAGGTACGTCAATTTGGAGTCGAGATCGCTGTCTTCGGAGATGTGTCCGTCGGAATAGCTCTTCATCGAGTCAACTTGTGAAAGCGCGTTTTTCCACAAATCATCGCGAGTGGTGGACCAGCTACGCTCAACGAATGCGTAATGAGTCGACATGGCAAGCATCAGTGCCGTTAGTCCCGCAAGGGTCCATGGTTTCTTCGCACGGATCAGACGCTGTGTGAGAATTTCTCGAGGCACCAAACTCGTCTGGACTTTCGCTACACCTAATGCTTGGAGGCAAAGTCCGTACGCTACCGCGAAGGTCGGTATGTTATCGCGGAACGTGGGTACTTGAAGGATTTCTTCACCATCAAGACGATTAAATCGATCCAATGTTTTGACTTCAACACCAAGGTTTTTACCGATGTAGGAAGCGAGACCCGGCATTTTTACCGTGTTTCCGGTAACCACCAGTTCGCTGATCTCTGCTTTTTTATCAATGCTTCTGAAGAAACCAATCGATCGCTGGACTTCGGTAACGAGGTCGTTGAAGACCGGCCGCATCGTTTGGAAAATCAGCTTGGGGTCAGTCGCTTCTCGGGCATTTCGCTTGAGGTGTTCCGCTTTGGAGAAGGTAAGTTTGAGGTCCTTGGTTAGTTGCCGAGTGAAGTGATTACCTCCAATTGGCATACTTCGTTGCCAGATTCGAAAACCATTCGTGATAATCAAGTCACTCGAATCGGTGCCGATTGAAAGCAACACCGTTGACGGTGGTGGATCGTCCGCATTGTAGAGGTCTTCGTCTAATCGTTCGTGTAGACGATCAAAGGCGAGCATGTTGTAGAGAGCAACCGGCGCCATCTGCACAAGTGATACTTCCATGTCCACTGCATTGAATGGATCGAGTTGGCGATAGGCTTGTTCGCGTTTCATTGCAAACAAACCCACCTCACTCTCCAACGCGTAGCCTTCTTCCACCATGCTTCCCGGCATCATCTGGTAATCCCAGATCACATCAGCCAGATCGAACGGGATTTGCTGCTTGGCTTCGTAGCGAACGATGTCCGAGATCTTTTTGACTTCAACCGGAGGCGGTTTAAAAAACTTTGCGAGTCCACTTTGACCGGGAACGCTGATACAAACCTTGTCAGTGAAGGCCGATTCGTTCCTATCCAAAAACTGTTGGAGAGCGTCGTGAACTAATTCCTCTGCCACCGCTTCGGGTTGGCTCAAAATTTTTGGGTACTCGATGTAGTCGAATGCGGTTGCTACAGCACGTCCGTCCTCAAGCTTGCACTGCAAGGCCTTAAGAGCGGTTTGCCCAACTTCGATTCCCCAAACACTTTGACTGCTTGCCATCTTGATTCTGTGTTTCCCGAGTAATCAATGGAATTGAAGAAACAGGACCTCAGGTCCGAGTCAACAATCACAAAAAGACGATTGGAAATCGCTTTTGGAATCTCAACTGACCGATGAGTCTGTTCTCAATGCCTCGCTCGACGCTTTCTGGAAAAGTCGGTTTTGCGACGAGCCGGTTTTATTTTCGAGAGGTTACTAAATTTGTCCAATCCCCCGAAACCTTCGTTGACCGAAATCCACTCAGAATCGCGGGGGGGAGGAAGCAAAACCCTCTCCACGCATACCCCCTCATTCTACAGCCTTTTCTCCAGAATGGAGTGTTCTCTTTTTGAGGAAGATCAAGGAAACGTGCAGGAAGTGCAGGTTTTTTCCAATTCCAAGGCTTTGGGATGCCACTTACCCCCCCTGTTGTTGTGTTTAGTACCAGTTTTACCGCCTTTGTCAGTGAGCGGGAGGTGTGGGATTTGGTTCGCTCAGGATCCCAATCTAGCCGGGAAACCCCGAGTCAAAGCTCAGGTCTCTGACCCTGTTTCGCTTCTCCTCTCGAAATGGGAGTTCTGGTCAGCGCTTGATTCACAAGATTAATCGTCACGTGGTGGTACCTGGCCCAATTCGCATTGCCTCCCGCACCGCTGAAGTCAAGCCTGTCGGGAAATAACCTGCTCACCCCGGTTTTCCACGCGTCTCCCGGGGCGTGCCCCGGGGGCATACGTCATTTCAACCAACGCGACCAAGCAGTTTGGTGCGTTTTTTGGAAAGCGGTCCTTTTTGGTGACAACCTTCAAAATCAGGGCAATTGTGCCCGGACAGCCATGTTTTGATCTCCACTTCATGATAACAATGAGTAGTCGACGCGATTTGTCGGGGAATCCGTTGCGGTTTTACATCACTGTTGTTCTGCTGTGGCACCAAACAGTTACTCAATCCTCCAAGTTTTAAACCAGTTGTCATGCCGCTTTTTCAAGAGTGCTGCGTTCTCATCCCCGTCACCAATCTGGAGGATTTTCCGTCTCAACTCTCCGATGATGAGGCTCAGAGTTTACTGGCTGCTTGGACCATGCTTTGGCACCCCAGTTTGCTCGCCGATACGGAACAACTTCCTGCTTGGTATCGTGCGGACCTTCCTCCGGAAGTGATGGACAATCGATTGATCGCTGTTCCCCTTCCCTCCAAAAGTGAATTGCCAGAAGGTTTTGAGCAGCGTGCCAAGAAGAATCAGAATTGCACATGGATTGAGGCGACCTCGAGGCAGGAGTTTCTAAATCAACTACCTTGGGAGAATCTGCCCGCGCTTACCGCCCAAGCATTGACTACTTCCACTCGTGAGATTGGACCGAGAGATTTCTTTGCAGCGGCATACGCATCGCTTCAAGTTCAGATCATGACAAAGCGTTTGCGATACACCAGTAATTTAGATGAGCTTCATCTTCAAACCTGTGCTGTGAAGGCGGCAAAGGCTTTTGTTGCTGGTGATGCATCAACAGCGAGTGAATCCTTGCATGATGTCTTCGATTGCCTTGCCGAAGAACGCGATCACTATTTCTCATCGGATCCTCATTTGATCGACTTGGTCCTTACGAGTCCTTCAACCATACATTGCATACCCGATCTGTTAGCGCCGATTACGGATTCCTCCGAGCAAAGTCATCGTGATGCGATTTCACCATCGGGAGAAATCGTGGACACCGAATTGAGTGAGTCTAGCAACGAGGATTCTTCGTCAAACGCCTCTTCAGCAAATGCTGTGGGTGCATCTATACCCACACCCATCAACCTCCTTGTGGACGTTGATTCTGCCGATGCAATGAGTGGATTACCCAAGGAGGTGTTGGGTAATCTGAAGGATTTGCTTGGCAAGGGCCTACTGAGTTGGGCTGGCGGTGGCCCGGGGAGGGATGTCTTTTTCGATGCCATGAGCTTTTCGCAAGCTGAGTCGCAACTGCTCGATGCGCATCGCCATTTTGTATCGACCCTTGGTGTTGTGCCGAAGGTTTATGGCCGTTTTTCCGGTTCAACTCCGGCTGACTTAACTGCCACACTCGTGCAACTGGGCTATTGTGGCATCATGCCGATTGATTTCGAGGGTGGAACAGGTTTCGGTGATGAGGCCAAAGTGATTCTCCAAGCCGCCGGTGTGCAGTTGGAGGCTTTAACTGCCAAGCCAATCGATGCATCAAGTGATGCATCTTTTTTGACACTCGGAACACGTCTTGGTGAGGCCATTGACCGAGGGGAAATATCGACAGGTCTGTTTGCTCATTGGCCTGGTCAAACGTCCCAGGGATTTGAAGATCTTAAGTGTGTCGCATCTTGGAGTTTGTGTCTTGGGAAGTTTTGGAAGCTAGATGATTACTTTGCCGAAGGTGAGCACCCATATCATCACGGTGAATCACAGATGGTCTCTCCTCACAGCTCAACCCTGCTTTCCGATCAAGTGGCTAACGATATTCCTGATCCGATTTCCTCAATCTCCGACCGGTTTCGCAACACGATCCGAGAAGAACAAGTAGAGCTTAGTTCGGGGCTGAGTTCTTTAGTGGCGGGCGAGCTGCCCCATGGTGACAGTACGACGGTTAGCATCGGCGATAAAGGACAATCACTCGATGAGGTCAGTCATCAAGAAAGTTTAGCGAGGTTCGCAAATTCGATTGGTGCTGAGCCAGTGAGTGCCACAGCATCGCTGCAATCGGAAGATCAAATTACCCCGATTCAGGGTGACTGTCTGATCGTGAACCCTTCTTCTGTTGGGGTGCGGTGCGATGTTGCTCTCAATGGTGGACTTATTGATCGGCCTGAACATTTGTTTGCAGTTGACTGTGATTCAGGATTTACGCGAGCGACGGTGGATGTTCCCGCTTGTGGGTTCGTTCAGCTCAAAGCGAGCGCGCGACCCGCGAAGTCAGGTCGTGGGTTGGCAGCGAGGTTACGTCAGGGGATTTGGGGTGGACCGAAGCTGATTGCGGAAAAGGATCGCCTGCAGAACGAATTCATGGAGGTGGATTTCAGTACCAAGACGGGTGCAGTGATGGGGGTTTACAGTGGATCTCGAGGTAATCGATTGTCACTGCGACTCATTGCCGCTTCGCGTGATAAAGAATCAGAAGTTGAGATGGTGGCTGAATCGTTCTCGGTGAAATCATCCACTCAGCAGAGCGGAGCAATTGAGGTGAAAGGTGTTCTGCAGCGATCATCCGATGAGAGCGACGAAGTCATTGCAAAGTACAGCTTGGAGTACAAGCTCGAGCGAGGAAGTCGGTTTTTGGAAGTTCGGGGTGAGCTGATTCCCGTCATACCGCTAACGGGTGATCCTTGGGTCAACTATTTGGGGCTCCGCACAGCGGTAGCCTCCGAATCGGCAATTTGTCGTTCATTAGTACGGGATAAACTGCATCGCGTTCGATCTCGTCGTGTGGTTGCCCCACTTGGGGTTGTGATTGATGAAGCCGAGAGGCAGACACTTGTTTGCGGATACGGATCTGCATTTCACCGACGCGTCGGTGAGCGTTTTTTGGATACGCTGATTTCGGTCCAAGGCGAATCAAAACAGACCTTTCATGTGGACTACGGAATCGATATTTCCTCGCCTGTGGCAGCATGCCGATCGCGGTTATTTCCACCGTCCGTGATGAGCGTCCGTAGTCAATCAACGGGTCCTGAGATCGGCTGGGTCGCCCACGTTGCACCCCGAGAAATAATGCTGTCGTCTATCCAAGTTCATGCTACCGAGGAAGGTAAGTTGGCAGCTGTGGTGCGAGTGGTTCAAACTAAATCGCAGACCGCAAAGGTGAAGTTGCGTTTTTGTCGGGATGTCGCTGCCGTAGTACTGGTTAATGATTCTGTCGAGCCTCTGCTGCAGATGACGTGTGATGAGTTAATTGCCCGTGCAGAAACACAATCCTCAGACTTGAAGTTCGACGGTGATCTAGTTCGGTTTGGATTACAAAGTCATGGTATTTGCGATCTGTTGGTGGTGTTTCAGTAATGGGTTCCAATGAATCGCGTGAATCAGCTCGTGTAAAATTGAAATTGCGGCGTCAGTGATCGGCAGATCATCCGTGATGCCAATGAGAAGGGAGAGATCTGATGGAACCAAACGGGGCGACCCAAGGGATGAATTTTCATCAGGCGTTACTTATCAGCGGTCTGGTTGATTCTCAAAAGTACCAGTCCCTCCTTCAAACTCTGAACTCGAGCGATCCCGAGGTAATTGCCGCATCCTTGATCAAGGCGGGAGAAATCACTGCTTATCAGGCGGAACAACTGCAGCTGGGTCGCACTAAATTTCGCCTTGGACCTTATCTCATCACCGAGGGTATTGGTCAGGGCGGGATGGGGCAGGTGTTCAAGGGTGTCCATGAGGTAATGGGGCGAGAGTGTGCTGTAAAGGTTTTGCCCCTTGAAAAATCGACCGAAGAATCAAGAGCTGCATTTCAGCATGAGATTCGGCTGCAAGCGGGCTTGGATAGTCCCTACCTGGTTCGAGCATTTGATGCCGGTAAGGATGGTAATGTTCATTACTTGGTCACTGAGTACGTTCCCGGTAATGACTTACGGAGGTTGGTGCGTGCCAACGGTCCTCTGTCCATGTCCTCTGCGGCATTGATCATTTCTGAGGCAGCGCGAGGCTTGCAGTATGCTCATGACCTTGGCATGGTTCATCGAGATGTTAAACCCGGAAATATCTTGGTGACTCCCGAGGGCAACGCCAAAGTTTCCGACATCGGGTTGGCGGCGTGGACGATGAGTCTGGATGCAGACCCTCGAGCTGGGAAAATTGTGGGCACGGCCGATTACCTCTCACCCGAGCAAATTCGGGATCCAAATTCCGTTGACGCGCTGAGTGATCTCTATTCTCTGGGTTGTACACTTTACTTCGCCGTAACTGGAAAAGTGCCGTTTCCGGGCGGTGATTCACGGAGTAAGTGTCGACGCCATTGTGAGCAGACGCCTTGGCATCCGCGCCGTTTTGCACCGCAGCTCACGGAGGAATTCGTGGATGTAATCGCTGACATGATGGAGAAGGAACCCGAACGCCGGATCCAGTCAGCCGGAGAAGTCATCGAGCGATTGGAGCTTTGGCTGGGGTCGCAGGATGAGCTGGTGGAATTACCGATTGAGAGACAGGTTTGGACACCTCCCCCGCCACCGAAGGAACCATCGCAACTTCGTGACTCACTCGACGCCGGGGATTCCCCTCGATCCTCCGGTGCGTTGAGCTTGTCCGGTGCGACGGGTAACCCAAAGAATGATTCAATGCTCGTTCCATTGATCCCCCAGGACGAAAAGGTCGCATCGGCGTTGCAGGAAGCTGCCCAAGATCACCCATCTCGGCAGAGTTCCGGCGTGGCGGTGGCCATCGCGCTCGCGATCGCCATCCCGGTGAGTTTGCTGATTGGGGCAGTTCTTGGCTTCGTTGTCCGAGGCATCCTCGATGCTGGGTGAACCGGCTTATTCTCTCGATCTTGAACCCTTCCTCCGCTGCTGCTGGAGTATTGTCTTAATCAATGAAGTTGGATGTGCACGGTTGATTGAAATGCTATCAAAGAACCGTTGGTTTGGATTCGATTCAACGATCCAATGAAAGGCCGAGATGAGGGATCGGATAGGGTCCCTGCTGGGGGGGTGATCAGTTTCTCCGGAATGTTCCGATTGGTTCAAGTGTGACGATTATTCGTGACGATAAGAAACCACGGACGGCAGGTCTGCGCAAATCTGTTTGCAAAGAACTGGCAGGGCGATCTTGACGATGCTCATTTTGCTGCCTAGACTTTTCGTGTGTTAAGTCAAGAGTTGCAAAGGGTTTACAGCGATTGCTTACGTGTCGGTTTTGTGCTACAGGGAGTCAGCGTGACCAAGAAAGATATCGTGAGAACGATCTCGGAAGAGGTTGGGCTGACGCAGCAACAGACCAAGGAAGTCGTCCAAAAAACCTTTGACGCGATTATCGAGTCGTTGGTTCGAGAGCAGAGGATCGAGCTTCGAAATTTTGGTGTTTTTGAAGTCAAACCTCGCGCGGCTCGAAAGGCTCGAAACCCGCGAACTGGTGAACAGGTTGATGTGCCTCGCAAGCACGTCGTTACCTTCAAGCCAGGGAAGTACATGGAAGCAAAGGTTCGTGCTCTTGATGAGGCGGAGGCCCGCCGAGTCTTGGGAACGAACGAGAGCGAAAATAACCAAACTCGGAGTGGTGATCAAGGTTTGCCACCGCCCGATAGCCCGAGTGGTCGCTGGGATTTGTAAGCAGCGATTGCCGAGTCATGGTTGAAACATAATTGACTTGAATCAAGAGTTTGTCGTTCACGGAGGAACGCTCGATGCGACGTTTAATGCAAATCATGGTGCTTGCAGGCTGCCTCACCACTTCTGTGGGTTGCTTTGTACCGATCTACTCCGCTAAGCCCGAGCGACGTGTTCAGCAGTTGCTTTTCACCTCGGACGACTTGCGTGCAATGGTAGATGAGTGGGAACGATTCTGGTTCATGGACTCGCCGAGTCACCTCACTCCGATTCGGACGCACGGCGGTATTCTTTAAACGCCTTATAGAGCCAATCACGTTGACCAACGCGATTGACTCCATCCTGTTCAAATCGGTCCTTGATCGATTATCTGCGTAACGTTGGTTGCTCGGCCGTCTTGTTCGGCCGAGTAAAAACGTGCGTTGACGGTGAAGTGTGCCAACCCTCAAGCGTATTGGGTTCTGCTCACCGTTGGTCTTATGGGTTGCCTTTCTGAGGTAATCATTGGCTGCGAAGAAAAGATACGCGTGTTCTCCATATTCGCGTCGACCGTCCGCTCGTCAAATCGCAAAGAGCGTCATTTCGTACGTAGTGACACTTCTCAAAAAGCGTCTTGCAGCAATCTGCACCGCAACAGTTTGTCCGCTTTCAAAGCGTGCTGCTGTTTGGGATTCCTATACCTTGGAGGAAGAGCCAAAGAGCACCTTTTCGTATTGATCCACCATGGTATCCCAACTAAACCTTGCGATTGCTCGCCGTCCGTTTGTGCCCAAGGATTCTCGAAAGCTCAAATCTGAAATCAGCCGCTCGATGCCTGCCTCCAGGGATTGTTTGTCGTTTGGGACAAGAAGAGCCGAAGCTTGTTTTGGTTCCTCCGAATGCCTCTCAATCACTGCTCTCGGGCCACTGTCGCAATCTACAGACAGACAGGGGATTCCTCTCGCCATTGCTTCCATCAATGCGGAAGGAAATCCTTCATAGCGACTAGGGAGCACGAAGAAGGTAGCTTCATCGGCGATTTCCCACGGCTGTTTTTTCCAGCCCGGTAATGAGATGCGATCTGCTAAATCCAAGTTTGTGATCTGCTTGAGAAGGGTATTCCGTTCTTGCCCGTCGCCCAGGATACAAAGCGTCCATTCGGGAAATTGATGAGCTAGATTTCCAAAGGCAGTGATGAGTCGATCGAATCCTTTCTCCGGTTCCAGCCGGCCCATTGCGATGATCTGTTTTGCATTATCGGCTCGGCCTCTTTCCGACGCTGTTTCGGGGATGTCCACTGCGGAGGCAATCACGGCGGTTGCCGCTCCGTAAGTTTGTTGGATGTGAGTTTCCACTTCACCGGTCAAAGCAATCACTTTGGATGCCCTTGAATAGGTGGCGGAACGCAACCATTCCCACAAAGCCGGCAGCTTTTGATGCCTGGGGTCACTTCGCTCGCATGCGACAACTGGCACTCCAATACCTTTCGTCGCAATTAAAGTCATCACGTTCATTTGATCGCAGAACGAAAGAACGACATCCGGCGCGACCGTGCGAATGGCACGTCGAATTCGCGAGATCCGACGGATCGCCCCAATGCCACGAGTCATCAGGCCACGAGTCATCAGGCCACGAGTCATACAGTGCGACCAACTGCTACTCGAAGTGCGATTCTGGCTCAAAACCTCAAGGCAGATGCGATGCACCTCTGAATCCACTTGGTGGCGATCTTGGCTGCCATCGTCAAGCGTGATCAGCGTCACGCTGTGCCCTCGTTCAGCGAGCATTGAACACAACCTTGCCATCACACGTTCAGCCCCTCCACCGTTGAGCGTCGGAATGATGCAAACTAGGTTCAAGGTTTGAAGCCCACATGAGAGGGAGTAAGGAAACAATCAGTCTCCAGCGATTTACCGATGTTGGTGGATGAGCCGATCGCTCTTGGCTTTTATTGTAGCTTTGGATTTCAAATTATTGGGAGGCCGATTGACGCATCAACCGTTAGGTGGTTTCCTTCCGCTGCCGCCATGCCACTCGTTTGCTCGGTCCAAGTTGCTAATTCTTATTGAGTAAATCGAAGGATGGCCACCCAATCGCGTTGCTACACAAGCATGCCCAGCCGGATCAGAATATGGGATTTTGTTCTTTTCTACGATCAAGCTGTCGGCTTGGTTCCGATTTCGACTCCGGTTCTAAGTTGAATTACCAGCACCCTCGAATAAACTGACAGAGGGCTGATTCACCAGCGGCGTTGCAAGTACCTTGCCGATCAGAATCCAATTGAAACTCACTTAGAGAGGTTTGCTGTTTTAATGCGTACTATATTTGGTTTGTTCCTGATGATGTTCAGTCTGGTTGTTCTATCCTCAGGTCAGTCGTCAGCCGATCAGCGAGCTTTGTCTGGGTTCCTACCGTTTGGTTTTTATCAGCCTTACGGTGCTGTATACCGCAATGCAGTTCCCAACCCTCCCTATTTTGCGACCAATCCACCTGTTTACTATGGTTCGCGATACTCGCGACCTTATGGCATGAGCCCATTCGCAGCACCGCCTGTTCTGCAGGCTGCCAACGGTTATCGGGGCGCAATCAGCACACCCTCGGCAAGCATTGAGTTGCCAGAATCGGCCTCACGCCGTTCCGTTTCAGAGGTTTTGCGGCCGCAGCAAAAATCTCGCCCGATGGTGGATCAGCAGCGGTGGGTGCACGAGCCGGGCCGCATTCGAACAAATCCCTTCGCTGTGCCTGCTGATGGCTTGGTCAAGCAGTAGTGTGAATTCGCCTCACGGCATGACACGACCTGTGTTGAGCGTACTGCTCCGGCCTCTATCACCGGGATGACCGAGCGTGGGCGTCGGTTTTCGTAAAATCCAAGATATGGCTCTCTTCCTGGCGGATTGTTTCCGACGTCAGAGTGATTTTTCCAGGAGCTCTAGTGCTAGATCAATATGTTGTTGGGTCGTGACAACTGGTGGTGGAAGAAAGCGAATTCGCGTTGGGTTGGCGCCACACACGAATCCTAATAGCCCGGTTTCATACATCGATGTCATCAGTGCTTTTGCTTGCTCGAAGCTTCCATCGCCGGGTGTGAATGCGACCATCATCCCACATCCGAAGGGCCCCTGAATCCTTTCCGGGTACTTTGCTGAGAGCTGTTTAAGGCCTTTCTGAAAATAGGAGCCTAGCTGCATGTTCTTTCCATTAACACCAAAGCAATCATTGCTCTCTAGCTGATCTAGCATAGAGAGTCCTGTCGCGATTGAGGCGGATGACCCGGTGAAGGTCTGACTCAGGATCGGTGCGGAGGGGTTGAACGCTTTTCCGTAGAGAGTTCCACATACTTGGGTGATTTTTCCAACCGTGACGATATCCGCAAATTCATCGAGTCCTAAGTGTTGAAAAGCAAAGGGTCGACTGGTTCTGGAGAATGACTGCACTTCGTCAAAAATAATTGGGATTCCTGCTTCGCGAAGCGGTACACAAAGGGCGGCAAAGAATTCCTTACTCCCTTCATAGTAGCCACCTTCACCGGCGATTGGCTCCGCCCAGAATGCAGCATGTTTACCCGGATACCTTTTCAAGAGGCGTTGGAGTTCATCCACAGCCCATCGTTGACTTCGCTCAGGATTTTCCGTATCCCTAAATGGAAGGTAGTCCACGTTGATCGTAACCGGCAGTCCGGATCGGTAGGCAGCTTTATCGGTGAGTGCGGCGGTGGCAAGTGTTCGACCTGCAAACGCGTTATCGAAAGCAATGATTCGATCTGCAGGACTCTTGTGATGAAATGCCAATTTTAAAGCATTCTCGTTGGCCATCGCCCCGCTCGTGGATAGCAGGCAGTGATCGATATTCGCTCCTGAATGCGAAGCCACCTCAACCAATCTCTCACCCATGCACAGGCTTGCAGGGTTTTGCTGCAGATTGCCCTGCATGACGGTGTCTTCCAGTGCCGCATCAATTGCCGCTTGCACCATTGTGTCGTTGAGGTGCCCGCAGCCATGAACCCCAATACCACAGATGAAATCCAGTTTGACGCTACCGTCGGCTAATTCTACGAACGGTCCATTACCGATGCCCGATGACAGATAAGGCCAAATCGGCGCGCCACCGCGGACCGCTTTCAACCTTTCAAGCATGGATTGGTAGTTCGATTGTGACGCCACATTTGCTGACCGAACTTCTGTCAGTCCAGCAGCGTGTTCAGTGATCGCTTCGGAGATCAGTCGGCGTGCCTCAGACACTCGTGGATCTGCCCGCAATGCGTCGGCGAGAAGTTCACTTTGCGGGGAGTTTGGAGAGGCCACGATTCTTGTTTCCTGCAATTGGCGAGATTTAGGACGGGTGAACGTTGGGTATGGACTCGTGCTTAAATTCGCAGAGAGCACCTGAGTCGGTCCGCGTACTTAAACCCGATCAGGTCATCCTAACCATTTATGAGCGATGAGATTAGCCCCAGATTATCGGTTCTGCCTAACCGATTTCGGTGAGTTTGGAGCACTAGATTCCATAGCTAGGTGTTCCAGCAACTAGTCAAATCCGGACTAAACCCGCCCATATCATGCGGGAGAAGATTGTGGTGGGAGGTCTCGAAGGCTCAAAAAAACTGAAGTTCATTGTTTTTCTGGCCCCTCAGGACGCTTTTCGGGGACTCAGGATGCGATATCTTATTGGGATTCCCGTTCTATCGACACCTTAAGGGATCTTGAGCACACAAGCATAGGTGTTGCTCAATTCAGATGAGCGAAATACTTCTCTATTACAGACGGCCTGATCCAACGACGTGGGTTTATCTCTCGTCGTTTTTGACGATTGGACTGTTCTTTGTATTTCACCGGGTCTGGTCGATTCGGAACCTCGATATCGTTCTTCTGATTCTGTTGGCGCCTGGTCTACTGATGGTCTATGAGGGTCGGCGGCGGCAGTTGGCTGAGTCAGAAATGATTCAAACTGAAATGACCCAGATGGAAGCCGCGGAGGGTGAATCGACCCTTGAGGAATTCAACAGGGAAGGTGCGCAAATCAATCCAGCCAATTCGTCCGATGCTGAACCCGGATCGAGGCAACCAGACGTTGGATTCAATTCAAGCTCCTTGGAATTCAGAGAAAGAGCTGAATCAGAGAGGATTGAAAACTCGATCGAACTACAAGCGGGCGAGGTTGCTCAGACGTCATTTCTTGAGATGACCAAGGCCGTGGGAGGATCGTTTGTAGGATTCGTGTCGCAGGCAATTGAAGGCTCCTCTGAGGTTGGTAGTGAGAATACCGATAACTCCTCTGCTCAAGATGTGAATCAGGCTGGTAAGCAGCGTGATGGTGAAAACCAAACAAGTACAGAGCCTGAAACTCAGAACAATGGCAATTCAAATCTTGATTCCGTTGGAGATCTCAATGCACCGTTGTTAGATTCCAGCTCCTCACCTGATCCCGCCGAATCAATCAATGTGATCAGTGGTGAGAGTGAATCCTTCCTGACGCGAACGCTTCGGGGTCCCGAAGACCCTCGGCAATTACAGCGATGGGGTTTTGTTTATCTTTTCACGATTGAATTGGTGTTGCTACTGCGATTGATGCTTGACCCATTGATGGTTCGCCGTCCCTTGCTTGATCCAAACTTAACCACGGGCGGTTTGTACTTCATTGGAATTTCGCTTTTCATCTTCATGATGGCCAATGTGGTTACCAGTAGTCCTCGAGTGCAAGTACAGCAGGGACCAGAATTGGGCCCGGGCTACGCCATGATGAATTTACTGCCCGCTATCCCAACTCGACCTGTGAGTGATCAGCCAGGAGGCGTTATTCCGCCGCGGGTATCCGAATTGACCCCCAATCAAGTTCAGCTTGCGAAGATCGCCAAAACGCTGGCAATCCTAGCGCAATTTTTCATCGTGGTAGGGATCGTATTGGTTGGCAGTCGACATTTTTTCAACGTGCGAGCCGGGGTTGGCTGTTCACTCTTTTATCTGCTTTTGCCCTATACCGCGCAGATGACTGGCCGAGTCGACCATGCGTTGCCAGCAGCGTTGATTCTTTGGGCGGTTCTTTGCTACCGACGTCCGCTCTTATCTGGTGCTTTTCTTGGATTGGCTGGGGGTTTGGTTTATTACCCGCTCTTTGTGCTTCCATTGTGGGTTAGTTTTTATTGGAAGCGTGGGGCTCGGAAGTTCTGCATCGGAGTGGCTTCGATGCTGATTTTGCTGATGGTTGCTCTATCCTTTGACAGCTCTGCATCCCTTTCCGACCATCTTTACAGGATGTTCGGGCTATTGAAACCAGATCGAGATCCACAAGAGTTTCGTGGTCTCTGGGCGTTAGGCTGGAACCCTATCTGGCGGTTGCCAGTGATTGTTGGTTTTGCCATCCTCGCTACCTTTTTCGCGATCTGGCCCGCTCGAAAGAACTTGGGCACGCTAATGAGTTCCTCGGCGGCCTTGATGGTCGCGGCTCAGTTTTGGCATGGATACGGAGGTGGGCTGTACATCGCCTGGTTCATGCCTTTACTGCTGTTAGTTGTTTTCCGGCCAAACTTACAAGATCGCATTGCAGCCAAAGTGGTAGTGGGAACGCACCCACCAATTCTACTCGGCGAAACAGAAACTGAGCCAGCTTGATGGAAAATGGAAGTGGGTGTGATCACGCTTCATCACAAGGATGTGACAAAGCGATTGAACGCTATCAGGCGATTCTTGATGAAAATGCCGAACGGCAGTTGCTGTTAAGGCACAAGGATCGATTGTTCGGGATAGCAAGACTCATTTTGTTTCTTGCTTTCGTTGTTCTGATGGCCATTGCTTCCATGTGGGATGATGTGCCTTTGGCTTCGTGGTTGTCCTGGGGATCACTACTTGCATTTCTCGTTGTGGTTACAGTCAACGAACCGCTTCGAGATGAACTGGATCAGCTCCAAAAGAAAGTTTCCGTCGTCAGGCGATTGCTTGCTCGTTTGACGCGAGACTGGAAGCGTCTTGAATCCAAACGCACTGATCGTGTACTGGCAGATTTGCAGATTGAAACGCATCGTCGTGCGGTGGCAAGTGACTTGGATCTTCTGGGTAATGCATCCTTGTTTCAGCTGGTCTCGATGGCTTCCATGGAGCCCGGTATCCGCACACTTGCCCAGTGGTTATGTGGTCCTGCGGAAGCTGAAACTGCGAGGCAACGAGAGCAGGCAGTCAAGAATCTTGCGCCAATGCGTGATCAACGGCTCCGGTTCTACACCTTGTCACGGCAAGTCAGCGAGAGCTCCGGGAGTCCTGATCAGTTTGTGAAATGGGCGGGAGGCGATTTATGGCTTGCTCATCGGATGTGGTTGTCACATTGGGCTAAGTTTTCTGCTTTTTTATCCCTGATTTGTATCGTTGCTTTGGTTGGGGGAATTCTAGCTTGGCTACCCTCAATACTCATTAAATATGCATTGATTACCATCGGTGGTGTCATCGTTATCAATCTGGTCCTTACGACCCTGATGTTAGGACCAGCGCACGCGGTCTTCTCTGTGGCGATGTCGAATCGGCGCGCCGTGCGTGATTACCAAGAAATTTTTACTGCTGCGCAGCTACTTGGTCCCACCGAGAGCAACGGTGAGCTGCTTTCTCATCTCCATAAAACGCTGCTGAAGGGGGACTTGTCTGCTGCATCGGGTATGGCTGATTTGCAGAGGCTTGCCAACGCGGGTGGTTTGCGCCAGTCAGCAGGCACCTTCTTAATTTACCTCCCTCTTCAATGCCTGATGCTATGGGATATTCGTATTCTTTCTAAGCTTGAGCGTTGGCAGTCGAAATATGGTCAATCTGTTTCAGGCTGGTTCGAAGCTTTAGGTCAACTCGAAGCATTGATGTCAATTGCCGCTCTGCGTGATGACTACACGGATTGGGGTGAGCCAACTTGGATTGAGTCATCTGACGCTTGTGCAGTGTCAGGTCTGGCGGTGGGACATCCTTTGTTGAAAGATGAAGATCGAGTCGCCAATGATGTCAGCGTCGGTCCACCTGGTTCGGTCTTGCTCGTGACCGGAAGTAACATGTCTGGGAAGAGCACGATGATGCGGAGCGTGGGTCTTAATGTTGCGTTGGCGGCGATTGGCGCCCCCGTTTGTGCCACCACTTTTGAATTGCCATCGCTTCAGCTCGCAACAAGTATTCGTGTTAGTGATGATGTCAGTCAGGGTGTCTCTTTTTATATGGCAGAATTGCAACGGCTGAAAAGCGTTGTAGATCATGCTCGAGACATGTCACAAAAGCAGGGGCAGTTTTGCTTGTTCTTGCTTGATGAGATTCTGCAGGGAACAAACAGTCGAGAGCGTCAGATTGCCGTGGTGCAGGTTTTGCAACATTTAATTAATTTTGGCGCGATCGGTGCGATCAGCACACATGACCTGGAGTTGGCTGATGAACCCGATTTGATGTCGGTGGCAAAGGTGGTTCATTTTCGTGAAACCATTCGGCCTGATGCAGAGGGGAACGAACAAATGACCTTTGATTACTTGATGCGACAAGGCGTTTCACCAACCACGAACGCTTTGCGCTTATTGCAAATGGTTGGATTGGGTGAAGATTTGAAGGCGTCATCAGAAGAGACACATCGAGCATGAATGATTCGGTCACAAATGGGTCAACGGTCGGCCAACTCGATTCAAGGCAGTCAAATCGGCGAATGGTTGTTGTAACCGATGGTTACTCAAACCCAATCACTGCAAAGACAGCAAGCTGCATCCTGCGTTTTTGTGCTGATGAGGTTCTTGCCGTACTGGATCGTCAGGCTGTTGTCTCGACTGCGCAAGAGTTGTTAGGTGTAGGTGGATCGATCCCGGTGGTCAAATCTATCAGCGAGGTCAGGGATGCTAGGTCACTGGTGATTGGAATCGCGCCTCCGGGGGGTAAAATTCCGACGCCATGGCGATCGCTGGTACTGGAGGCAATAAGCCGTGGTATGACAATCTACTCTGGTTTACACGATTATCTTGTTGATGATCCTGAGTTCGTAGGAGAAGCCTCCAGGTCAGGTGCAGCCTTAGTTGATGTGCGTCGTAACCAAGAGCACGATGTTGCGACTTGTGAGGATATACGTTCAGAATGTCTTCGGATTCATACCGTTGGACAGGACTGTGGTGTAGGCAAGATGCTTGTTTCTGTTGAACTCGCAAGAGCACTCAATAAGGCAAGTTTGAGAACAAAATTCATTGCGACGGGACAGACGGGCATTCTTGTTGAAGGGGATGGTTGTCCCGTCGATAGTGTGGTTTCTGATTTTGTCAGCGGTTCCGTTGAGAAGATGATTTTAGAGCATCAGCATCACGATGCATTGGTGATTGAAGGTCAAGGGAGTCTAGCGCATCCGCGTTACAGCGCTGTGACGCTGGGGTTACTGCATGGTTGCTCACCTCAAGCGATGATCCTCTGTTACGAAGTTGGTCGTCAATCCTTCAATGGACTTTCGCATGTGCCGCTTCCTTCTTTGAAGCGATCCAGAGAGATTGCTGAAACGATGGCCAGCTTGTTGGGCCCCTCAGAGGTGATTGCGGTAGCAATGAACAGTCGCTCGCTTAGTGATGCAGAGGCTGAGGCGGAGCGGGATCGCGTGAGAGACGAGATGGGGTTGCCGGTTTGTGATGTGGTTCGACATGGTACCGAGGATTTAGTCGAGGCGGTGTTGGCGTGCCAGCAGCGTTTGAAAAGCTAGTTTTTTCGATTTTCCGTGATAAGAATTGAGGGTGTGAATGGGATCGAGACAGGTTGCTTTGCGTGCGCATCATTTTGAATTGCCATTGAGGCATGCGTTCGGGATTTCCCGGTCCACGCATACCGTCCAGACGTCCGTGATTGTTGAATTGGATGATGGTGTCCATCAGGGCTATGGAGAGGCGACGACGAATCCGTACTACGGTGTATCGCTTGAGAGCTTGATCGGTGGAATTGAAAAGGTTCGTGAGTTCATTCAAAGCTTCAGTTGGGACCATCCGGCCGAGCTATGGGAAGCCTTGAATGGGGTGTTGGAGAATGAAAGTTTCATCCAATGCGCGGTGGATCAAGCGGCCCACGATCTTTGGGGCAAGCAAAATAATTTACCCACCTACCGAATGCTGGGAGTTGAGTTGGATTCATTTCCTGATTCGAGCTTCACGATTGGTCTCGACGATTTGCACGTGATGGTTGATAAGTTAAAGGAAGAACCAGGGTGGCCGATTTATAAGATCAAGCTTGGGACCGATCACGATCTGCAGATTGTTGAGGAATTACGGAAGCATTCAGATGCGTTGTTTCGTGTTGATGCGAATTGTGGATGGACAGCAAAGCAGGCAATTGAGTATTCGGTAGTACTGAAGGACCTTGGTGTGGAGTTTATCGAACAGCCATTACCCGCCGGGGACTGGACGGGTGCAAAGGAGTTGTTTGTCGATACTGCTCTTCCGATCATTGCTGATGAGTCGTGTTTGGTCGTTTCTGATGTCCAACGGTGCGTGAATTATTTTCACGGAGTTAACATCAAATTGGTCAAGTGTGGTGGGATGACGCCTGCGTTGAGAATGATTCGCGAAGCGCAACAGTTAGGGATGAAGGTCATGATTGGGTGTATGACGGAATCCTCGGTAGGGATTTCAGCGATTGCTCAGTTATTGCCTTTGCTGGATTACGTAGATATGGACGGTGCTAACCTGCTCGCTGAGGATGCAGCTGCTGGTGTGACGGTTTTGAAGGGTAGGTGTCATTTTCCGGACATTACGGGCAATGGAATTGCTTCCATTGACCGGGACCGGTCCAACGCCCTATAGCCAGTGAGTTTGAGCCTCAGGATTCGCGAGTCAGCGTTTGAGTTGGCTCATCGAGAAAGTCTAATGACCTGCTTCCAGTCCATGATTCAAGCGTCGGCGAAGCGGGTGAAGGGAATCGAACCCTCGTATTCAGCTTGGGAAGCTGATGTTCTACCATTGAACTACACCCGCGAGAGCGACCTATTGTTAGAATTGCTTTTTGGTGATGACTGGTTTGTCTTTTAAACGCGTTACCCCGTGTTTTTGGCCTAAGCATTTGTCCAACTCGGTTGTTGCATTCATGCAATGCAATCTCTTTTTGTCTCCGCATCTCCGCGAAAGATTTAAAAGGTCATGCTACAGGGGATGGTAGTTGTCTACCCTAAGAATCGCTGGCGAAGGTGTGGAGATTCTATGATTGCTTTTGGGTGCTGTCAAAGATGTTGCCGAATCGAATTGCTGCAGATCACCCTCGGGGACTTGCAGTTCAGTACGTCTATTCGAACTTTACCTGCAGCCATTTCTCTGGCGCGGGGAGAAATGATGAAGATTGCTTTTGGTCGGCTTCAATACTCCTGATCGCAAGAAACCAACGCTCGTCAGAGGCGATGGGCAGGTCAGTGAGGTCTCTTCGGAGAATCGCAATCTCGAAGGTTTGTGTGTCAGTTGTCGTTTGGATCGCGGGGTACCACGTTGGCTGCCAATGTTTGCATCCATCGATCGAATCGAACACTTTCCCTGATGCGGTCACCTGCAACTCCATACTTGAGAGGAGATCTCGATCTGTATCGATGCAGATTTTTAGGCGATCGAATTCATTAAGCGGTTGATCGCGAAGTGTGGCAGTTGCGTCAGATGCGCTTGATTCTGGATTCAGGCGATCTGCTGGCAAGGTGATACCTAGATAGACATATTCCTCATCGTGTGAGAGACGGATCGAGGTTCCGTCTTTTTGGGTAAGGGGACGTTGCCAGCAGCTTTCGTCGAGTTTGCCATCCAATCTAGGAGGCGATATTGCCTCTAATGCGGTGAGTGTTTGTTTACCATTCGACTTTAGGAAATCGCTCCATGCAGTGCTCGATTGAGTCAATCGCTGCAGATTGGGTGACGAGTTTGCAGCAATTTGAAGTTCTCCACTGTCATTTCTTTGTCTGGCAGCATCCCGCGATAGAAGGACAAGTGGATGAAACTCCCAACGTAGATCAAGCTCCAGCTTACGACTGCTTGATTGCGTGGATTCAGCGGCGGTGTTATCCATTCGAGGGACAACCACGCGCGAGACGGAGGGCAGCGCAGGTGAGATGGCTGAAGCTTGTTGAACTCCGTCATCAATCATTTGAAATGGGGATAGAACTGGGTCGGTGATACCAAATTGAAGTTGTGATCTTTTGGCACGCTGCGGAAGAAGTGTTCTTAGCTTTTGCCATTCGACGCTGTTTCGAATGGAATCGAGTTTGAGTTGAGCCCAATGGCTAACCGTTAGGTGAGGGAAACGATCAATGCAGGTTTGGAGCGCAATCTCGTATCGTTCAAGTGATGGGTGGTCATCAATATTTGCTTTTGTCTTGCGAATCGTTTGCCAAACCAGACGAAATTGATCGTCTTTACTCTTGGATTCGATCAGATGCAAAAGAAGTTGCTTGAATTGATCGGTCGATGCGGATTTGGTGACGAGCTGTTCCAGTTGTGTGTCGTTTTTGATTCTTGCTCGGGCGATTTGTAACTTTCGACGAGAAACCTCTGGCATCTTTGCCGATAGATTTTCTCCCCCCTTAATAGAAAGTCCGTTCATGAGTGACTCACCTCTTGAGGCGGCAGATGCAACATCATAGAGGGTGACCACTTTGATTGATCGGCCGATGGCTTGATTTGGGTCGATCCAGTGCATTGAGTCAGCGTGGAGGTCACTGGCAAGGATTCCTGTTCGGGATAGCAACGCATGTTGATGCATTAGATTTCCCTGGCTTGCCCGCTGCTCGGGGTCGCAAAAGCTATACTCAATGACTCGCTTTACATTTCGCGAAATTCCTATCGAGAGAAAACTGTCTTTGATCGCTTCTTGTAGTGAACCATCAAGAACGACGACGGCGGGTTCGTGAATCGCAATCCATTGCTTGATGATGGTTGAGGTATCCTGCTCTTTTGAAAATTGGATCTCATCAAGGCTCGCAGCTCCGCATCCAATCGCAGCTTGCCTCGCAGCTTGTAGTACCTCGTCATTGCTGCTCGATTGCCCTGTTGGTCCCCTGAGGTTCTCGCAGATCAGATTGACACGATGCCTTTCCTCAAGTGCTTCACTACCAACCAAGCTCCACGCTACTGTTGCCGGGTTACGGGATACGAATAAAACTCCGCTCTTGCGATTCTCGCCTCGAACCATCTTCCAGGTTTGGCCACGATCGTTGGTTAATGCAATGACGCCATGGTCACCTACCAGGCAGATGCCATCTTGAGAAGTTCGACAAGCATCGCGTACCGTAAGGATCCGGTTGGTCGCCACTCGCCAACGCAGTTGATCTGCGCGAGAGAGTTCTGAGTCGTCCATGGGAGTACGAGGCGAGTTCGATGCCTGCCACGAAATACCGTTATCGTTCGATTCAAAATGATGGGTGAGTAAAGAATCCGACCAATGCCCTGATGCTTGAAGCTTTTGGCCGACCAATGTGACCTTTGACAGCATGGGTAATTCCATGTCATCAGCGTCTGACCAAGTCAAACCTCCGTCTTGGGTCCATAGAACCACCCCGCGGCTAATCCCGGTTACTCGATCAACCGAACCTCCGACGATCACAGCGCGTTGTGGGTTGATCCAAGTAATGTCTGTGAGGGTGCTTTCATGAATGGAATCAATCAGATTCCACGAGAGTCCTCCATCCTCGGTACGAAGGATCACACCGCGATCACCACAGGCAATCCCGTTGGATTGAGTTCCGAAGGCTACAGCTCTTAAAGTCGAATCTTCACGCAGACTTTTGGCTTGTGAGTAGTTGGCAAAGATTCTTTGTTGGTTGAGATTCGTTTTCTTTTCGGCATTGAGTGGCGTGGAGGAATGTCTATTTGAGGGTGTTGGTGTGGGTGAGTTTCCACCAAGCACATAGGGCTTGAGAAAATCTTGTCCAAAGCATTGACCAGATGCAGCTGAAAAATGACCGGGCCATTTTGCCAACTCAAACGGGCCGAATTTATCAGCATGAGTTTCGAGAGATCGAGATTGGACGAGGCTGTGGACATGAAAGTGAAACGTCGAAACCAGTAAGAACACAGCGGTGAGTGGCAATGTTCCTTTTGGGATGATTTTGACTCGAAAGGCACGTTTCTCTGTAGAGGGGTTCATGGTGTCCAACTCCGAACGAGCGACATGGTCAGGAAGACCGCTAACCACCCAAGCAGTAAATTTGCTGATACGTAGAGTGCTGAGGAGCCCCATCGCCCATTTTCACTCAGTAAGAGCGATTCGAGGGCGAAGGTCGAGAATGTGGTTAATCCGCCCAAAATACCGACTCGGACGGCCAGTTGAGTCGATTCAGACAGGGATTCACTGCTCAGCGTGTATTGGGAAAATGCACCGATTGCGGCACATCCGATAAGATTACAGCAGGTGGTACCCAACGCTCCGGAGCCACCCGGGACGGCCGCGGCTGCCAAGGTCAGCAGGTATCGCATCACGGACCCTGCAGCTCCCCCGACCGCAATCATCGTCAAATTGATCCAAGTTGTCATCGCGTTAGCCGTTTTGACCATTGCCTAAGATTCGACCCGAACTTACGTTAGCGGCTAGATTCGGAGTTTCGGCCTTCTACGTAAACGTCAGTTTTGGCCTAATCTCATGAAGTTAAGTCCCTTTGGCAGGTATGCTGGGGGGCAGGAGAGAGGTTTGCCTCGGTTTTTGCAGGCTTTTTTCCTATTTTGATTGTTTCCTTCCGATCCGATTCGATTGTTTTAGAGCAAATGAGCAACGCGAAAGCTGATACTGCCCCCCGAGTAATGTCCGGTGCCGATATTTTGGTGAAATCACTGGTGGATCACGGGGTTGAAGTTCTGTTTGCTTATCCCGGTGGATGTAGCATGCCGATGCACCAAGCGCTAACCCGTTTCGGTGATTCCATTCGAACGATTCTGCCCCGACATGAGCAGGGTGGTGCGTTCGCGGCACAGGGCTACTCTAGGAGCACCGGGAAGGTTGGTGTGGTCATGGCCACCAGCGGACCGGGAGCTACTAACCTGGTCACCGCCATCGCGGATGCAAAGCTTGATAGCATTCCGATGCTTTGCATTACCGGGCAGGTACCCACCCAAGCAATTGGAAGCGATGCATTCCAGGAGACGCCGATGGTGGAGGTCTGTCGCGGGATCACTAAGCACCACTATTTGGTGACCAAGGTTTCAGATTTGCCCCGGATCATGAAAGAAGCGTTTCATGTTTGTCAGAGTGGCCGTCCTGGACCTGTCATTGTTGATATGCCAAAGGATATTCAGCTTGATGATTTAGCGGATCTGGATATGGATCCTCCGATGGCGTTACCCGGATATGATGCCTCGTTACCTATTATTAAGGACGATGTCATCGGGCAAATTGCGTCAGCCATCAAACAAGCACGCCGACCGGTTGTTTACGCCGGAGGCGGAATCATTTCAGCCGAGGCGAGCAACGAATTAAACCAGTTCCTGGCCAAGACAGGTATTCCTGTTACGACCACCGTGATGGGAATTGGCTGCGTTCCACCAGAGCATGAAATGTCGATGGATTGGTTGGGCATGCATGGAGCCGCGTACGCCAATTATGCGGTTCGAGACTGTGACCTGCTCATTGCTCTTGGTGTGCGATTTGATGATCGTGTGACGGGAAAGGTTGAAGCGTTTGCAAAAGACGCAAAGATCATCCATGTGGACATTGATTCATCTGAGCTTAACAAGAATAAAACCGCTCACATTCCTGTTCAGGGTGACGTGAAAGAGGTTCTGAAAGAACTCAACAAAATCGTGGAGAAGCCCGAAATTGAACAGTGGCAGGCTCATTGCAAAGACTTGAAAGCGAAGTACCCACTCAAATACGATCTTGAGTTTGATGGGATTCTACAGCAACACGCAATTCAGACACTCAGTGATCTGACGGCTGATATGAATACTTTTGTGTCAGTAGGTGTGGGACAGCATCAGATGTGGGCGGCTCAATTCTTCAAGTTCCGTCGGCCTCGAACTTGGCTCAGCAGTAGCGGTTTGGGAACCATGGGATTCGGACTACCTGCAGCGATGGGCGTGCAAGCAGCACACCCTGATGCATTGGTCATTGATATCGATGGCGATGGTAGTTTTCAGATGAATGTCCAAGAACTGGCAACCTGCTTCTGTGAAGACCTCCCAGTAAAGGTTCTGTTATTGAATAACCAGCACCTCGGGATGGTGGTGCAATGGGAGGATCGATTCATGGGCCGAAATCGTGCCCACACTTACCTTGGTCCGATTCATCATGAAGAGGCCCGTGGTGCAAGTAGCGCTGATCGATTCAGCTATGCCGAGGATCGTTACCCGGATTTTGTAAAGATTGCTCACGGCTATGGTTGTGGTGCTTCGACTGTCCGAAAGAAAGCAGATCTTGAGGGAGCACTTCGAGAGATGATTGAGTACAAGGGGCCATATCTGCTTGACGTGCAGGTTCCTTATCAAGAGCACGTGTTACCGATGATTCCATCTGGAATGACCTGCAATGACATGATTGTGGAGTAACCGCAGGGCAACGTTTGCCGGCTTGGTGGCTTTACTTGACTAACGCTGCAAGGTGCGTAGTTGACGGGTTGAACGTTTAGCGATGCACTGACAAAGGTTGTAGATTGAGGTTGGTTTGCAATTCAATCCGCAAATACCCTCTGCTTTGCACTGCCCCCACCACTACTCTTGATCCATCCTTCAGGACACTAATTCATCTCACCCTGAATCGTGACAACCAGATTTCTGCCTGATGCATGATCGCGGTGTTCGCAGAGGTAGATTCCCTGCCAAGTCCCCAAGACGGGTCGCCCATCTCTGAGCGGGATCATCACTTGGCTGCCGAGCATGGACGCTTTCACGTGGGCAGGCATATCGTCGGGTCCCTCGAGGGTATGCACGTAGGGTAGGTTCTCGGGTACCGCGTGATTCATCGCTGTTTCAAAGTCAACACGTACATCAGGGTCGGCGTTTTCATTGATTGTCAGCGAAGCACTGGTGTGGAGGATGAAAACCTGCATCCAGCCGATCTTTACCCTGCTCAACTCGGGTACCGCATCCATCACTTCGTGTGTGATCAGGTGAAAGCCACGCCGACGAGCACGAAGCCGTAAAGTTTCTTGAATCCACATCTTGGGAGTATTTTCCGGGGTTGGGTGAGGGAATTTTCAAAAAAATTTTTGGGTGCTTTCTAACCCTTATTATGGGTGTTTTAGCGGTTAGGCCGGGTTTTGACTGCTGGGTAGGCCTTGTGTATCAAGATGACAGGTGTCAGAGCTCTAGGGTGGAATTCTCACCCGAAAGTGATTCTGTGTTGTGAATTCCCCCCTTGCCCGGTTTTGATAGTGATTCTGAGGAATTTCCCGAACAGCTTCTGGGACTGTACGTAGTTCCAATCATACTGATCGGGGGTCCTTTTAGGGTTCGATTCTTACATTTAGTGGCGAATCGAGCCACCAGATTTTTCTTGACTCCCTCACGGGAACGTCAATAATCCGATTGTCAACTGCTCGGAGGCGTAAGGAATTGCCTCCCACATTAGAAAGTCAAGCGTGCCGGTAGGATTTGGCATGCAGCACTTAGAGTATTGCGAAAGATTTAATTGTATGAGTCAATGCAAGAATGTATTTGAAGCGATCTTGCGGTATGGTCACGACGAAGATTTCGTGCCCAATCGAGACGAGAATTTCATCCCCACCGATGCGCCTGCGGGAAGCGCCGATAAAATCGAGGTGCTTCGTCGACGTGTCGAGCTTGGTCAACCATTGTGGCATACCACTGACCGAGTTGATTACAGCGGCTTGACCGGTGCGATTCGCCCACGCGAGTAAACGCGGAACGCAAGATAAAAGTCTTCACAGAAAACCCGCCTTACCCGGCGGGTTTTTTTATTGATCCAGCATGGGGATTCAATCAACCTTTTGGAGTCGACCATTGGCTCATTTCGACCATACTTGGATGGGGGGCGAAGTGGAGTTCACAAGGCCAATGCTATTGGCCCGTTCCCATAGGACCTTAAGAGCCTCCTGTCCAACTTCCCCAAGATCGAGAGTCCACTGGTTCACGTAGAGTTCGACGTGTTGCATCAGAACTTGATCATCAAATTCTTGTGCATACTTTCTCATTGACTCCAAAGCCTCTTCGGGATGATCCATCCCATAGCGTAAAGAATCGCTGATAACATTCTGAATAATGGAGAGCGTTTCTTGAGGTAAGTTTCTACTCGCCAAGATGCCTCCCAACGGTAGCGGAGCATTGGTTTCATTCTCCCATCGAGAACCGAGGTCCTCGACCAAATACAGGCCCTGCTCTTGCCAAGTGAATCTGCCTTCATGAATACAGACCCCAAAATCAGCTTCGCCGCGCTGCAGAGTGGGCATGATTTCAGAGAACACACGATGCTCGATCTTTGTCGTGTCCGCATAGAAGAGATTAAAAAGCAGGTTGGCAGTGGTGTGTTGTCCGGGGCAGAGAGTTAGCTGATGAGACTCCTGCGGTCGTTGATTGGGTTTTGAAGCAAGGAGTAAAGGTCCCACGCCAAAGCCAAGAGCTGAACCACTTGGAAGCACCACTGTGTCATTGCTTAAGAGAAGCGCTGCATGGAAACTTGCTTTGGCTACATCCCAAACGTTGGAGAACAAACGCTCGTTAAGTTGTTCGATGTCCAACAGTTCAATTTTAAAATCTAATCCACGCCAATCTACTTTTCGATTCAAAAGTGCGTGGAACGCGAAAGTGTCATTCGGGCAGGTGGAAATCCCCATTCGAATGATTGTTTTACTTCTCATTTTCGCAACTCTGGCCTCGGGGAACACGCTCAGATTGTGCGAGCAATTTCATGGTTAACTTAGCTGCTGCCTCCATGGCTTGCTCGACTTGCCATTGCTGATGATCTCGGTTTCCTACTTCATTGGAGATTCCTCTAACAATACATAGAGGGGTCTGGTGAAGGTGGCAGGCTACTGCAACCCCAAACCCTTCCATGTCCTCGGCCGACGCATGAGGATATCGCATCGAACGGTCCGCCGCTTCTGTAGGATTTGCAGATGCGGAGCAGCAGGATAGTAGAGCCAGGTGTTTGGAATGATCATCCAAAGGTGTTTCTCGAAAAAGGTGATCATCGACAAGGAGTTCAAGATGGCTCCTGACTGCTGTGATCATTCCTGCCTCGCCAGTAGCACTGGAAGGCTCTACCTGATTCCAGTCAAGCTCATCGGAGGAGAGGTGTGATTTTCCCTCACCGACCCCAATTCCGTGACAGGTAACTTGATGAAAAAGATAAGCATTACCCACTCGCAGATCATGCTCACGGTAGGCACCAGCAATTCCGGTTAAGATGACGTGATCATACTGACTCTGGCTTAGAACTTGAGAGACACGTGCAGCGGACGCGATCGGACCAAATCCGCATACCTCTACGTTGACTTGCTCGAGTGCATCCGAAGCGGTCTTCATTAGAATCGATCGCTCCATTGAGGTCGGAACGAAGATTAAGGATCTCAAGTCGGTGTCCTCAAGGCGAGTGACGGAGTGTAAGAGAAACGTTGATTCGTTGATTATCGAAATATCTTAACCTTGCCAACAATAGCACGTTATCGAGGCGTCCATACTGTTGTATCAGAGCGTGAAGTCATGATCAGCCCATCTTTTTAAACCGTTGCGGCATGTTCCTAGAATTCAGGGTTGAAGCGATTTGAGGTTCAACCAACGCAATTTCGTCCTCTGCGGGAACAAAATTCAGTTTGTAGGAACTTGACCAGTACTCAAGCAGAGCATGTTCCTCTGGATCATTTCCTATGCTGATCACTTGGGATTCTGTTTTTTTAGGTTGATTGCAACTGGATCCAATGGGATCCGATCAGAATCCTCGTTGCAAACCAGGAGTAATATCCAAGTCGAGTGATGCAAACTCTCCTCGCTCAATTTTTTCTAACGCAAGAGCTCCCATGACGGCATTGTCAGTGCACCATTGTAGTGGCGCGATGATGAGTTCATAGGCGTTTCGCTGCGACGATTCTCTTAGTTGTTCTCGCAAGTAGGTATTGGCTGCAACACCCCCGCCAACGATCAGTCGCTCGTAGCCGCATCTGAGCAGCGCTCGTTCCGATTTGGCGACAAGAACATCAACGACGGCTGCTTCGAAAGAAGCACAGAGATCCGCCTTTACTTCTTGCGACAGAGACACCTTGGAGAAGTCCTGCTGTCCAGGGCCCACAATCGCGTAACGGACTGCTGTTTTTAATCCACTGAAACTGAAGTCATCCTTGGGATCATGAATGAGCGATCGAGGGAACGAGTAAGCCTTGCGATTGCCTTGCGCCGCCAGCTTGGAGACTGCAGGTCCGCCGGGGAAATCGAGCTGAAGCATTGCGGCCACTTTGTCGAAGGCTTCACCCGCAGCATCGTCTATCGTTCCTCCGAGATACTCAAGCTCGAGAGGGCTATTACAGGAATAAAGACTTGTATGGCCGCCGCTGACAACGAGTCCGATGCACGGATAGACCTTTTCGGAAGCTCCAAGTTGGCACGCATAGAGGTGTGCGTGCAGATGGTTGATTGAAACCAGTGGTTTGTTCCAGGCAACGGCGAGCGTCTTCGCTGCCACCAGACCTACCAAGAGAGAGCCTGCAAGTCCGGGACGATCCGCGACCGCAATCGCACCAAGGTCTGTTGGGGTAATCGATGCACGCTGCATTGCCGCATCAATCACTGGCAGGATCCGCTCCACATGGGCTCTTGCCGCGACCTCGGGAACGACTCCACGAAATTGTTCATGGAGGGTTTCTTGAGTCGCAACAGATTCACCAAGCACTGATCCATCGTCAGCAATGATTGCTGCTGCGGTTTCGTCGCACGTCGATTCGATCGTCAGGATTGGCATCCCAATACGTTGCGCTGATCCTGCTGTTTTGACAAGTCCCAACCGAGCTGTAAATGACATTCACCCTTGCGATTGATCACAGCTTTTCAGACTTAACGGGTGAACAGGATTGTCATGCTCGTCTGCAGATGCTCAATCCCGATGAGTTGGCTCGGCTGATTGAGTTTGGCGAAGTCCTATTAAGGACTAACATCAAAATATTAGTCGTCGGATCGGCGTCGCAGGGAACTTTTGCCGATTGCATGGACTTCGAAGCCGATTGCTTCCATTTCTTCTCGATCCAGCAGGTTTCTTCCATCAAATAAGAACGCAGGCCGCAGCATCGAATCATGCACTTGTTGGAGATCCAAGTCCTTGAACTCATCCCACTCGGTGAGCACCGCGATCGCATGAGCATCTTTTGATGCTTCGTAACAATCATTGGCAATCACAACATTGTTCTCAATCATTTGCTGATCAATTTCACTAATTTGCCCGTTGCTGTCGGTGCATGCGTAGGTCAGCTCCGCACGGATTTGTTCCGCAGGAACACGCGGATCGTAGATGGTGAGTCTCGCCCTTTCACGAAGTAGATCCCGGCAAATGTAGATTGCTGCTGATTCACGAGTGTCATTCGTGTCTTTCTTGAAAGCGAATCCCCACACTCCGATTTTCTTATCCGATACCGTGTTGAACATCGTTTTCACGATGCGTTCGGAGAAGCGTTGTTTCTGATGGTCGTTCATCGTGACGACCTGTTCCCAGTAAGCTGCAACCTCAGGAAGACCAAAATGCTCACAGAGGTAGACCAGATTCAGGATGTCTTTTTGGAAACAGCTTCCACCGAATCCGATGGACGATTTTAAGAACTTTGGTCCAATTCTTGAGTCTGTGCCAATGGCTCTTGCAACTTCATCAACATCAGCGCCGGTTGCTTCGCACAATGCAGAGATCGCATTGATGGAGGATACACGTTGCGCTAGAAAGGCATTTGCCGTCAGCTTGGAGAGTTCACTGCTCCAGAGGTTGGTCGTAAGGATTCTCTCTTTAGGAATCCATCGAGCGTAGACGTCACATAATGCGTTAATGGCTTCTGGAGACTCTCCCCCGATCAGGACACGGTCCGGATCGAGTAGGTCATCAATCGCAGTGCCTTCCGCTAAGAATTCGGGGTTGCTGAGGACGTCAAACGTAAGGTGCTTCGCCTCACTGCTAAGAATTCTCTTCACAGCCTGAGCTGTTCGGACAGGCAACGTTGATTTCTCGACGACAATTTTGTGACCCGAAGAGCTTCGTGCAATTTGACGTGCGCATTTCTCGACGAACTCAAGATTTGCCGCTCGACCCGCTCCGATTCCGTAGGTTTTGGTCGGAGTGTTGACAGAAATGAAGACCATGTCGGCTTCATTAATTGCTGCATCCACTTGGGTGGAGAAAGTCAGGTTACGGCCGCGAGCTTCCTGAACCACTTCGTGCAGACCGGGCTCGTAGATCGGCAGCTCATTCGAATTCCAAGCATCGATCCTCGCTTGATTGAGGTCGACGACGTGCACAGGGATATCGGGGCATTGCTTGGCAATCATTGCCATTGTGGGTCCACCAACATATCCGGCACCGATGCAACAGATTTTCATTGTGAATTGAGCCTGAAATTGGATCGAAGGTTAGTCGAGGTTTAATGGTGGAAGTTTAAATGGCAGCAGTTCCCCATGCGGGGGTGTTTGGAGCAATCTCTCGACTTTTGACCGTCGATGGCGTCAGTAATCATTGAAATCATTACATTCCGCACCATTTAGCCAAAATGACCGGTGGTTGGGAATGCATGGAGGTCTGAGTGCTGCGAGCCTTATGTAACTGGCAGAATCCTCGGTTTTGCTTCGGGAAGCAGCATGCTTCTCAGGATGGTTTCATGGCAACGTCCTGGGTCGTAGCAATCGACGGAAATGTTGGAATTCGTGTCAGAGATACCCCTGAGAAGCGGCTGCCTGCTTTCGAGATGTTTCGAGTCTCGATAGGCTATTCAAAATAATTTCATACTCCCGATTCGAGAGACAGAGCAAAACAATATGAGCGATTCAATTTGTCGTTGGGGATTTCTCAGCACTGCTGGTATTGGACGAAAGAATTGGAAAGGGATCCATCTGAGTGGTAACGGCCGTGTCTCCGCTGTAGCTAGTCGATCTGTTGAAAAGGCTCAGGAATTCATTGATGAGTGCTCTGCGGAGGTGCCGCAGCGAGGTGAGGTTACCGCAGTGGGTTCTTACGAAGAGCTCTTAAATCGCGAGGACGTCGACGCAGTCTACATCCCATTGCCAACTGGGATTCGGAAACAGTGGGTCGTCGCAGCCGCCAAGGCAGGTAAGCATGTGCTGTGCGAGAAGCCGGCCGCAATTGACGAGCAGGAAGTTCAAGAAATGGTGGATGCATGCCGGGACGCTGGTGTTCAGTTCATGGACGGTGTGATGTTTGATCACAGTCAGAGATTGGCGAAGATTCGCAAGACTCTGGATGAAGGTAAGGTGGTTGGTAAATTGCGCCGCATCTCAACGCATTTCTCTTTTTCCGGGGATGCCTCTTTTCAGCAAAGTAACATTCGCACGGATGCTATTCTTGAGCCGCATGGATGTCTCGGTGATTTGGGGTGGTATTGCATTCGTTTCACACTCTGGGCTGCGGGTTTACAGATGCCCACGCGATTGTCCGCAAGGACATTGACGTGGTTATCCGGAACGGATTCTGAGGGAAAAGTGCCCGGTGAGTTTTCAGCAGAGTTGCATTTTCCGAATGAAGTAACCGCTTCTTTCTATTGCTCTTTCTTAACGGTCAATCAGCAGACTGCGATGGTGTCTGGTGATAACGGTTACCTCTCTGTCGACGATTTTGTGCTTCCTTTTTATGATGCTGAAGCAAGTTGGACAGAGCATCAGCATCAGCTGGATATCGACAATTGCCGATGGAATTTTCGTCGTCATAGTGATCGCAAGGCCATTGCTGAATATCCATCTGGCGAACCCAATGCCTCTGAGGTGAATATGGTTCGGCGGTTTGCCGAATGTGTTAACAGCGGTGAGCTGGATAGTTTCTATCCTGATTTAACTCTGAAAACACAACGACTCATTGATGCATGCCGACGCAGTGATGCGGAGGGTGGAGCGTTAATCGATATTGAGTCGTGATTTCGGTGTTTCTCAGTTGCCTCAATCATGCAGATAGCATTTGTGGTGGAATGTCTGCGATTGTGATTCAATCGAAATCGAATCTTCTTAACTCATCTGTCCTGCATATCGCATGCTGCGGATGATCGCTTGGCGAACCTCGTTGACGTCGACATCACACGCAATCTCCATATTCATGGGCCAACTTCGACGCAGTCGTTGATCGAAAAGAGTCATCCCTCTGGTCAGATCGCCCCGTGTTTCGACTTGGCCGGCCGCAGCTTCCCAAGAGAAGAGATCTGGTTCGAGAATCGCCATCAAGGTTGTCGGATCGTAGAGCGGTATAAGTTCTTTTCCGAGTTGTTGATGAGCGGCACGAAAAGCAAAGGGAAGGATGCGCCGGAAAAGAGATCCTGCGTGTGTTCCTGGGCTCGGTAGTTGCTCGAGTAATTCGACACCGAAATTCACTTCTTCGGTAACATCGAGCGGAACCATGCTTTTCGTTGTAGCTGATGAGAAAACGGTGCTTGCACTCTGCGGATCAAAGTAGATATTCCGTTCGGCGACGGCCGTCGCATTTCCCGGGTGACTTACCGATCCACCACTAATCACGATCTGGTCAATCAACGGGACAATCTTGGGCTCCCAGCGAATCAGTCTAGCGAGGTTCGTTAAGGGACCGAGGCATAAAATCGTCACTTCGTCCGGGTATTGTTGCACAAGATCCGCGATTACCTTTTCGCTTGGTTGCTGTCGTTGCCGCCCTGAGGGCTCAAAATGGCATTCACCCAGCCCGTCACTGCCGTGCAGGAATTGATCGTCGGTGACAGGAGCATCTTCACCGGGAGTGGCTTTTCCAATGCGCGGGTAGCGTGGTGGATCGAGCATATTTACGATCGCAGTGACATTACTGGTCGCTCGTTCGGCTTCCACGGTTCCGGCCACTGCGGTGATCGCCAGCACATCGAGTCGAGGATCGAAAAGTGCCATGCCGAGGGCGATAGCATCATCAATCCCGGGATCGCAATCGATAATGATTTTTTTACTCATGGCATGATTTTAGGATTCTTGGCTCTGCCAAACGAGACTGATTTATTGCCGTGCCTATCATCTCCTTGGTAAAGTGACGAAGATATTGCGCTCGCTGACTGAAATATAGGTAAAGATTCTGGCCAGCGAAGGTGCTACCGCTCAACAGAATCTGCTAGAAGGCTCCGTCACCATGGAAAATACTCCGAATCAACCGACACTTTCTTTTCCGGAGGCGATTGAGGTCGTCGGTCGCGGATTGGATCTCACGGAGCTACAAACCAGTCATTTGATTGATGAAATGCTTCAGGGAGCTGCGGAGGAGGACCAAATAGGCCAGCTCCTTTTGGCGATGAAAGAAAAAGGAGAGTCGGTTAGCGAACTCGTCGGCGCCGCTCGGGCAATGCGAAGGCATATGACCAAATTGCCACATCATCATGAGCGGCTGTTGGACACATGTGGAACCGGGGGTAGCGGTAGTGGAACGTTTAACATCAGTACCGCAGTTGCGATTGTCGCCGCATCTTGTGGCGTGGCCGTTGCAAAGCATGGAAATCGCAAGGCATCAAGTCTGACGGGGTCAGCCGACGTTCTCGAAGTGCTGGGTGTAAAGCTGGAATCGGAAGCTGATGCGGTTGCGGCGAGACTGGACGACATCGGAATTTGTTTTTGTTTCGCTGCCAAGCTTCACCCTGCGATGCGTCACGTCGTTGGTGTTCGACGAAAATTGGGTGTCAAAACTCTTTTCAATCTGCTGGGTCCCTTGTGTAATCCGGCAGGTGCCACACACCAACTTCTGGGAACATCAAGTCAAGATGCTCAGCTAAAAGTTGCAGCGGCACTTGGTCAGTTGGAGACTGAACGCTCGTTCGTGATTCATGCCAGCGATGGACAAGATGAAGTCTCTCTTGATGGAGTTACCAGAGTCATCGAGGTGAACTCCGCAGGAAGCTCCTCATCCGAATGGAGCGTCAATGATTTCGAATTGCTGCCAGCGGGTAAGGAGGCACTTGCAGCGAAAGACCCACAAGAAAGCGCAGCTATCATACGTCGAATTCTTGAAGGTGAACCCGGACCTTGTCGTGACACGGTTCTTGCTGGAGTTGCAGCCGCCTTGGTCTTGGTGGAGAAAGTGCCGTCTCTGTGCGAGGGTGTCAAAGTCGCGGGTGAGAGTATTGATTCGGGGGCTGCAAGTAATAAGCTAGCAGAGCTTTGCCAGTCCTGATCGGACCGTCTCTGACATCTTCTGCCTGAAACCATTCCGCTTGCTCAATGCTAACGATAGATCACAACAAAATACACTTCGCTCTTGACGTGTAACATGACGGCGCCCGCTTCCCGCACCGTTGGATCCATTGAGTAGCATGCGGAAACTCTCGTGGGTGCATGGCCCGAAGCCCAGCCTACTCCTTCATATTTTCCTGGTGCGAATGAGCCCGGTGGATGCCCCTTGTGGCCACTGGCTACCATCTGCTGAAGCCGTTTTTTGGCAACGAGTTCTAGCTCTTGTGATCGCTCGAGTGGGGCGAGACCTCCTCGTTTGCGTTGTGCATTAAGTAATGGCAGCGCACTGGTGATCTCTTGCGGGTGATAACCACCGCATTCTTGACAACGCGAAAGTTGATTCGTGGGTCGTAATAAAGGATCAAGTTCAAGTGTAAAGAAGGAGGTTTCAAAATCTGCCTTGCAGAGCTCAACGGCAACACTTGAAAAGAGTGCGCCCAAAGCAATGGTAAAACAAGCCGTTCGCATGATGAATACTGTAAAGATCTATCGTGTGGGAGGTTGCTGGGGTTGGTTGTTACTGATGTCTCGCCGGGTGCGATCGTGGCAAAATTGGAAACGCAAACGTCCTACTCAAACTCGACGATCGCCAAGTCATTCCCGTCGACCCTTTTATCTTTGACGTTTCTGAATAAAAGAAAAGGCCACCGGTACAATGGGGGGTAGGGTTTTACGGCGTTTTTTTCACCCTCAAGCTTGCGGCAGTGTTCACGTATTGTGACGAAGGGTTGTTCCCTGAAGCAGCGAGGGCATGCTGGATTCTGTATTCCAGCATCTTTCAAATGCGCAATAAAGGAATCCACTGAAGCACGTGCCCTGAATCATCTAACAAGATAGAAACGTGCGAGACGCGATGATTAAAGGTTCAGGATTGGCCGTTAGCTACTTTAAGTTTTTTTCATTGGCATTTTCGCCATTGTCCTGCCACGAAGGATCTTAAATCAGCCCGTCAAATTGTTTCAGTAGCTCCAGTCCATCACTTTGGCTTTTCTCAGGATGGAATTGGGTTGCATAAAGATTACGATGTTGAACCATCGCACAAAAACTCGTCCCGTATTCACACTCGAGAGCAACCACTGATGGTTCGCTGGGGCGAACATAGAACGAATGAACAAAATAAAAATGAGTTCCATCGTCAACGGTTTTCAGCAATGGTGATTGTTGCTTTTTTGAAACCGTGTTCCATCCCATGTGTGGAACTTTGTAATTTTGAGGGATCTCAAAGCGAACAACATCTCCTTTCAAAATCCCGAGGCCATCATGCTCGCCATTCTCAAAACTTCGTTCAAACAATAATTGAAGTCCAAGGCAAATACCTAAGAATGGGCGGTCAGAAGCGATGAAATCACGAATCGGATTAGCCAGATCCCTTCGAGTGATTTCGCTCATTGCATCGCCAAACGCACCCACCCCGGGCAGGATAAGTTTTTCAGCGTTCGCGATTTCATGAGGGTCAGAGGTGATGTTGGCGACCCCACCCACTTTTTCAATTGCTTTCTGAACACTTCTGAGGTTGCCCATTTGATAATCAACAATCGTGATCATGACTCGAACGCTAGATAGTGTTTGGGTATGCAGGGGGAACAGCCGTACGATGGTATGCCAAGTGGAATGCCAATAGGTTCCAATCCTTGCGTGCAGGAATCCTTGCGTGCAGGGATCCTTGCGTGCAGGGATCCTTGCGTGCAGGGATCTTTTCCTTCCATCGCAATCATGTCACATCGCCCGTCAGAATCCTGATTGACGCTGGTGAGGACGATCTAGCATCGTACGCGATAATGATACGACGCAACCGGTGAAGGAGACAATGGCTTGATATTCTCACTTGTCTTGTGGAAGCCGGTTGCTGCCCGTTTTGCATCAGAGTGGTTGCCCGGGCAGTTCACCGATTATCTCGAGTGCCCTGCTTTTGACGCATTTATCTGTTCTGATTGTGCGATGTTTACATGCTCAATCGAATAAACAGAATAGCGTGGAAGCGTGACGTAACACGTTTTTTCGGCCAAAAAGCAGTTGAACGTTACCCTTTCGGTCGCACAAACCATCATGGTCGTTGGCAATTGGTGGTAATCGGTCTAACATCGTGGCTGGCTAGGCCCACCAAGCCTGTTGGCCAACGCCGAGAAGAAGGTACTTTTAAAACATTCGAGCTTCAAACCGATCCCCTGAAAATGTCGCATTCCTTGGATTCTCTTTCTCGCTTGATGCAGACCCTGCACGAGCGAGCGAAGACACAACCAGAGGGGTCCTACACGACCAAGTTATTACAAGCCGGACCAGAGAAAATCGGTGGTAAAATCCTCGAAGAAGCGACCGAGTTAATCGAAGCTGCAACAGAGCCGGGGGAAGAAGGTCGCGATCACTTCGTTTATGAAGCTGGTGATGTCCTTTATCACACCTTGGTAATGTTGGCATGGCGTGGAGTTGATCTGGCGGAAGTAGCCGCTGAATTGGCTCGAAGAGAAGGTACTTCGGGGTTGGTTGAAAAAGCCAACCGTCAAAAAACAGAACCATAGAGCGACGGTAACGACGACACCCAAACTCGATTGAAAGCGCAAAGAGTATACAGTTGGACGGATCACGAAATCTGCGAATCGGGCTTCCAAGTAAGGGAAGGCTTAGCGAAATTGCCTCGGAACTTTTTGGGCAAGCTGGTATCAAGTTTCGCCGGCAAAGCCGAGGGCTATTTGCAAAGGTTAGTGGTCTGCCAATTGATTTGGTTTTTCTTCGGACCGATGATATCCCCACTCTCTGTGCGGAGGGTGCAATCGATATGGGTATTACCGGGAGTGACTTGGTCGAGGAAGCGAATGCAGAAATTGACGTCCGAATGCGTCTGGGGATGGGGCGTTGTCGTCTTGCTTTCTGTGTTCCGGATGATTCAAAGATTCAGTCAGCGGCAGAGTTGGATCAATCTCGTATTGCGACCAGTTTCCCCACTGTCACTCGACGCTATCTCGCCGAGCGAGAGGCAGAGGCTCACCTTGTCGCACTCTCAGGTAGTGTGGAAGTGATGATTCAGCTCGGTATTGCCGATGCGATTGTCGATTTGGTTGAGACAGGAAGCACGCTTGCAGCGAATCGTTTGCGGATCCTTGAGGAGATCGGATCTTACGAAACCGTTTTGATTCAAAATAATCGATCTCACGATACTTTGACTGCTGACCGTGTGGTTAGACGGCTTGAAGGTGTCGTGATTGCGAGAGATTATTCACTGCTTGAATACAATATTCCTAGGAATAAGTTAGCGGAAGCCGAAGCGATCACACCAGGTTTCAATTCTCCCACGGTCAACTCACTTGAGGATGATCAGTGGTGTTCTGTAAGGGTGATGGTTAAACGGTCTGACATCATTGAGTCGATGGAGCGTCTTGAAACTCTAGGAGCGTCCGCGATCATTGAAACCCCAATTTCGAATTGCCGACTATAAACCCTGCTAAGCAGCGATTTGGTGAGAACAACATGAGTGAGCTACCTCTTGAAATTGATGTCCAATCAGTTTCCGCTTTGCGGACAGAACAGGCTGATTTTCTATTGTTGGACGTGCGAGAGGAGGATGAGTTCGCGGTCGCTTCCATTGATGGAAGTCTTTTGCTACCCATGAGTCAGATTCAGAGCCGAATCGGCGAACTTGAGCCGCATCAGGATCGTCATGTGGTGGTTCATTGTCACCACGGGATGAGGAGTTTACGCGTCACCGAGGCGTTGCGTGCCAATGGTTTTCTAAAGACGCAGAGCATGGCTGGCGGGATTGATCATTGGAGCCTCGAGATCGATCCATCCGTTCCACGTTATTGAATCTAAGAGCAACGGGGCTAACAGTTTCAATGAATCAAAGGCGGTTCGTAAACCGCCGCAATTCAAGAATGGCACAATTAGAGATATCGCAGGATATCATTTGCAAAAACCACTGCCATCAGTGTCAGCAATGCGAGCAGGCCTGCTACGGTCAGCCGAAATTCCAACGTTTCATTTGCCCGTTTTCCGGCTACCAATTCGTAGATCAGGAAAACCATATGTCCGCCGTCGAGTGCAGGGATTGGCAGGAAGTTAAGAATCGCAAGGTTCATGCTCAGCATGGTGAGAAACATAAGCTGTCTGGAGAGTCCCTTCTCTGTTTCTTGTTTTGCAATATTCACAATTTCCAATGGGCCGCCAACGTGTTTCAGCTTGATTTGGCCCTGTGGAATCATTTTGAGGAAGCGAAGGACATCGTTAAAACGTCTCACACCTTCACGTAAACCGAGGGAAAAGGCTTCACTAAATGAGCTTGCTTTCTGGATTGCTTGTCGCTGACCGAGAATCAATCCGCGGTCAAAGACGAAGAGTTCATCCGTCATTACTTGGACTTTGGATTTAATGATTTGGTTTTCCTCGCCACGCTTAGCAGCAACCGTGACTTCCGTACCGTCCGGTAGGATTTGTAGAAGATCACGGAGGTTATTGAGCGGCATCGTTGGTGATATTTCCCAACGATCAACGAGCTGTTTGATCAGCGTCGCAACTCGCTCATCTTGGCCAGGCTCTTGTATCCCGTCAGCAGAATCTTGCGAGAGTTCAATCCATTGCAATTCATCACCTGCTTGCAATGCAGGCTCTGAATCAGACGCGTTGTTTCCGTCGGAGGCTTCTTCCGTTGCCTGTTCTGATTCTTTTACTGATGCGATTACAGCAAGAGGCTGATACGCAAATCCAACTGAGTTGACTGCGATTTCACCGGTGATACTGGAGGTTGGGCTCAGGGTTTGTGGTGACGTTGAGGGGGTAATTGTCAGCTCAACTTTCTCTGCTGAATCCTCTGCGTCACCGCGCTCGACCACAACGGTCAAGGTTTCAGTAACGCCGACAAGCATTTGTGCTAAGCCATAGGCATCAAGATTCATTTGATCATTGATTGACTGAATCCTGTCACCAACTTGCATCCCAGCTTTATCTGCCGGTCCGTTTTCCACCATCGCAACCACCGGACCGACGGCGAAGCGGAATCCCAGCGATTTTGCATTTTGAGGTGGAAGTACCACCTGATGATTTGTTCCATCCTGACGCCGAAGATTTAGCTCAATCCCCTGGTCGGGATGAGTGTAAATCTGATTCAGAAGAGTGGTTGAAGGGACAATGGAATCCTGATCAATGGTCGTTTCGTTGAATCCGATAATTTCAGCATTCGCGTCCGCACTCGATAGAACCGAGGCTGCCGAGGAATTGGGGACCGCCTGGGGGTTTGCAGTCAGCACAGGGGCATTGGGGATCGCAATCCCAATCATCCTCGCTTCCTTCACAATTGGACTTGCTTGGGTTGTAAGAGTGAATTGTTTTTCTTCCCCTGAGTAAATCACCCCAAGATTGATTGGCTCTTCAGGTCCCTCGAGACCACGAGTCAGAATTTCCTTGCGCATTTCCAAGAAATGCATCTGCGGATCATTCCATGTTCCAACAGAAACAACCTGACCACCGGGTTCAATTCCAGCTTGCCAAGCAGGACCGCCCGGTGTGACTGAACCAATCACGGCGGGGTTGTATTCGACTCCAAAGCCAAAAGCAATCGCGGCAAAAATGATACCGGTGATGACGTTCATCACGACTCCGGCGCTGATAATGATCATTCTTTGCCAAACAGGCTTAGCCGGGAAACTTCGTGGGTCCAGTGCCGGCGCCTCTGAATCCGTCTCCTCCTCTTCCTCGACTCGAATACGTTTGGCTTCTTCTTCCTGTTTTCTCGGGTCATCGTCTTGGCCGAGCATTTTGACGTAGCCACCCAATGGAATCACCCCGATCCCATATTCTGTCTCGCCATATTTGAATTTCCCCAGTGTTCGAGGGAATTTGATGGGTCCAAGTTTTAGTGGTACATCGAAGCCAACGTAAAACTTTTCACACTTCACACCGAACGTTTTGGCGGCAACAAAGTGACCGAGTTCGTGCACGAAAATCACAAGACCGATTCCCAGCGCGATTCTGAGTGCGAGCGAAAATTTGTACAGCAAACTAGCCAGTAATCCGGGGTCATCAGCCGCCGCTGCGGCCAACGGCATCACGTCTGCAATCCAGTCGATCATCTAGCTTTTACCTTTTCTCTCGATTCTTAACTCTGACTATTTTTTAATCACGTCTCTGTGCTTTTCGGGAGGTTTTTCACTCGATAGACCTCCGGGTTGCTCCTACGCTGATCGCAACTGAATCATTTTTGAACTTACGTGTGGTTCTGGCTTCATCATCATTACGTTCGATTTTCCTAAAAATACCTGAACACGCCGTTCGCAGTTGCAGGGGATTTGGAGCTGGCAGGATCGCAGTTCAAGACCTTAACGGGGCATTAATCGGTTACTCTCATTCGTTTTCGGAGTTCATTTCTTGCCCATTGGTCTAATTGTAGGAGGCGTTCCAGCGTAGGAGTTGGCTCGAATTGGTGATTTCGCAGCACATCTCCGCATCCCTCGACGATGTCAGTAAACCGAATTTTTCCGTCCAAGAACAGCCCGACCGCTTCTTCGTTTGCTGCATTTAGCACAGCACCGGCCGTTCCACCCACTCTTGCCACTTCAAACCCAAGCCCCAAGGCGGGGAACCGATCAAGGTCTGCCACCTCCAGCTCCAATCCCCAAGTTCGGCCTCGGTCAAACGGCGGAGAATCCGAAGGCAGTCGATCTGGGTAGGTTAGGGCATACTGAATGGGCAGCCGCATGTCCGGTGGACTCATCTGCGACAAAACGGATCCGTCTTGGAATTCGATCATTGAGTGGATGATCGATTGTGGATGGACCATGACTTCTATCGATTCAGCTGGCAGCCCGAAAAGCCATTTTGCCTCAATGATTTCCAATGCCTTATTCATCATGGTTGCCGAGTCGATTGAGATTTTTGGCCCCATTTCCCAAGTGGGGTGTGATAAGGCCGACTCTGGTGTGGCCACAGTCATCTGATCTTTGGTCCATGTTCTGAAGGGCCCTCCACTGGCTGTCAAAATAATTTTCCGTGGCGGTGCATTTGCTCCTTGTAGGCACTGGAAAACGGCAGAGTGTTCACTGTCTACTGGGAGCAATTCTGCTTCCGAAGAGGCTAATTTCTGTTGGACTACAGGCCCGGCCACGACCAAGGTCTCTTTATTCGCCAACGCAACGCGTTTCCCCGCATCAATCGCAGCGAGGGTGCTTTCCAGTCCAGCTCGACCCACAATCGCAGCAACCACGATATCGACTTCCGAATGACCTGCCGCTTCGGTGAGTGCATCAGGGCCAATTCCGAATAAACGCTTTTCAACTGCTGGATTCAGTTCTCGAAACTGCGTCCCCTGTTGGCAATCGGAAAACAATAAATGAGAACCAGAGCCAACCTCTGATTCATCAGAACAGAGCTCAAGTAGTTGATTCAGCTTGGAGTGTCCGGAAGCTCCCCAGAGGTTCCAACGGCATTTAGAGTCGACCTGATTGAGCTTCCGAAGAACATCCAGAGTTGCTGTGCCAATGCTGCCCGTGGCCCCCAGCACTAGGACATTCTGTACCACTCGGTCATCTTTGGCCTGATATGGCTCGTTGGGCAAGGGATTCATCGCAGTGGATTCGTGGGGGCGGGTTTGGCACTCGGCCGAAAAGATTTTCGATTTCAATCGATGGGTTTACAAGGGAAAAGGTCGCCGCAAAGCCTTGAAAAGCCTGCACTTCTTTCTCGGTGAGGGGTGATGCCGCCGACTCTCTGCTCGAAATTGCATTCGCTTTGACCCATTCTGCATGGTTCTGATCTGAATATTAAAGGTATTGATTCTTTTTGAGCAAACCATTCGTTCTTGAATATCCGCCAAGTCAGTCGGCTGAGTCGATTCGCTACCGGACTAGATGTCGAGCCACAATGGAGTGAGGTGAATACACCAAACCGCGAGGGAGCGAGCGGATTCTACCTCTGATGATGCTGCAAATACCAACCGTCGTGATTACCAAAAGAACAGCGCCCAACGGAGCTCCGCCGGATTTTAACCTCTCATAAACCATACCACATCAAGAAGGATCGTCTTGACCCTTACGACCCGACAAAAAAACTTCCTAACCGAGCCCGGCTTGTCTGTTTTGCTTTTCGATCAAAGAATGCCGTGGGAGACTATCCTTTCGGGTTTGGCGTCTAACCCATGGGGATTGGGCCGGTGAGCACAAAATCTTCTTGATTTTGGGATTACTTCTATTTTTTGAGTGAAGCATGAGTGACGAGAAGCCAAAGAATCAAAACTCCAATGACGGTACTAGCGGGGGCAGTGTCTTACTCGTCCTTATTGCGATAGCAGCCGCGATCATGCTCAGTGCATTCCTCTTTGGTAATGCTGATCGAAGAATACGTTACCCAGAGATGATGACGCTGCTGGAGCGAATGGCCGAGGTGCGTCGAACCGCGATTCAATCGCAACCAAGTGCAGCGGCTAATCACTCATCTGCTGAAGCGAGTCAGATTGAATCATCGGGCGAGAGTCATGACAAAAACTCGAATCAGGATGCATCTTCCCCGAGGGACGAAATAGACTCAAATACAGCCACTTTGGTGGATGCTGCATCCCCGGTCGATTCCGAAGTCCGGCCGACTAACGGTCGTATTGCAAAAGTGGTAGTCACATCCGCTCAAAGTGAGGAGACACTGATTGAGTTGAGTGACCTACGAGAAATTCTTGTTTCTGACGAGGCTGTAACGGGTACGGTCTTGTATCGATCACTGGGAGCCGGTGGCAAGGACAATAGTCGTGAGCCTGTTCGCGTTGATTTTCAAACAGTTCGTGATGTCAACAATGAAGCGGAACATCAGAGACTCGTTGAGTATTTGAACGCGTCGGGGGTGACATGGGATAATGCTCGACCGAGTCGGTTGTTACAGGATCATTGGCCCGAGTTGCTGATGATCGGAATCTTGCTTGTTTTGGGTGTTGTGATGCTGCGTCGAATTGGCGGAGTTGGATCACCGATGTCGTTTTCGCGAAGTCGCGGCAAACTATACGGACAAGAGGATTTATCGATCAGCTTTGATGATGCAGCTGGCATTGACGAGGCGGTGGAAGAAGTCCGCGAGGTGGTAGACTTCCTGAAGAATAGCGAGAAGTACCACTCGTTAGGTGGACGAATTCCAAAGGGCGTGCTGTTGATCGGACCGCCCGGTACTGGAAAAACGTTACTTGCTAAAGCCATTGCCGGTGAAGCCGGTGTCCCTTTCTTTGGCTTGTCAGGGAGCGATTTTGTCGAGATGTATGTTGGAGTGGGTGCTGCTCGCGTACGAGACATGTTTCAACAGGCTAAAGGACGCTCTCCTGGTATCATTTTTATCGACGAATTGGATGCATTGGGGAAAAGTCGGAGTGGATCAGCAGTTGGCGGGCATGATGAACGCGAGCAGACACTGAATGCACTGCTAGTGGAAATGGATGGGTTTGACTCGAACTCTGGCGTGATTGTGATTGCTGCGACCAATCGACCCGAAACTCTGGACCCTGCATTGCTGCGACCAGGAAGATTTGATCGCCATGTTTTGGTGGATCGTCCCGATATTGGAGGTCGGGAGGATATTCTAAAAGTTCATATCAAGAACGTGAAACTGGATGAGCATGTTGATTTGAAAGAGGTGGCATCAATCACGCCCGGTTTCGTCGGCGCCGATCTAAGTAATCTTGTGAATGAAGCTGCACTTTTGGCTGCCCGGAGGGAAAAACCGGTTGTAGGGATGCAGGAATTCAACGAGGCAGTTGAGCGGGTGACAGCCGGCCTTGAGAAGAAAAATCGGTTGATGAACGAGGATGAAAAAGTTCGTGTTGCTTACCACGAAGCTGGACATGCGATTGTCGCGGCTGCCCTGCCGAATACTGACCCTGTGCATAAAGTTAGCATTATCCCACGAGGGATTGCAGCACTCGGTTACACAATGCAACGTCCAGAGTCAGAGCGATTCTTGGTGACCAAGGGAGAGCTCGAAAGCAATATGAAAGTCTTGCTCGCTGGTACGCTCACCGAAGAAATGATTTTTCAGGATATCAGCACCGGAGCGAGAAATGACCTCGAGCGATGTACGGAAGTCGCTCGGGGCATGGTCATGGATTATGGAATGAGTCGACTTGGTCGAATCAATTTTCGTCGAAGTTCACGATCACCATTCTTGGCAGGAGGTGGTGCTGACGGTTATCAAATGATGCACAGCGAGGAAATGGCGAAACTGATCGATAAGGAAGTTGCACGAATCATCGAAGATGCACTCGCACAAACACGTGAAATTCTTGAGCAGCGTCGCGAGGTATTAGAGGCAGTCACTCAGAGATTGCTCGAAATTGAATCGATTAACAATGATGAGTTGATGGAGTTGATCGAGCAGCACTCAACAGGTCCTTGGTTGGTACCGGGGACTGTCTTGGAAAAGCCAAAGGCAAAAGTTCGAACGGTTGAGGTTGAGGCGACTAGGACTCAAAAAAGTGATTAGTGTGAACGAGACACTAATTCCTACCAAAGAATGAGTAGATGCACATTGTTGATCGTCCGGCCGACTCGCTGCTTCGCCTCGTCCGCGATGTATCGATTATGCGGGTCAGGAGATTTCTTCGAGGTCGCGTGATGGATTGATGAGGGATCAGGCCGGAGTTCCTGTTTTTTCGTCGTTTCCGCATCCTTCTGAATGCAAACTGTCCTTGTCGATCAACGGATTACCGATTTGCATTACCGTGCGAAGTGCGAATCCTGTCGGCGCGGGTCAGGTCATTCATGAACTGGCTGATGATTGTTCAAGGTGATTGAGCTTTTTGCATTTCTTCATTCATGATCGGCTGCAATGGACGTTGATATTCTCGATTGGCCAAACGGTTGGCAGGAGTGCGAGAGAACCGTCTATCCCCAACTCAATGCCCATCGTCCTGCCTGGATCTCAGGGGTTGCGGAGGGGCTTTCGCATCGTTCTTTTTTGATTCGCGCGAAAATGGGTGGCGAAGTTGTGGGGTTGTTACCCCTGATGCTGGTCAAAGGCCCCATCTTTGGTCGTTTTTTAGTCAGTCTTCCGTACGTTAATACCGGAGGAGTGTGGGCGAAAAATGATGATGCAGCTCATTCTATGGTTGACCATGCTTGCAATCTTGCTGACCAATTAGATGTTAAATATTTGGAACTGCGGCACGAAGTACCAGTGCAGCACGATCGATTGAACTTTGAACGAACTGATAAGTTTCATATGAGGCTCGAATTGCCTTCAACGTCTGAGGAGCTGCTCAAGTCGTTCAAGAGTAAGCACCGAAGCCAAATCAAAAAGTCAAACGACTATGACCTGAGTGTTGAATTTGGAGGTGGTGATCTGCTGGGTGAGTTCTATCAGGTTTTTGCCAGAAACATGCGAGATCTTGGAACCCCTGTTTTCTCGAAGCGTTTATTTTCGAGTGTATTGCGAGAGTTTGGTGCGGACGCTGAGTTGAGTGTGGTTCGCAAAGATGGGCAGCCAATTGCGGCAGCTTTGCTCGTCCATGCTGGTGAGGTTTCTGAGGTTCCCAGTGCAAGTAGTTTGCGTGAGTTTAATCGTACTAACGCAAACATGTTGATGTATTGGCACTTACTTCAGCGATCAATTGAGCGAGGAAGCAAGGTCTTTGACTTTGGACGCAGCAGTGAGAGCAGCGGAACTTACCGCTTCAAGCGTCAATGGGGTGCACAGCCATCGCCGGCAGTCTGGCAATACTATGTTCGAAGCGGGTCTCCCGAGGAGATGCGGCCTGATTCGGATGGTAAGCAGCGTTTAGTGAAAGTATGGCAGCATTTGCCCGTCTCATTCACAAAGCTAATTGGGCCAACGATTGTTCGGGGAATTCCGTGATTCCAAAGTTAGCCGAAAGTTGGGTGTTTGCTCTCTGAGGAACGCTGAGACGATTTCGCTTTTCGGTGCCCGGTTCGCTCATTCCAACGCTGATTTAAGCTTCGTCGTTGGAAGCTAATCAATAAGATTTGCTGCCAGTGCAACTGCAGCGGTTTCAATACGGTAGATTCTTTTGCCCAGATTGATTGGGGAATAACCTTGGTCAATGGCTGCTTGGTATTCATGATCGGTCCATCCTCCTTCGGGACCAATCGCAATCGAGAAAGCTTTATCGTTAGCCGCCTCTCTGTACGTCAGAGCAGCAACCCCATCGGGCACTGGGTGAGCGATCACTTTATTTTCAATCTCATCGCTTTGAAAGAAGGTGAGTGATTTCATGGTTGGCTTGAGTTGCATCAGTTGATTCCTTCCACTCTGCTTACAAGCTTCAATGATGACCTTGGATAGCTTTTCCAGTGTGGAATCGGTAGGCCCGCGCTGTGTTCGCTCCGCGATGATTGGAGTCACGCTCTGCACCCCCAGTTCAGTGAGTCGTTCGATTAACTCTTTCGCGCGGTCAGGTTTGGGTAAGGCGATTGCCAGTCGCACTTTTCGTTTTGGTTCCCGGTCGATGCTGCAGGCCGCGTTCGCCTGACAGATGCAGGCATTCCGTTTTACGTCTTCAATCATGGCTTCGGCTTGCAGGCCTTGGCCGTTAAAAAGTTCGATCGCTTCGCCGACTTTGATTCGCATGACGCGAATTGCGTGCTGCGCTTCGGAGGGAGGTAGGGAGATAGTCCCACCCAACTGCGGTAGATCGGGAACATAGTAACGTTTGGTCATTGATTCGTGAGGCAGCGAGGATTCTTAAAGCAGACAGTCAAGGTTGTTGAAGAGGCACAATCCGGTCAAGCTGAGTTGATCCATGGGGGGGCTTTGTTGGGTCAATTAACGCTTGCTTTGGGTTGCAGATAGCATACGGTGCAACTCTACGTTTTAACATTGATTGCATTCATGCAGAGGACCTTTTTTAGGTCACTCTTTGATTGTTACTACTGGAATTCATTTTCCCTGATGCAACTGGATGGGGTGGGCTAGTTTTTCTAAATCAGGCGAACCACCGCCAAAACGGCTTGTTCAAGTTGTTCAGAAACACGGCCGATAATTACCAAGTAGGGCACGTGGTAGAGAGTGACTCTATTTTCCTTACCAGCCAGATCTGGGACATTCTTGGCCGACTCTTTTGGGAATTGGTAGCCGCTTCGTTAATTGTTAGAAAAGTCATCGATCATCAGAGGTTCGCCAACTTGAGCGATTATCAGAGTCATTGGGGATTGGTCGATCCACCCTTTCTTCTGTCAGAGAAAGGCCAGCTATATCTTGCTGCGTCTAGGCAGATGCTCTTGTGCCGTTTTGCAGACTATCTTTCGGATCCGGCTCCGATTGCGACTCTCTCAGCCCCAAGGCAGAGCGGCCTTTCATGCATGTTGGATTATCTTTCGAACATGCGAGGTTTTGGAAGTCATGCCGTACAGATGATTCTTTCTGACGCCGATGGGGTCAGCAGCGGAACGGTTTTGAAATCACTGCTCGCATCTCTAGATCTCTCTACGGATCAAGGTTTTCAGCAGGCTCTTGTGTCAATCTCTGAGGAGGTTTCCGCAAATAAACAGATCGGTTTGCGAACAGTGTGGGTGCTTGATCGACCAGCATTATCGATGGTTAGTACCGTCGCGCACGTAAGTTCTTTTTGCGAGGGGTTGTCTGTCTTGGTCGCTGGAGATTTTAAGAATCAAAGTCAGTGGCAGAGTATCGATGAAGATTCCAGTGTGACTTCAGGCTCCGCGCTACGACTGGGAGAAATTAGTTGCATCGAGGCTTTTGAGTTTCTCCAGATGTCAATTCGAGAGGTTGGGGGGGCGGATGATATTTTCAGTGCATCCGCGGTAAGACGGATTCATCAATACTCCGGTGGACGACTTGGTCTGATGATTGACCTTGCTGAGCAATCGCTTCGATGTGCGGCAGACTCTCGGCAACTAAGGGTAACTGAGGATCATGTAAATTCAATCTTCACAAGACCATTGAGGCACGCAGGCTAAGCGAAACCGTGTCTGTTACGGATTGAACCGGTTGCTTCAGTGATTGAGTTTTGAAGGTATTCTTGATTGGTTTCCGCTCGGTTCATTAGCCCCTCTCTCGTCGGGTTGCCTTCAATCGAATCATCCGTGGTGACGATTCTGCATTCATCCATTTGCCTTGTTCGCTCCGTAGCGGGGTATAGCTCATCCACCCATTATCGGTGTGGTGATATCACTTATGACGACTGTTTTAGGTTAGTGGGCTCTTCGCGTTGGTTTTCTAACTCGAATTCATGATGTTTCTCACTGAAAGAAAACCATCGGGTAAGGTTTGTCTGTTAGGGTCTGTGGGTGGAATATCTACGCTTCCTTGAAATGATCGCGCGATCTCGGTCGATCCGTTGAGCCTGTCAAGGTAGCCAGGGGCAACTTAGACAGGGTCAAGGAACTCACCATGCTGCTCACTGAGAAACTCGCTAATGATCAATTGGAGGGTGTGAGTGCTTGAGCGTTCTTTGTCCGGCAACACATTCCACATATGCCTTTTAACCATCTTATTTTTGAAGGTTGCTGAACGGCTCTCTTTTCGAGGGTATCCCAACTGCAACGCGAAGATGACCTTCCTCGCATGACTGAGTTTGTTGGTTCGATAACTGAACAATTCCACCAACTTATATGAGTTAATCATGAATCGTTCGAAACGCTATGAGGCAGAATGGGCGGAGCTGCAGAAGTACCGCCCATTCATTTTGCCGGGGATCGGCGTGCTACTATTACTGGGTATTCTGCTCACTGGAATCTACACGGTTCAAGCAGAGTCTCAGGGGGTCGTGATGCGTTTTGGAAAGTACATCAAAACGGTCGAACCTGGTTTGAGATTCAAGATTCCCTTTGGAGTAGATCGGGTCGAAATTGTGCCAGTCCGACGCCAGTTAAAGCAGGAGTTTGGATTCGCAACGTATGAGGGATCCACCTATTCAACACAGTTTTCCGGCGAGCAAGCCGCTGAAAGAAGCATGGTAACTGGTGATCTTAATTCCGCGACAGTGGAGTGGGTTGTGCAGTTTCGTGTGAAGGAACCAAAGTCGTATTTGTTTGAAGTTCGTGATCCCGATTTGACGCTTCGCGACCTCTCCGAGTCGGTGATGAGAACCGTTGTTGGTGATAGAACTGTCGATGAGGTGATCACGATCGGTCGACAGGAGATAGAGGTAGAGGCACTCAGGAGTCTACAGGATTATGTGGATAGATATGAATTGGGCCTCAGTATTGATCAAGTGCAACTGAAAAACGTTAACCCTCCAACGCCAGTACAGCCTTCATTCAATGAAGTGAATCAGGCGCAACAAGAACGAGAGAAGTTGGTCAACGTTGCCAATGGTGAGTACAACAAAGTCGTGCCTCGCGCCAGGGGTGAAGCAGAGCAAAAGGTCCAAGCGTCTGAGGGATATGCAGTCAAGCGTATCAACGAGGCACAGGGTGATGTTGCTCGATTTAACGCACTACTTGTTGAGTTCATGAAAGCTCCTGAGGTAACGAAGCAACGGATTTACATTGAAACGATGCAAGACGTTCTTCCAAAAATTGGACGCAAAATCATTATCGATGAAGAGG